>CAYTVN010000092.1:0-11045 GCA_964441655.1 uncultured Verrucomicrobiota bacterium | reverse complement strand
AGACCATCGTATGGTCTCAGGAGCGGCCTTGCCCCCTCTTTTGATGGAGAGCCCATTTACCACGTATCCACTCCCGCTTTCATTGTATTCTTCGGGAGTAAATTCTACCCGACGAAATTACTGCTCTTCCACGCGGAAGCGATAGAAGGTGTTGGTGGCGGTGGTGGGGATGGTGATGCGGGTGACCTGGCCGGAAGCGGCGGCGAGGCCCTGGTTGCCGGGGACGGCCAGCGGCTGCCACTGGTTCAGGTCGGGGCTGGATTCCACCTGCACCCGGCGGTTGAACAGTTCATAGGTAACTTCCAGCCCGGCCGTATTGCGTCCCATATCCCCCACCCAGCCGGTGTCAAAATTCGTAGGGCTGCCGTAGGTGAGGAATTCGGTGTAGTTGTTGTGCCCATCTTGATCCGGGTCGGCATCCGGCGCGCCATTGGTGGACGTGGTACTGCCGAACCGGGCCAGCCGCCAATCCACGTAGGACTGCCAGCCGGGCAGCTCTTGAGCGATCCAATCCGCGATGAGCTGGATGCCCTCCGGATCGGTGACATTGCTGGCCAGCGGCGGCATGCGGGTGAACCCGTTGCTGACCGCTATCCGGTTCCAGATGATGCTGTGGTTCACCTCGCCCGGCACGACCAGCAGGTTGTTGGTGTCCCCACCGTTGTCGGATGCGGGGACACGGATGATGCCGCAGCTCGAAAGCAGCGGATGGGCCCGGCCATCCCACTGGCTCGGTACAGGACTGCTGGTTCCGCTGTGGCAATAGCCGCAATTGACGGCCAGATAGGAACGAGCCCGCACGTCCAGGCTGTAGTTGGTCTCCGAGGGTCGGACATGGCGTGGCACGGTCTGCGGATTGTCCACCGCGTTGGTAAAGTAACCGGCCGCGGCAAGCAGATCGATCTGGTTGCCGGTGACCGCCGCCAGCTGGCCCGTACGGTTCAATTGCCGGGTATTGAAACTCAACCCATGTCCGGCCACCGCAACATGGCAGAAAAGACAAGCGCTGCGACTGGGAAAGCTCCAGTTCTGCGCCGTGGGGATGCCGTTGTTGGTAATGGTGAGCAGCAACGAGTCGCCAGGGTCGGGCACCAGAAAGGCTTCGGTCCCATTGGTGTTCCAGCGATAGGAAACACCGTAGGTGCCATTGGTGCCGCGGACCAGCAACCGGGTTTCGATGCGCCGCCGGGTATTGGTATTCCCGCGATCCATCTCCATCTCAAAGTGCTTCACCCACACCATGCCCGTAGGCGTTGTCCAGGGGTCGTCCCGGTGATAGCCGAAACCATCGACCAGGTTAGTGAGGGCAAACCAGCGGCTTTTAATCGCGTAGTCGGACCAGAAGGGCAGATTCAGCCCATAGGCCACCACCCCCGGGTTGGGCGCGAGGTCCGTCAGATCGGCAAACACACCGGTTTCCGAGAGGGTGGGCGGGAAAGACACCACGTTGGTGTTCACCACCAGTCGGCGGAGCTGCCCTACGCCATAACCGACCATGAGTATGTCGCCATTCGAAGGATCGCGGCCAAACTGCACGATGGAGCTGGCGTCACCGGCAATGCGCTCCACCAGCGTGGTGAACCCGGCGCGCTGGATGGTCCATATGTTGCCTTTTACAATGTCGGCGCAAATGTATTTTCCCGTTAGATCGGGATAGCGCAAACCCCGCACAACCAGGCCACCGCACACGGCCGAACCCTCATAGGGGCCATCACCATGCGGATATTCCCACACCGGCAGATCGTACGTGAAGCCGGGCGGCGGGACACGGGGGCCGGGATGGGTGCCCTCATAGAAGCCCCAACCAGCATTGCCACCTGCGGGCATGACGCAAACTTTCTCCCATGATTGGTGGCCCACATCGCCAACCCACAACTCATCCGTTTGCTCATCAAAACTGAACTGCCAGGGATTGCGAAAACCCACCGCATAGAACTCAGTGCGAACATCGGCCGGATTGACCGCACTTCCATTAAACTGGGTGGCGCCTACGAAGGGGTTGTCGGCGGGCACCGAGTAATAGGCCAGACCGGCCCCATTCGTTGGCACGGCGGGGTGAGGGTTGGGCTCCAAGTTGCCGGGCAACTTATCGGGGTCCAGGCGCAGAATGGAGGACCAGAAATTCTTCGTGATGGTCTGCGTATTGGTCTGGGTGTCGCCGATCTGTCCCTCGTCGCCAAAGCCGACATAGAGATAGCCGTCGGGTCCAAAGGTTATTTCATCAATGTTGTGAATGAGGCCGTTGTTGACCTGATCAATCAGCACCACCTCGGTGGCGGGATCGGCATAGTGATAGTTATTGGTCGAGCGCTCGAATCGGCTCAAACGGGCCGTGCCTTGGGTGGTGCAGTAGGAGACAAAGAATATACGGTTGGTGGCATAGCCGGGGTGGAAGGCCAGGCCCTTCATGCCCAGCTCGTTATCGCTGATAACCTTCGTATTGATATCGAGGAACAGGACTTTCTCCGGCGAAGCGGAGGCGACATTGGTAATGACGTAGATCCGACCGGCCCGCTCCACTACGAATAGATGATTGGTGTCGTCGGGCGCGACATCCATGGAGGTGGGAACACTGAATGTCTGTCCGGGAAAGGCATCGACCACCTCATAGCTGGTGGAGGGTGCACGGTTGGGCACCCTCAGTGTGGTCGCGGCCAGGCGGCCCTGGGCGCTGAAGGTGATGGTGACGGTTTCGGGCGGGCTGGTGGTTCCGCCGCCATCGGTTACGCGATAGGTAAACGAATCCGAGGCGGGCAAGCCAGTCACGTGCCGGTAGAGGATTCTCCCATCCGACCCAACGGTAGCGGTCCCGAAGGTTGGCGCTGCGACCACCTCCAGCGATCCGGTCTGCAGGGTGCCCGTGTCATTCCACAGCACGGGAATGGCTGCCTTGGCGCCATGGTGCATGACCTGGGTGTCGGGCTGGGTGGTCAGGGCTTTGGCCGTACCGACCCCCATCCACAGATGCAGCATGGTTGCCGTAAGCATGCTTGCGTGAAAACCCCTGGACCGGTTTGAGGACATTGGAGGTGAATCTACCTACGCCACCCACGGCGGCAATATAGATTAGTGTAAATATCAAAGCAAACCGCAGGGGGAGGCGGGAATGGTTCCGACCTTGCCTTGTTTCGGTCCCTTCCTCACCATTCTGCCATGCCGATATCTTGCCAAGGCGCCCCATGCTAAAAGGACCTGCACTGCAACTGGACGTGAACCGGTCGGATCCCTGCGTCACACCGGTGAGTACGCCGTGGCAGGCGACCGATCTTCTGATGCATCCGAAGCAATCGGTGGACCTCTGGCTGTTGGAGGAGGCCATCTTGGCACCCCATCAGACTCAACTGGCCGCCCTGCTCAATCCAGATGAACAACGGCGAGCACAGAATTTGGTGCGTGCGGAGGACCGCCTACGTTTCATGCTGTTTCGAGGGGCGTTGCGCCACCTTCTGGCCCGCTACCTCGCAGGGCAGGATCCCGCCCCGCTGACCTTTGATTACGGACCACGCGGGAAACCAGCGCTGGTTTCTCATCCCACTCTTCACTTCAACCTGTCCCACGCCCGGGACCGGATGGCCGTCGCGGTCAGCGACCGCCCCGCCGGAGTGGACCTTGAGCGGATGGATCGAGCCACGGACATGATTGCGCTGGCCGAGCGTTTCTTTCATCCCCACGAAGCGGCCTGCCTGCGCGCGGCAGCCCCCGCTGATCAGCCCCGGTTGTTCTTCCGCTGGTGGACGGCCAAAGAGGCCCTGCTCAAGGCGTGGGGGGTGGGTTTGACTCATGAAGGTGAACCTCTGGATTTCAGCGCATGGCCGGGCGCGCGAGCCGCCGAACTGACGGGAACCGATGGGGCGTCCTGGCTCCTGTGGCCCCTGCCCCTGCCCGGTGATTGGATGGGTGCGTTGGTGGCGGATGCGGGGGTAACGACAATTACCCTGCGTTCGCCGGGTTAGACACCGCAGCCGTTGGAGCGGACGGTCGGGCCGGGCTGGCGGCTTCGGTGGCATGCAATACCCGCTCTTCGCGGTGCCATTGGGAAAGCTGGATATTCTGTTCCCGGCTGAGGGCCAGCAAGGCTCGATGCGCTTCTTCACCCATCTGGTTGGTCAGGATGATTTCATCAATTCGGTATTGTTTCACCAGCGCGGGCACATCGCTGCCCGATCCCAACACCACCACCCCGCCGACCCGGCGGTAGCGCAAATTGGCGTCATCATCAACGAGGCCGACGATCAGGCGATGGCGGGCGGCATCGTACGGGTTCAGCGAACGTTCGCGCAGGAATTGAAGGTGGCTGCCGCTGGAGCCATAGAGCAGGACGCGCCGGACAATGCCACCCCGGCGATAATACTGAGCCTCGCTCCAAGCAGAGAGGCCATCCAGCAGGCCGCGCAGGCTCATGCGGCTGCCCACCACCAGCAAATGGGATACGCCGGCGAAGACAAAGGCCTGGGCCACGAAATTTTGCCACCGCGCGGGGTGGAACAGGATGCTCAGGCCCAGGCTGACGGTGACACTGGCCATCAAGCTGACGCTCAGCAGGAGGTAATCGTTGGTGCGGGCCAGCGACCACACCCGGCTGTAGATTCGAGTCAGGCAGAAGGTAAGAAATACCGGGCCCACCCACAGCGGAACGGACGCGATCCAGGCTTCCCAGCCCCCGGGTTGCGGGGCGAGCTGATGCACCACGGCCATGGCCAGAGCGAGGGACAACATGAGAAAAATGACATCGAAAAGCGGGTAGAACAGGAACGCCACCACGCGTTGCTGCGGCCGACGCAAGCCCTGGATGATGGCCCGACCGGTATCCCACAACTCGACCTCGGCGAGGTGCCGCATGACCACATAGGAACCGGCCACGAAGGCGACCAGAAAGATGCCGAGGGCCTGATCACGAAACACCATGGAGAGCAGGCCGGTGAGCACCAGCAAGCCATTGAAGACATAAAGGAAAACAGCCACCTGGTACTGGCTCAAACCACGGCGGCGCAACCGGTGATGCAGGTGCTCCGCATCCGGCTGCATGATCCCGGCGCGTTTAAGGGTTGGATTCGCGGGAATCAGCGCCCGCATGGAACGACGCCAGATGGCGAGGATGGTGTCGAACACTGGAATCCCCACGGCGAGCAACGGCACCCCCAGGGAGGCTAGAAAGGCGCCTTTGGAACCCGTGGCCAGAGCAATGGAAGCAAACGTGAAGCCCAGAAACATGCTGCCGGTGTCGCCCAGAAAAATGGTGGCGGGATGAAAGTTATAACGCAGGAAGGCCATGCAGGCCCCGATCAAGCCCAGCAGCATCAAGGCATCGCCTGGCATCCGCCGCAGGAACAAGGCCCCCATCAAACCCAGTCCGGCCACCAGGGCCAGCCCCGTGGCTAATCCGTCCAAACCATCAATCAGGTTAAAGGCATTGGTCAGGGCCAGAAACCACAGCAGCGTGGCCAGCAAATCCAACCACCACGGCAAATCAAAGCCCAACAAACGGCCCATGCTGTTGCCCAGGGCGAACATCAAGCCGGCGGCCAGCGCCTGGCCACCCAGCTTGGTGAACGGCCGCAGGCCACGCAAGTCATCCAAAAGGCCGACCACCACCAGCACAAACGAACTGATCATAAACGACTGAAGCCAGTGGGCATTCATGCTGACGTGACGTCCGTCCCAGGCAAAACTCATGGCGGTTAACGCCGCGGCATAGAAGCCAATCACGACCGCCAGACCGCCGCCGCGCGGGGTCGGCGTGCGATGGGTCCTTCGTTCATCGGGTACATCGACCGCGCCCAGGACGGTGGCCAGCCGCCGGATCAGCGGGGTCAACAGCAGGGTGGCGACAAATCCAACCGCCCACACCAGAAAGTATTTGGCCAGCGGCTTGAAGAAGTAAGCCAGCGGAAGCAACACGGCCAGCAACAGGCCCAGGGAAATACTCAGCCAATGTTCGGCCATGAAGTGAGTGGGTGCCACGGAACGCAAGGACTCGGCGAAGGCCAGGCTGAGGGTCTTGTTTTCGTAATCGCGGTAACGGATGGCCGCGCTGCCCTGCACCGAGCGCTGGATGGATTCGCCCGCGAAAACATCGGGCGGTATTTCACACTGGATCTGGACGCGGATCACCCCCTCGGGAACATCCGCGCCTTCCACCAGCATCCCCCCCATGGAAACATCCAGGGCCGTGGCATGCAGCACCCGCTCCTGGTCGTCCACCCGATAGGAGATCTGCACCGGGAAGGAACAGGCATGCCGCTCGTACTGCCGGCGTTCTGAGGCCTTGGGCGCATCCAGAAAACCCAGGTGGAAAAAAGTGCGCCGCCAGCGGTTTCCTGGCACGTGTGAAGGATCAAGCTTCATGATTAAAACAGTGCGACTACTATTATGATTTGCAGGGGGCTATGCAATGCCGTTGGCAACTCCGCCAGGCAGTGCCTCCAAACGCTCGCACATCAATGTTACATTGCGTTCGCGATTGAAGGTGGCCTCCGCGTAGCGGCGCGCCGCCAGCCCGCGCCGGGCTCGTTCCCCGCCGTCCCGCGCCTGGGTCACCGCGTTTATCAAACCCTCGATATCGTTCGGCGCCACCACCCATCCCCCGCCGGATTCCTCGATCCATTGGGCCAGGCTGTTAGCGCGACCTCCTACAAAAATCACCGGTTTGCCCACCGCAAAAATGCCCTGAATTTTGCTGGGCACCATGCACCCCTGCCATTCGGTGGCCAGGCTGGCCAGATGGACATCGGCGCTGCACAAGTGCTCGCGCAACCGGTTGAACGGAGCGTATGGAAGCAGACATAGCCGGGAATCAGGACTGGCGCGCCGGGCCGCTTCCACCTCCTCGCGGCGTTTGCCGCCACCGGCAAATACCCAATGCAGGCGGGCATCGTCCCGGGTACGACGGGCCGCCTCGAGAAACTCGCCCATGCGATGACCCCGCCCCATGTTGCCGGAATACATCAACACCACATCCTGATCACCCCAGCCCTGCTCACCCCGGAACGGGGGCGGCATCGGTTCCGCCCACGGGTATACCGAAGGCTCACACCAGAGCGGAAGGCTGACCAGCGCGGAGGATCGATGGGCGTCCGGCATATAACGACCAACCCGTTGCGCCATGTCGTCACCCAGGCAGAATACCAGCGGGCTATCGCGCAATTCGTGTTTGGTCAGCCGGGCCAGACAACGATACAGCAACGAACGCTCGGTACAGGAACCGTGGGCCACCAACGCATCCGGGTATACATCCATGACCCAATGGGCATGGACACAGCCCTTGCGTCGGGCCGCCCAGGCCGCCAGCAAGCCCAGGTGTGGCGGGGTGGTCAGGGCCAGCATCACATCTGGGCGGCATTTCGATGAAAACAGCCGGCCCATCAAGGTCAGGTAGAACGTGGCATAGTCCATCAGCTTGCCCAATCCGCTCATCCGGCCAAACCCGCTGGCCTTGACGCGATGAATGCAGACCCCATCCCTCACCTCGGATAGCGCATAGCGATCGTCTCCATTATAGGCCCGCTGTGAGCAGAAGACCGTGACCACATGTCCGCGCTGGACCAACGCCCTGGCGACATCATGCAAGTAATGACCGGTCGGCGCCGTGTCGGGCGGATAGTACTGGTTAATGAGCAATATATTCATAGCAGCCGGTATGGAACGGGCATTCTTAAGCACGTTATATGCCAGAGCAGTAACCATCGTACGATTGGAAGCGGAAGAGACGAAGAAAAAAGCCGTTCTGGCATTCTCATAATTGAGACGCCACAATTTGTTGTGCCCTTAAGTCTTACATCGTCAACCAACGCCATTGTACAAGGTTGCACACACTCTCCATAAGCTGAACTTTTATAGCCGTGAGATGGCCCACCTTCTGCTTAACACAAGTCAAAGGCGGCCACCTCATGAACTCGTCCACCGCACATCAAAAACGGACCGAAAGAAGAGCCACCAGCGCGGCCGCGCTGCTCCTTTGCCTGACCACCTCCCTGCCCGCCGCCCTGCTGACGCCGGACACCTGGACGGCGCGAAACGCCCAGGGTGGGACGCTGGCTCAGGTGCAAGACAACAATCTGCAATCCGGCGTGCTGCTGAGTACGACGCAGGCCACCGTCCGCTGCGTCATTGATTTGGGTCAGGTCTCCACGGTTCATCGTCTCTATTTCACCGCCACCGATGGAGAGTTGCAGCCAGACAGCTCGACGCCTGAACTGAGCGGATCACGTTTCTTCCAAGTTTCGTTATACGGTGGGTCGCAACCGACGAACATCGGGCCGGCGCTTCTGACACGCGATGAGCGCTCGATAACCGGCCGCGAAATCCGGGTGGAAGCCAACTTCCGATTTGCGCCGGTGGCGGTCCGCTATTTGATTCTGGAACTGAACCGGGGCACGGCGAGCAACGCCTGGAACCTCGGCGAAGTCGAGGTTTACGGCTGGCCCGGCAACGGCTTGTTGGATCGCAACGATGCCGTGGTGCTGAATGCGCAAGCGCCGGAACCGTTGAAGCTGGCCGCACAGGAATTGTCCTACTACTTGGGCGAACTGGCGGGGCGCCCCATGCCGACCATCTCCCCCAGCCAAACGGCGCAATACACCGGTACGCTGTTTCGGGTGTTGGACTTGAAAGCGCTGGCCGGGACCTATGCGGAAATGACCAATCACCAAGCCCAGGGCCTTTTCCCGGCCACTCCGGTCAACGTGGAACGCGAAGGGCGCGAAGTGATTTTCCGGGCCTGGCCTTATCGCAATGTGTTGTGGAGCGTGTGGGAATTCCTGGACCGCCAGGGCATCAAATTCCTCTATCCAGACGCGCATGGGGACTTCATTCCCGCCGGGCGTGGCATCCAACCGGACGTGGCCCCGTTCCAGTACACACCGTCCACCGATTATATTTACGCGAATTTCGGGGTGGAGTTCCTGCGCGAAGACCCGGATGCCTTCCTGCATTTCTGGCGCAATCGCTGGACCTTGACCTGGGGCGGACATCAGCGCGACGCCTTCGGTGGCGATGAAGTGCCCAAGCGACCAATGCCCGCCTATACGCCGAAACCGGATTACGTGGAAGATTTCGACGGGTATCCCCACAACTTCAGGAACGTGGTGCCGAACCGCATCCTGGAACAGCATCCCTCGTGGTGCGGCATCCTGACCAACCAGGAGTGGGCGGCCTGGGTTGGCGCCGACAAGCTGAACCAACGCCTGCCGCCCAGCCAGAACAACTGCAACTTCGACATGACCAACCCCGAACTCCGGCAGTTCGTGATCAACAAGGCGATTGACGTGTGGAACGGGCACCTGCCTTGGTACGGCCCCATCTACTGGCTGCTGCCGGAAGACGCCATCCTGTTCAGCGAAGACAGCGCATCCCTCGCGCTGCGCACACCGCTGGAAGAGGACCCGGTGCCCTTCACCTTCCCCTACGCCCACAGCGTTTCCGGCGACTACTATGAATTTATCAGCCAGGTGGCGGCGGGCCTCCAGAACGCCCTGCCGGAAGCCATGGTGGGCGCCATGGCCTATTCCAATACCCACCGCCCGCCCGACCGCACCAATCCCCTGCCCGACAATGTACTGATCGACATCTGCATGTACGGGGTGCGCAACCTGCCCATGAGCTCACCCAAGAATGCCGCGATGCGGGACCGCCTGGTCACCTGGTCCGGGTTGGCCAAACATTTTCGCCACTACGACTACGATCTAATTCATTGCGAAACCGGTCCCCTGCGCATGCCGGTGCCGCTGGTCAGCTCCCTGGCGGACCGGGCGGAGTTTTTCCATGCGCACAACATGCTGTCCGGCGGCACCCAGGCCGACCTCGACACCCTGCCCTACAATCCCTGGAACTACTACGCCTACCCGCGTTTTCACTGGAACGTGAATCTGGACCCGCAGGTGGTGTTGCAGGACTTTTTCACCGGATACTTCCGCGAGGCGGCCGCCCCCATGCTGAGCTACTACACCACCGTGGAGCGCTTCATCATCGCCAACAACGTGTCGCTGCAGGGCCGCGGATATGACTATGGACTTCGCGTGGGCGCGTTTCCCATCAATGTGCTGCGCAAGATGAATCAATACCTGCTCAGCGCGGAAAGCCAGGCCACCTACTGGGTCACCCGGCGGCGCATTCAGAAAATCCGCGAGGGCTTCCAATGGATTCTCGATCAGCGCGACCTGAGCCTGGCCGACCTGACCAGCACCACCCTGTTCCCCAAGGTTACGCCCACCCAGGATGTCACCCTGGACCTGCGCGATGTGCGCATCCAGACCGCCGGACAGCGTTTGTCCGACGCCTGGTACATGTTTAGCTGGGCCCAGGTCGGCGACTATGTGCATGTCACGCAACCCGGGCGATATCGCGTCACCTTCCGGGCCGGCATGGGCGACCCCGACCCCGTGCCGCGCAACCGCGAGATGATGTTTCGCATCGGCGCGTTGGAATACGGTCCCTTCAAAATTGATCACGTCAGCGTGGACACCTACACCCTCACGGTGGACATCCCGGCCGGCATCATGGAAATCTCGGTGGAGGACCTGCACAACGACGGCCCCTTCAAGGTGAGCACCATTACGCTGCACAACCTGTCCGATCCGGCCCCGAATGCGCCGGCCATGCTGGCCGCAGTGAACCATGTTTACGATTACGCATCCCAGGGCAATCCGGCCGATGCCATCGACAGCGACTGGGACGGGGCCTCCGACTTGCACGAACTTCTGGCCGGCACGGACGAACTTGATCCCGTGTCCTATTTTGCCGCCCGCTGTTTTTCTCCCACCGGCGCAGGGCTGTGCCTGAACTGGCCGAGCGTGGAGGGTAAGCGCTACGCCCTGTACCGGGCCCGCGAAATCGGCGGCGCCTATACGCTGGTGGCGGACAACCTAGACGCCACACCCCCCGAAAACTCCTACGCGGATGCGGAAGCGGGCGACGAGGCAGGGTTCTATCAAATCGCAGCTTATTGATGAGCCAGCACGCGATGAATGTGCAGCGGACCGGCGGCCATCACTTCCTGTAGCAAGCTCCCCTGCAAGCCCGGGTCGGGCCGGGGCCGCTCCGGTTCCTCC
>CAYTVN010000091.1:0-11064 GCA_964441655.1 uncultured Verrucomicrobiota bacterium | reverse complement strand
GCGCAGCATTTCCGCGAGCTGGTGGCGCGCATCCGCAGCTTCCTGCCCGACACCGCCATTCACACCGACATCATCGTGGGCTTCCCCGGCGAGACCCATGAGCAGTTCATGGACACCTACCGGCTGTGCGAAGAGCTGCGCATGGACAAGATCCATCTCTCCAAATACTCGGAACGGCCCAAGACCATCGCCTCCCGTCAGATGCCGGACGACATCGCACAAGAAACCAAGGAAGAGCGCTGGCGCATTCTCGAGGATTTACAGGCCCGCATCCTCGAGGAGAAGAACCGGCCCCTGCGCGGACAATCCGTTCCTGTCCTGGTGGAAGGCCGGTTTAAGGACCGCTGGCGCGGGCGCACCCCGCACGGCAAGGTGGTGTTCTTCGACGACCCGCGCGCGTTGCGCGGCCAGATCGTGCCCATCCTTGTGGATTGGACCGGCCCCTACTCGATGATCGGTCGACCCGCCGATGTCGCGGCCCGCCGACCGCTGCCCGTGGTGGTGGAATGAGCACATCGCCTCCGCCCCTGCCCGTGCGGGTGGACCGCACGCCCATTCTGTATTCCGCCCTGATTTATCCCGGGGTGGGCCAGTATTCGATGGGCCGCCACCTGGCCGGCCTCGCCTATGCCGCCTGCTTCACCATCGCCTTCGGGGTCTTCCTGGTTTTCTTCACCCGCTACTTCCGGGAAACCGTGGATTTCCTCCGCGCCTGGTGGGCCGGCTCATATATCCCCGAGGCCGACGCCCCTTCCCCGCGCCAACTGATGATGCCGTTCGTTTACGTGCTCGTCACCTACGTGGCCAATGTCTACGACGTGACGTGGCATCTGTACAAAACGCGCCTCGGCACAAAGACGTAAGATTCCGACGCCCGCTTGCGCTGATCTTCAGCACCCTCTCCCGGCCTGCTTTACCGATCCCTATTCGCCTCCCATTGACATGGCATTGATGTAGATGTAAATAATACATCATGATTAAGACGCAAATTCAAATGCCCGAACGCTTATATCGCGATGCAAAGCGATTGGCGGAAGAACGGGAGATGAGCCTGGCCGAACTGGTCCGGCGCGGGCTTGAATACATGGTCGCCACCCATCCGGCCCGCGACCGGGAAAAAACATGGCAGCCGCCGAAGCCGGTACACCTGGAGGTGTATGCCGACCCCTTCGCTGATCCCGACTGGCGCGTACGGGCCAACCTGCACGTGGCGGCCGAAAACAAAGCGCGCTACGGGAAATAGCCCATGCTGTCGCTGGACACCAACCTGCTATTCGAGGCCTGCGAGCGCTCGGCGCCTCGTCACGTGAAGGCGGTCGACTTTCTTAAAGCGCATGCCACCCGTCGCGATCTGGCCCTCTGCGAGCTCGTGCTGGCCGAGCTCTACGTATTGCTGCGCAACCCCGCCCTCTCCCGATCGCCGCTCAGCGCACCCGCAGCCACCGCGATCATCCAGTCCTTCCGCAGCAATGCCGATTGGCAACTCATTGATTACCCAGGCGCCGGCTTTTCAGTGGCCGATCAACTCTGGCATCGGCTCGCCCAACCCGGCACGCCGTATCGAGCCGTCTTCGATGCACGCCTGGCCCTCACCTTGCGTCATCACGGCGTGACCGAACTGGCCACCCGAAATACCAAAGATTTTCAAGGCTATGGCTTCACCCGCGTGTGGGACCCCCTGGCTTAAGCCCAACGAACGCGGCATTCACCTACTCCGCCAGAAAATCCACCTTCGCAGTGAGTTCCGGAGTCAGGAAAGAGTCGGGCTGCGCCACCTGCACCTTGATTTGCAGCGTGCCTTTGGAGCGATTGGCCTCCGGCGCGATTTCGGCCACCACGCCCGCATAGGCCTTGTCCGGATAGGCCTCGGGGCTGACCCGGCACTTCTGGCCCAGCTTCACCTTGGGCGTGTCGGCTTCGTTCAAATCAATCTCCACCTGCAAGTCGGTGAGATCGGCCATGGCCAGAAAGGCGGTGCTGGGACCGCTGCTGCTGCCGAAGCTTTGGGGTACAACCAGCTCATTGGGGTTGACCAGCTTTTCCAGGATGGTGCCGGTGATGGGCGCCCGTATGGTGCACCAGCCCAGATAGGTCTGCGCCAGTTCCAGCGCGCCCTGGGCGGCCATCAACTCCGCCTCGGCCGCCCGCCAGGCACGCTGGGCCTCATCGCGGTCCTGTTCATTGGCCACCTTCTTGGCAAACAGATCGTTCTGGCGCTGCACATTGCTGCGGGCATTTTCCAGATTCGCCTGCGCCACCGCCAGGCGACCCGTCGCCTCCTTGACCCGGGCCTGGTACTCCTCGTCTTCGAGCGTCACCAGTACATCCCCCTTCTGCACGGCGTCCCCCTTCTTGACCCCGATGGTCCTGACCGTGCCCTGAAAACGCGGGCTGATCTCGATGCGCTCGCGGGGAATGACGTAGCCGCTGACGGTGAGGATGGAATCGCCGGGCTTGACCGGCGCGTTGGAGGAAACCGCCGCCGCCTGCGCCGCCACGGCCGCCCCGGAAACCGGGACGGGCTTGCGTTCGCTGGACCGGGTGGTGATAAAAAGAATGCCCCCCACCAGAAAGACCAGAGCCACGCCGATGACGACCACGCTGGGCCCCGCTTTGCGGGTTCCCTTTTTGTCGGCGGGAATCGTCAGTTTACTTAGGTTGGATTCGTTCATGTTTCCATCTCCTGCTTACGTTGCTTTCAAAGCATCCAGAACCGGTTTGCGCGCGGCCAGCCGGGCCGGCAACAGCCCGCCCAGCACGCCCATCACCACCGCGAACAGCAGCCCCTTGCCCAGCAGTTCGCCGGTGATGCGAAACTCAAAAGCCACCTCGGAAAAACTGGTCCAGCTGAAGGTGCCGGTGGCCACCCCGTTGAGGGGGAGCGAGATCAGGCAGCCCACCAGGCCACCCACCGCGGCCAGCACGATGGATTCGATCAAGAATGAAACGTAGATGGCGCGCCGCTTGAACCCGAGCACCCGCAGGGTTCCAATCTCGCGCGTGCGCGCCCCCACCGCGGCGTACATGGTGTTCATGGCCGAGAAGGCCGCGCCGATGCTCATGATGGTGGCCAGAAATCCGCCCATGAATTGAATCGGCCCCGCGGTCTGGGTCTGGTCCTGGTAATACTTGGTTTCCGGCAACACCCGCACACTCAATACGCGATCCGTTTCCAGACGACGGGTGACTGCCTCCGCCGCCGTGGGATCGCTCGGACGCAACAGAACCGAGCCGTAGAAATTGCGATTGAAGGCATCGCGCACCTCGTCCGCATCCGCCCAGATTTCTGAATCGTAGGCCGTCTTACCCGCCTCGAAAATGCCCACCACGGTCCAGTCCCCTTTGCCCGCCCGGAAGCTCTGCCCGATCCGGCAGGAAGCGAAGCGATCGGAAACCCGCCGACTGACCACACATTCGCGGCGGCCGGACTGGAACATGCGCCCCTCCACCAGCGTGATTTGCGGGCGCAGATCCAGTCCCATCTCGCCCATGCCGCGCACCAGCACATTGGCGCCCCCGCTCAGGTCGATGCGCTCGAGATAAATGAGCACAATGATTTCGGGCGAAAAATAGGGACGGCCCACCGCGTCGCGTGCCAGCCCCTCCAGGTACTTCATGCGCAACACCTCCGTTCGCATGATCTGGCTGCTGGACTCCGCCGTCGAGCCGCTGCGCAAGACCAGCAGATTGCGGGGATCGCCGGTGGTGACGTAGGTGGACTTGAGCCCCCGGGCCAGGGCCATGACCATGATGAACACCGCCACCACCAGCGCCACGCCCAGCACCGTGGCCAGGGTCAGTCGCCAGCGCACGCGCAGACTGCGCAGATTGTAGCGAAGGGGAATGGCGGCCATGGTCAGTCCATCTCCTTGAGGCCGGCCACCACCGTCATCCGCAAGCTGGCCACGGCGGGGGCCAGGCAACTCACCAGCCCCAGCAGCGCGGCCAGCAGCAGGCCGCCGCTAAGGATGTGCGATGAAACCTCGAACTTAATGAAGAATCCCTGGGTCACCTTGTAGATGTCGATGTGGTCAAAGAGCAGCCGTGCCCCGCCGCATCCGAGGAGACCGCCCACCATGGCCAGCCCGAACGACTCGGCCAGGATCAGGCCGAACACATGGTAGCTGTTGAATCCGATGGCCTTCAGGACGGCAATTTCCCGCATCCGCTCACGAATGGCCATGCTCATGGTGCTGGCCGTGACCAGGATCATGGTAAACACCACCACGGTGCAGATGGAACCGATCAGCATCTTGATGTTGCCGAACATGGAGATGAAGCTGAGTTGGAAGGCGCGTTCGGTTTCGGTTTTGGTCTCGGCGTTGGAATTGCGGAACAGGGCGTCTATCCGGTCAATCACCGGCTGCACCTGGTCCGCGCTGGCCACCTTGATCCAGAAGGTGCCGACCATGTTCAGCTCGCCCATGAGATCATCGAAGTAGTCGTGGTGAAACATCAGGTTGGTTTCGTCGATGCCCTCCCGGTACACGGCCCGGATCACCAGTTCGGGGTTGCAGTCCCAGATGGTGCCCTTGAGGGTGATACGGTCCCCGATTTTCCAGCCGAACCGCTCCATGGTCTTGATGCCCACCACACAGGCGGTCTTTTCCTTGATGAAGGCGTCCAGCTCCTGCGGGTCCACCACCCCTTCGTTGAAGACCTTGAAGATTTTTTCGGGCTCCACCGCGAACTGCGGGAAGAAATTGCGCTCGTCCTGGTAGATGCCCCCGAACCAGGTGAACTTGGAGCACACCTCGACCCCCGGCACCTGCTCGATGCGGTACTGGTATTTTTCCGGCAGCACATTGGCTAGCGAAACCCGGTGTCGCGTAATGAGCCGCAGGGCGGAGGCTTCGGAGGCCGCGGGCTGGGTCATCTCGCGCAGCGCGGTCTGCAGCAGGGTGTAGAGAAACAGGCTGAGGGCCACGCTCAACACGGTGAGGATGAGCCGCCGCTTGTTGCGCAGGGCATTGCGCAGGATGAAACCTCCGATGGTCACGGGGCCGCCTGCTCCGTGTCGCGCAACAACTCCCCTTTTTCCAGATGCAGGACCCGGCGCGCATGGGCGGCCGCCTTGGGATCGTGGGTGACCATGATGATGGTTTTGCCCGCCTGCTGGTTCAGCAGGCCGAGCAGGTTCAGCACGTCGGTGGCGGATTTGGCGTCCAGATTGCCGGTGGGCTCGTCGGCCACGATGAGGGACGGATCGGTGACCAGGGCGCGTGCGATGGCCACCCGCTGCTCCTGCCCTCCGGATAGCTGGCGCGGCAGATGGTGCATGCGATCCTGCAAGCCCACCAGTTGCAGCGCCGCTTCCACGTGCTCACGCCGTTCCCGCATGGAAAGTCCGGTCAGCAGCAGCGGCAGCTCCACGTTCTCAAAGGCGGTGAGCACTGGAATCAGGTTGAAGGTCTGGAAGACAAAACCGATGTTGCGATTGCGCCAGTTCGCCAGCTCGGTTTCGTTCAGCTGGGCGACATCGGTCCCCTGCACCGCGCATACCCCGCTGGTGGGCCGGTCCACCCCGGCGATGATGTGGAGCAGCGTGCTCTTGCCTGAACCGCTGGGCCCCATGAGGGCCAGGAATTCACCCGCGGATATGTCGAGTGAAATACGGTCCAGCGCGGTGACCTCCAACTCGCCCTGGCTGTAGATCTTGGTCAGTTCGCGAATCTGGACAATGGGTTCTGGCATGACGGGGCATCCTATCACAAAACGTCCTTTGCGCTACAGCCGGAGGAGACGGCATGGCAGGGATTGGAAATCAACACGCGGTCTGCTATTCATGACGGATGCGTTTGCCTCCCGTCCACCATCGCTCTGTCCTCATCACCGGCTGCTCCACCGGCATCGGTCTCGCCACCGCCCACCTGCTGCGCGACCACGGCTGGCGCGTGGTGACGTCGGCCCGCAAAACCGCGGATGTGGAAAAACTGCGCGGGGCCGGTTTCGAGTCCCTGACCCTGGACCTGGCCGACGAAACTTCGGTATCGGCGGCCGCCGCGGAGACGCTGCGCCTGACCGACGGCAAGCTGGGCGCGTTGATCAACAACGCCGGCTTTGGCCAGGCCGGGGCCATGGAGGATATTTCGCGCGCCACCCTGCGCTATCAATTTGAAGTGAATGTATTCGGGGCACAGGACCTGGCCAATCGACTGCTCCCGGCCATGATGCACGCCGGGGCGGGCCGCATCGTCCACATCAGCTCCGTGCTGGGTCGCCTGACCCTGCCCCTGTACGGCAGTTACTGCGCGTCCAAACATGCGCTGGAAGCACTGGCCGATGCCCAGCGCCTGGAAGTGCGCGGGCTCGGGGTCGGCGTGATCCTGGTGGAACCGGGCCCCATCGCGACGGAGTTTCGCCGCAATGCCGCACAACAGGTCGAAGCACAACTGGACATGGCGGGCGCCGCCTACCGCGACTATTACCGCAAAGAAGTGGAACGCAGGCGCAACTCGGCAAAACCCTCCAGCCGGTTCGCCGCTCCGCCGGAGGCGGTGGCCCAGGTCATTGAGCGCGCACTGGAATCACGAAATCCGCGCGCCCGCTACGCCGTCACCCTGCCCGCCCAAGTGGGCCCCATCCTGCGCAAGCTGATGCCGGACGCGCTGTGGGATGCCGTGCTGGGAAGCCGGGTGCCCCCGCGCAATCCGCTTCACTGAGTGCGCGTCACCCGCACGTCCACGCGGTAACAAATTCGCACCAGCAGATCGCCCCGGCCGCCGCGCGGCTTGGGCAGACCTTCCCCCGCCATGCGCACGATTTCGCCGCGCGCGACGCCGGGCGGGATCGGCACAGTAATAAAATTACCCGTGATTCCGCGCACGGCTTCGGGTCCGCCCTGGACCGCGCGCCGGGCGTTGATTTTCAGGTCGCAGCGCAGGTCCGAGCCGCGCACCTTAAACCGCAGGTCGGGGCGTGCCTTCACGCGGATCACCACCCAACCGCGCTCAAAGGGCGGATCGCGTTTCAGCCGGAAACGCTTACCCGGCGCGGTCTCGGGCGGCACCACCAAAGTGTAGCTTTCAGGTCCGTCCGTGCGCGCGGGATCGTTCACGCCGACCGTGAGCGTCACGCCGCGCAGAAAATCCTGAAGCCCGATTTGAATGTCCTTGGAAATGGGTTCGGGGGCGGAGCGCGAACGCGAGCGAACGGGCACGGCATCCGGCTCCTCCTGATCGAGATCCCGGTCATAGGCCTCGCGCCGGGTGGCATCGCACAGCGTTTCGTAGGCGGCGTTCAGGGCCTGAATGCGGGCCAACGCGTCCGGCGATTCGGGATTCACATCGGGGTGATGCTGCTTGGCCAGCAGGCGATAGGCCCGGCGGATTTGAGCCACCGTGCAGCGGCGATGCAGCCCCAGGGTGGCGTAATGATTGGGCACGTTCGGCTTCATGTGCGGGGCACGGATCACGAGGGGCGGATCACATCCTCTTCCAGCGGCTCCAGCACCCAGCGCCGGTTGTACCAGAAGTACTGGTCGGGATGACGCCGAATGGCGCGCTCAAACACGTCCATCACCTGCTGGGTGATACGCTGCCAGTCCTGCTCCTTGGCCACCGCGGGATCGCCATAGATCGGCTCCTCAAACTCCCACACGTGATGGGTCCAGCCGACGCGGCGCACGACGCCGGCAAACACCGGCACGCCGGCCTGACGCGCAAACAAACCGAGCCCGGCCACCACGTTGGCCTCCTTGCCGAGAAATTGCACCTTCATGCCCGGGGTGCGTGAACGGAGATCGGTCAGAAAGGCGAGTACGCGTCCGCCCTTCAATCCACGCAAAACCCGTTTCACCACGTTCTCATCACGCATCACCACTTCCATGCCCTGGGCGGCGCGCATGCGGGTGAGGAAGGCATCGGTCAGCGGATTGCGCTGGCGGGCCGCGACCACGAAGACGGGCACCCCGGTGAGGGACGCTCCCACCCCGGCCAGATCCCAATTGCCCATGTGCGGGATGACCAGAATGGCGCCTTGCCCCGGCGCGACATGGCGAGACATCAGGTCGGGCAGATTGCCGCGGTCGATATGGCGCTCCACCCAGGCCCGGGTTAGACGGGGCAGGCGGATGATTTCCACCACATTAAAACTGAGGTTGCGCAGCGAGCGCCAGGCGGCCTGCCGGACACCGCGCTCATCGAGGGTGGAACCGAACACGTCGCGGATGCGCCGTTCCGCCTCGCGCACCCGGCGTCGTCCCACCGCATACAGCACCACCGCGATGCACCAGGCCAGGCCCAGGGCCAAGCGATACGGCACCCGGCTCAACACCCCGGACACGGCACGCAGCAGACCGTATTCAAGGAGGTGGCGTACCTGATACTTCATGCCCGTATCCTGCCCGCTTGAGGCGGAAAAGAAAAGGGCCTGCCGGACGTACCGACAGGCCCTGATCGAAATAAACTCACCGGTCAGCTCTGACGCGTAACCCGCTTGGTGGTAATTTTGGCTTTGGCAGCGGTATGCGCCTTGGCCGTTTTCACCGGGCGGCGCAGCAGGGCGCGCATTTCCATGGTGTTGAGCTTGGCGACCTTCGCTTCCGGTACGCCCAGGGCAACCAAGCGCTTGCGATGCAGCTTGTTGCGACGGCGGCGTGCGGCCTCGCTCTTGCGGGGGCGGTTCAAATGTTTATTGCGTTCAAGTCCTGTTGCCATGACGTTCTTCCTTCTTCTAATCCGTAGGGAGGCGATGTTGTACCCGCGGACGGGACGGGAATCAACTGCGAATACGAGCGGGCTTCGTTTCGTCCGGCGGTTGCTCCCCGGGTCCGGCGGTGTCGGGTATGACGTGCCCGTGCGGATCGCGGCGAGGATCATGTATTTCGCCGGCCAGCGCGCGCTGCAAGGCGGGGTCGGTTACGTGCTCCAGGGTTTCCGAGGTGGTATGCACGTGGTCGGGCCGCACCGCCGCGCGTTCGTAAAGATAACGTTCCCACAGGCGGTGTGAGCGGATGAGGTCCGCGGCGTGACGACGTCCTTCCGGCACCAGACGCCAGCCCGGGCCGGACGGTTCGATCCACCGGCGGCGGACCAGCAGCGCACAGGCGGCCTGGCGCAGACGGGCGCCGCACTGCAGGTAGTGGGTCAGTTCGGCGCGGGACAAGCCCTCGGCGCGACCGGTGATTTCCTCGTTGCGGTACAAGCTGCCCAGGATGTCCTCCGCGGTGCGTTGCACCCCGAGCCGGAACTGGTGCCAGGCCCGGCTCAGCACGCCGTGGCGCGGGGCGAACAACCAGGCCGCGGCAAACAGCAACCCGGCCGCCACCGCCATCATGCCGGCGGTGCTGGTGTCGGCGAAACCGAACCAGGTGGGCACGGTGATGGCGGACAGATGTCCCAGCACGGCGCACAATACCGCCAGCAAAACCGCCCAGCCCAGCATGGGACCCAGACGATCGGAAAGCAGATGGGCCGTGGCGGCCGGCACCACCAGCATGGCAATGACCAGGATGCTGCCCACGGTTTCGAAAGAAGCGACCGTCGTCACCGCCACCAGTACCATCAGCAGGTGGTGCATGAACCCGGCGGGAAAACCGAGGGTGGTGGCCAGCGCGGGATCAAAGGCGGCCAGGCGGAACTCCTTGAAGAGCAGAAGCACGACCACCAGGTTGACCGTAAGTACGGACGCACCCACCAGCACGGCGCGCGGAATCTGCCAGCCCGCGATGGACAACGTATCCAGAGGCGACAATTCGATGGCCCCGTAGAGCACGCAGCCGGGATCGAGATCCACCGTGTCAGCCGCGCGCACGATCAGTACCAGGCCCAGGGCGAAGAAGCTGGTGAAGACCACGCCCATGGCGGCGCTTTCCTCGACATCGCCGAACCGGCTGAGCCATTGGGTGAGTCCGGCAGTGAGCAGGCCCACCACCACGGCGCCCGCCAGCATGGGCAGGCTGTCGCGGCTGCCCGTGATCAAAAAGGCCGCGGCCAGTCCCGGCAAAACGGCGTGGCTGATGGCATCCCCCATCATGCTCATGCGACGCACCAGCAGGAAACAGCCCAGCAGGGCGCAGGAAGCGGCGGTCAGCGCGCCGGCCACCACGATCCAGGTATCGAGCGAGGTCCAGATCATGGGATTGCTGCCGGGGTACGCGGGCGTTGGTTTTTGAGATGACGCACCATGCGGTGATAGGCCACGGCGCGCGCGACCACACCGCGGGATCGGCCGGCCAGCAGGCTGAACAAAAAGAATGCGGCGGCCACCAGCACCATCATGGCGCCCGCGGGCAGATTGGGCACCAGGGCACTCCACAAGGCGCCCACCAGGCAGCTCACCCCGCCCAGTGCGGTGGAAAGCGCAACCATGTAGCGCAGGTCATCGGACCAGAAACGCGCCGCCGCCGCGGGTATGACCAGCAGGGCCACCACCAGGATCAGGCCCACCGCCTGCAGGCCCACCACGGTCACCGCCACCACCATGCCCATGAGCAAGCCATCCAGCCACATCACCGGCCAGCCCTGGGCGCGGGCATACTCGGGGTCGAAGCACAGCACGGCCAGCACCTTGAACAGCGCCCCGCACAACGCGGTGATGGAGCCGGCGGCCGCCGCGATACGCCAGCCGTCGCTGGCCAGCATGGAGGCGGTTTTGCCATAAATGAAGGATTCCAGGCCCGCCGCCGAGCCGGTTTCCATTTTTTGCACCAGACCCAGCAAGGCCACCCCGAGCCCGAAGAAAACACTGAGCACGATGCCGAGCGCGGCATCTTCCTTCAGGCGGGTGGTGGCGCGAATAAGCTGCACGGCGCCCATGCCCAGCAGACCGGTCAACGTCGCCCCCAGCAACAGGCCGCCCAGGTGTTTGCCGGTTCCGCCCAGGGCGGCCATGATGATAAAGGCCAGGGCGAGGCCCGGCAGCGTGGCGTGGCTGACCGCATCCGCCAACAGCGCCTTCTTGCGCAGCACCATGAAGGAACCCACCAGGCCGCCCGCCATGCCCAGCATCAGGGTCCCCAGCAACACCACGCGCGTGTTGTAATCCTGCAACGTCACCACCCGGTGCCAGGGGACGGCGTCCGCGCAGGCGGACTCGGTCAGAGCGGCCAGGATCGCGATGACG
>CAYTVN010000090.1:0-11126 GCA_964441655.1 uncultured Verrucomicrobiota bacterium | reverse complement strand
GAAGATGATGCACGGCGCGTGCTTGCGGCCCTGCTCGAACATGTCGCGCACCCGGGAGGCCCCCACGCCCACGAACATCTCGACGAAATCGGAACCGCTGATGCTGAAGAACGGTACGTTGGCCTCACCCGCAATGGCCTTGGCCAGCAGGGTCTTGCCCGTGCCCGGAGGACCCACCAGCAGCACGCCCTTGGGAATACGACCGCCCAGGCGCTGGAATTTCTTGGGGTCCTTGAGGAACTCCACGATTTCCTCCACCTCGGTCTCCGCCTCCTCGATGCCCGCCACGTCGGCGAAGGTGATGCGGTTCTTGCCCCGCGTCATCAGCTTGGCCCGGCTCTTGCCGAAACTCATGGCCCCCTTGCCCGCCATGCGCATCTGGCGGGTGAACAGGAAATACAGCAGGCCCATGATGAGCAGGAACGGAATGACCCCGGACAGGATCTGCCACAGGTAGGGATTCTGGGGGGTGATTTCAAACTGCACGCCTTTTTCCAGCAGCAGCTTCTGCAGCGATTCCGTCTCCGCCAGATAGACGCGGTACTTCTTGTTCTTGCCCGTCTTTTCGTCGAGGTCGAGCAGTTCGCCCTTCACGAAGCGCGAACCGGAAACCTCCATCACGATCTGGGCATTGCGGACGCGCTGCCCCTCCACCATCTTGATGAACTCGCTGTAGGTGTATTTGTTCAACTTCTCCGGGCCCTGGTTGAACATCTGGAACATCAACAGAAAGAGGGCGAGTAAAAGGAACCACACCGCCATGCCGCGCACGGGCAGGCGCTGTCCGGTTGAGTCTTTTTCGGGTTTGTCGGGTTGGGTATCCATAATTCCTGTGCTGAAAAGGCTATAACGTACCACCGGACGGCTTGATTGCAAAGGGGAAGCGGGCGGGAATTAGCCCGAATAGTGCATCGCACGCGAAGGTGCGCTGCACTATTCGCTTCAGGCACACCAACTTGCTGAGCAGGTTGCGTGGCCAGAAGACGTGACGATACGGCGCGCGTATGCGCGCCGAATCGAACGTGGCTGAACCCCGTTTGGATGCGGCACAGCCGCATCCATCACGGCCCGGAGGGCGAACGTTGCATCGCAAGCGATGCAATGTTCGGGTTAGCCCCGGCAGGTCAACTCCAGCCGCACGCTGGCCGACCGCGCCTGCAAGACCCGTGCTGCGTGGGCAATGCGATAGCCGGGCAGCCAGACCACCTCGTCCCGGCAGGTCACCAGCGGAACCCGATCGCGCCAGGCCCGCGGCACCTTGAGATCCACCAGGACGTCCTGCACCTTGATGGTACCTCGCAGGCCCAGCGGTTTCAAACGGTCACCCGGACGCCGGGTCCGCACCACCAGCGGGGCATCCTTCACAACATCAGCGGCGAGATACGCCGTAAAGGAACCGGGACCGGGACGCGGCTCACGCGCGCGGACAAAACCCGTGCCCAGCGAGGCCCGCAGTTCCACGCCCCAGTAAGGATCCGAACCCGAACCCGGGACCGTCACTTGAAAAGATCGGGCTGGGCCCGGGGCCGACGAACTGGCGGCCACCCGGAGTTCACCGCATTGGCGCGAGAGCAACAACTGGCCCGGCAGGGACAAACTCGGTGCATCGCCCTGCCGCCACTGCTCCACCCTCACCCACAACGCGAAATCCAAACGCTCTGCCGGCACTCCGTGCTCCAGCAGCCAGACCGCCATGACCCGGCGCCGCACGGCCGCGGGCATACGTTGCAGGGAGGCCTCGCGCAGGGAGCCGGTATCCGTGAGCGCAGTCCGTCGTGTTTTTTGCGCCACCTGATCCAGCCACGCCTGATCCTCGCGCAACACCTGCGCTGTACGCAGCATATTGGCCCGCACGGCCGGTCCAAAACGATCCTTCAACATCGGCAGCAGTTCCACGCGAATCCGGTTGCGCAACAGGGTCGTATCGGCATTGCTGGCATCCTCCCGCCAAGCCAGCCCGTGTCCGCGCAAAAAGGAAACGGCCTCCGCATGGCAGACCTGGAGCATGGGTCGGATGATGCGCAGTCCGTTGATCACCGAGGTGTACGTCATGCCACCCAGGCCTTGCAGCCCGCTGCCGCGCAGCAGTCGCAACAGCATCGTTTCCACCTGGTCATCCGCGTGGTGCGCGGTGGCCACCCGGTCCGCCCCCACAGCGCGTGCAACCCGGGCAAACACGTCGTGACGCGCCGACCGGCCCGCCATTTCAATACTGATCCTGCCGCGCCGCGCCAGGGCGGCCACCTTCACTTTTTCCACCACGCAGGGCACCCCCAACCGCCAGGCCAGCAGCTGGACAAATTCCGCATCCGCATCGGCCTCTAGGCCGCGCAAACCGTGGTGCACGTGCACGGCGGTGAGCGCAAAGGAGAGCCGGGGCCTCAGATGATGCAGGGCATACAACAGCGCGACCGAATCCGCGCCGCCGGAAACGCCGACCACCACGTGACCGCCGGCGGGAATCAGTCCGTTCTGCAGAATCGTATGGTGGATGTTGGCGAGCACACGTGCACGTTAGCACGGAACCAAGGCCGATGCAGCGCGTGAATTTGCGCCGGCGGGTCAGCCCTGCCGCCGGGTACGACGGCGGTAGGCGGCCGCGCCCAGCAGGCCCAGTCCCATGAGGGCGAGGGTACCCGGCTCGGGCACCACCGCAATGGTCAGGTACTCGGAGATTGTGTCAATTTCGTCCGCGCGGTTGGGATTGTTGCCGTAATTGTTGCTGTTGGGATCCACATAGTTGGAGCCCGGGAAGCTGCCCGCGGGCACGCCGTTTGCGTTCGCGACGCCCGCCAGCAGGCCATCGTCACCCACACCGGTATCGCGATCACCCGGGAAGTCGCCGATTTCTTCGTAGACACCACCCGGCCCCTGCCCCGAGCCGGGCCCACTGTCGTAGGTGTCGTGAAAGTCATCGTTGTAGGTGGTGTACATGGCCATGCGGAAATCGCGGAACGGGATTCCGCTCAGGCCGAGGTTGGACCACGGAATGGCGAACTCGTAGACGCCTCGCCCGCTGCCATCCATCGCCACCGCCCACTCAAAGCCGCCGTTGTTGACCCCGTGCCCCTCGCCCGCGGACACGTTATGCGTAACGGCGTCCTCGATATTGGCGTAGCCCTGGCCGGCCGCGAAATCGCTGTTTTGCACCCACTCCACCCCGACAAAGTGCGTGGGTCGCCAGCCCTCGAAATCCACCGCCTGGGGATTGTTCACATTGTGGAAGGTACGGTGCGCATCGTTGGCGGTCAGGAATCCGGAAGCCGCTCCGCCGCTGGTGTCGATGGCGATGTAGAGGTCGCCCTGGTCCCCGTCGTCGTTGTTATTGCTGCCATTGGGGCCGTTCCAGGAACCGAAGGGGGCCGTGGGACCCTCCACCGCGAGGTACAGATTGTTGTTGTCCCATTGCACAAACAGGTTGTGCACGTTGCCCCGGTTGGCGCCCAGGTCCACGTCCGCGCCCAGGGTACCGTCCCAGCGATGGGAGCCCGAGGTCTCGGCCGCGAGATCGGAATCCACCGCTGATCCGCCGACCACCGGCTGGCCATACGGAGTCTCCGTAAGATGTATCCAGCCTTCCGAGCCAATGATGCCGTTGATAACAGGCGCCGCCAGGGCACCCGACACCAGCACCGAATAGAACACACCCACCCATGAGCCAAAACGAACGTTCATCTGCATCGCCCCCCCTAACCGCAGGCTTACAAACTACCCACAGGCTTAATAATGTTCAAAATAATTTTGAACAGTTCATGGCGTGCGCGGGCCGGGCCAGCTCACTCCTGCGGCAGGGCGGACCAATCGGCTTTGAGGGCGCGCAAACGTGCCGTTGCATCGGCGTCCAACCGGTCGGCCCGCGGCTCCAGGAAATTGAAGAGACGCCCGGTTTTTTCCCGCTGGCCGGCCCGCAGAAACACCTCGGCCGCACGCACCAGGGCCGGAGGATCGCGATAGCCCAGATTCAAGGCCTGGTCGAACGAGGCCGCCGCCCCCGCCCATTCCTCCTGACCCGCCAGCACCTGGCCCAGCGTCCCCCAAAACGCGGCCTGCCGTGGCTGCAGGGTCACGGCACGGCGCGCTGCCGTCAGAGCCTCCGCGTACCGGCCCTGTTGCAGCAGGACCACGGCCAGCCCATGCCAGGCGGGCGCCGTGGCGCGGGACTTCAGGGAATTGCGTAACGCGGCCTCCGCGAGATCCGGTTGGCCCGCCTGCAGGTGTACCATGCCCAACAGGTAATACGCCGTGGCATTGTCGGGATCGATCACCAGCAGTTCGCCCGCCCGCCGCGCCGCATCCGCCATCAGCCCCTGCACATAGTCCAGGGTAGCCCACCTTTCCCAAATGGCGGGATTGCCCCGGTCATGGGCGGCCGCCCGCTCCAAGTGGGCGCGCGCGGCCACGGGATCCGCCCGTTGCAAGGCATACTCCGACAAAAACAGCTGGCCGGGTGAATAGCCGGAAAAGCGCTCGAGTTCAGCCACCGCCGTGCGCGTGACCGCTTCATCGTGGTCTTCCAAACCCATCAGGGCCAGGGCCAGCCAGACCGGGGCCAGGCTTCGATCCTGACGCACCGTTTCCTTCAACAGGGCGCGCGCCTCGTCCCGCCGGCCATTCGCCATCAGCAGGTACGCCCGATCCACGGCCAAGCTGGACGCCGGGATGCCGGCCGCCTGCGCGCGATCCAAAAGTGTCCCCGCCTCGGCCCAGGCACGCTGCTCCAGACGGAGGCGGGCCAGCCCCAGCAAGGCGCGGGCATGGCGCGGATTATCCGCCAGAATGCTTTCGTATAGTTCCGCCGATTGTTTTTCTTCGTTGCCCGTCAGAACCTGGGCCATCAGTAACTGTAGCGCCTGATTGGTCGGCGCCAGTTCGAGGGCCTGCTGAGCCCGCTCCACGGCCGACTCGGTGCGCCCGCTCGCAGCCCAGGCCAGTGCTTGTTGCGCATAGGCGCCGGGATCGCGGATAAAGCCGTAATCGCTGACCATCTGCGCCGGAGTCAGCTGACGTTTTTTCACCACCCGCCGCAGTTCTGTCCGCATCGCCTCCCGCTCAGCCGGCGGAGCGTCCGGGGTCACGCCCATCAGATTGCACAAGGCGCTTGCGTTGTTGCGGTCGAAAACCAGGGCCAGCCGATACGCCCGCTCCGCATCGAGCACCTGCTCCGCATCCTCCATCAGCACACCGAGCTGGTTGGCCAGCTGGCCGAGATGACGCGCCACCCGCCGGAAATAGCGCGCTTCCACCGGAGGCGGCTCACGGGCCGCGGCAAACGTGTTGGTGTAGACTGCGATGCGCGACCACGTGGAGGTGAAGATGGATCGGGCTTGTTCCACCGTGGGCTGGTCCGGCTGACCGGCATACCAAAGGCCATCCGGTACGGCGGTGAAGCCCTGCATCACCCAGACATCCGGCCAGTCCAGCACGCGCACGTCGCGACGGAACGACGCCCGCGCGCCCCACGCCCGCACCATGGGTTCCAGCCCCGCGCCCGCCACGCTGCGCAATTCGGCGTCCGGCATGCGCCCGCTCACATAGCGCAGATATGGCGGGAAACGGCTCATGCTGCGGTTCAGCAGATTCACGGTGCGCCCGTGATCACGCGCCCGAACCTGCAGAAAGGCATCCAGGCTGCCATCCGTGATCAACCACGACCCCTCGCCCACCCCGGCCAGCAGATCGTCGGCAAACTGCACCAGCGGACGAGCCCGCCCCGCCCAGGCCATCCAGCTGTGCCGCACGGTGGCGCCCGCCAGCAGCACGCCGGTTACCATCAGGAGCGCCGGCAGACCCACCTTTTGCAGACGCGACGGACGACCGCGCCGCGAAGGCGGAAGTTGCCGGAGCTGCCAGTGCACCAACGAAAGCAGCCGGCCGAACCACAGGGCGGTGATCAAATACGGCGTCACCACGAGCCCCGCGGGCCCGGTCAGCCGCCACGGCGAGCCCACGCCGTCCAGCAGCGGAATCACCGCCACCGAAGCCAGCAGGGCGCGCAGAATGATGAGGGTGCGCCGGGGGCTCTGGTCCTCGACCTCCTCCTGGGCCGAACGCAAGAAGCCCAGGCCGGGCGCGATCATCAGCGCCCCGATGGTGAGCCAGCCCACCCGGGGCACGGCGTCGCGCAAGGCCGCAATCTGTTCCCACAGGAAGAAATGCAGCACGCTCAGATACGTGGTAAAACCGCGCCACTCCGCCACCGGGCTTCGGAAATAGATCCAGCACGCCAGCAGCACCACGGCATAGGCGGCGGCGAAGCAGGCCAGCCCGAACGGGATCAGTCCGCGGGTCCACAGCTTCCCGCGCCAGATCACCCACAGCCAGCCCAGGCCGAACAGAATGGCCAGCAGAAAAAAGGTGGGGAACTCCGCGCAGCCCAGGCCGTAGACCCCGCAGAAGAAATACCAGCTGGATCGCGCGGGATTACGCCACGCGCGCTGGGTCAGCCACAGGGCCAGCATCAACAACAGCGCGGCCAGGGCCAGGGGATGCGGCCGCGTGAAAACGATGAGCAGGGGCAGCGAGACGGCGGCATAAACAGCGGAAAGCAAGCCGGCCAGGCGGCGCGAATCTTCGGTCTCCGCGTCGAAGCCCGCCTGTTTGCTCCGGGACTTGGAGCGGCGCAGACGCACGCGGCTGGCCACCGCATACACCAACCCCACGGTGACCGCGCCGCATCCGGCATTCAGCAGACTGGCCACTACGGACGGATTCAGGCCGGGAATTCGGACCAGCACGGCCAGGATCATCTGCCACACCGGATGCGCGGGTACCCGAAAGGGGTCCAGCCCCAACGCAGCGGCGAGCGTCGCGTTGTACTCGTTCGGATAGGTGAACCAGGCCAGTTGGATCAGATAAAAAAATCCGGCGACCAGCGCCACCCGCGGCGCACTCAGCCGGGCCAGCCAGGGCGAGCGCGTCGGGAGCGGACGGATCGGGAACGCCGACGCCACCTGGGAGGGAGGAACAGGATCGCTCATGCCGAAACTTCCATCCCCCGTCTCCTACCCCATCCCGGCGCGCCAAGGAAAGTCGGAATCACGTGTGCGCACCTGGTCATCAAGGCTCCCACACCACCCGGAAAAAAGAATGCGGAAGCATGGTGGTGACATTCGTGATCAGCAGGGGCGTGGCCGTCACCGTGCTGGTGGACACCGGGAGCCAGCTGCCGATATCAGGACCCGCCTCAACGATGTAGTGCTGGCCCGGCGGCGCGGTCAGCCACAAGCCGTCCCGGTCCAATCCCAGCCGCGGCGCAGGTTCCGGCAGAACGGCCAGGGTGATGCTCTGCGCGGGCAAGGTGAGCTGGAGCGTCGCGTTGCTGACGGTCACCGGCGGCAGCGACGTGATGACATTCGCGGCGGTGAGCTGCCAGAGGTCCGCGTGGCCCAAGCCCACGAAGTTGGTCAGGCGAATCACCACGTTGGTCGGATTCGCAAGGGCCTTGTGCACCAGCATCACCGTCACCGCCGCATCGGTGGAACGCTGCGCGGCAAACACGGACAGCGAATCCGGGTTGGGGGCCTGGGCCACGGCGAGGCGAATGTCGCCGAAGGTGGAACCGGCCCCGTCGTAGTTGCGATAGAGCTGCATGGCCTTGAAGGCGGGCGACCCGGTGGACGGCGTGGTCCAACGCTCGGCCAGGTCCAGCCCTTCCCGCCCGAAAATGCCAAGAATGTCGGCCTGTGCGGTGGCGCCGTTGATGTGATTTTCCGCACCCCAGTTGTATTCGGTGATGCCGGTGAGCGTACCGGGATAGTTGGTGGCCACCCAGGCACGCAGGCGCGGAATGAGTTTTACTACCGCCGTATTGGTGTTCCCGGCCAGCCAGCTTTCATCCACATAACCGGGATCCCACAGCGACCGCGTGGAGCGGTTGCGCCGCAGTTGCATCGCCGTGCTCACATCGTCCCCGAACTCGCCGCCCTGGGGATAGTAATGCACGGTGCAGACATCGAGCAGACGCCGTCCCGCCGCGTCGCCGGCCTGTTTCATCTGGGCCAGCAGATACGGATACACATCCTGGCCACCGTGCGCGGCGCGATCGGGGAACACGCCGGGATAGCCATTGGTGCTTTCGTATTGGGCGTCCGCACCGCTGAACACCGCGCCGTAGAAATGCCACTCTTCCGGCCCGAGGACCAGCGCGTCGGGGTCCACGTTCTTGATGCGCGCCGCGTAGTTGGTCATTTTTTCGCGCAGTTCATCCAGGCTCGCGCCGCGCGGATGCACATCCTGGTGCGTGGAATGCCAGATGCCGGGCTCGTTATCGAGATGGTAGTAGCGCACGCCGCCCTCGCTGGCCCGGCCCCAGCGATTGGTGAGGTGACGCAGCCAGCCCTCCTGAAACGCGGGCCCCGCGGCCACGCTGGCGTCGTTGGGATCGTTGGTGGTGATGAGCGAACCGTTGGGACGCACTCCGTTCCCCATGTCCGGCCAGCCGTTGGCGGTGTCGGTCTGCTGCTGCGAGCCGTACTTGGCCACGGAGTAGCTCCACGTGCGGGCCCGGCCCGTGCCGAGTTTAGCCACCCAGTCCAGCATCGGCACGGTGAGACTCGGCTCCGCGCCGCCATCGCGCGATTCCTGAACAAAGGTATCCCCGTGTTCACCCGGCGTGGCACTGGCGTAAGCGATGCTGGCAAAATAGTAGTCGAAGGCGCGGTTGTCCGCGTTGAGCTGCCAGTTGTAGCGCGAGGTCGGATTACCACCCTGCCGGTTCAACGGGGCATTGAGCAGCCGGAGCTGGTTGGAGGACGCATAGGCCACGCCGTAAATGCGAGGGTCAATGCGCTGCCGTCCCGCCGCCACATCCACCTGTACGGCGGCCGCCCCGTTGGTCGAAGCGGGCGAGTTGGTGGCCGCCAGCAGCAGCACGTCATCCACGTAAAACGTCGGCTGCCCGGTCCCCGTTTGATCCTGCACATAGAATCCGTCGAAATTCGATTGGTTGGTCAGCCCCAGCGTGACGAAGGAAACCGTGATCTGCTGCCAACTGTTGGCCGGCAGGGCGGGCAGGTTGGTGGCCAGCACCGGATTGGCGCCCGCCAGCCCGTGCAACCGCAGCAGCTGCCCGCCCGTGGGCCCGCCATGAATCCAGAATGAGACGGCGCGGAAGGCCGCGGCATCCTGAGCCGGATGCTGCAGATAGAGTGCCTGCCAGGCCCCGGCGGTGACCTGGATGGACTGCGCGCCGCTGTGGACCGGCGCGGGATTCACCAGCGAAACCGTGGCCCAGCTCCAATTCTGCCAGCCGTTCGCCAGCGCATCCGTGAAAATGTCCTGATCCGCCGCGGAACACGTCCCCGCCGCCATCAAACCCGCCACGAGCAACCACTTGAAAATACATTTCATACGATGTGCGCGCACAACGGATACCCACGATGCGCATCCACGGAAAGGCTTCGGCGATGGAATCCGATCGGCGGCGCCGGTGAAGGATTGCCCGGGGCCCCAAAAGTTCCAATCGTTGGAAATCGCAAAAAGTCGTTTTTCCAATCGTTGGAACTTTTCCGGGCGGGCGCCCCCCTATAACGTGTCCACCGGACTCACCACGCCCTGCGGGCCGCGATTCAGGACATGCGTGTAGATCATCGTCGTCTTGACATCGTAATGCCCGAGCAGGGCCTGGACCGTGCGGATATCCTGCCCCGCCTCCAGCAGGTGGGTGGCAAAACTGTGCCGGAAACAGTGTGGTGTAAAACGAATGGTCAGCCCGGCTTCCCGCACCGCCTGCTGCACGGCCCGCTGCAGGGTTTGCTCGCCCAGATGATGGCGGCGCACGTGACCGGACCGCGGATCCTCAGAAAAATCGTCCGCCGCGAAAACATACTGCCAGCGCCAGTCGAACGGAGCGCTCGGATACTTCAGCGCCAGCGCGCCGGGCACCTCCACCTCGTGCATGTTCGCCGCCCGGTCCTTTTCAAACTGGGTCCGGCGCTCATCCAGCCATTCCCCCAGCGGACGCACCAGGCTTTCGGGCAGTGGAACATAGCGATCCTTGTCGCCCTTCCCGGCCCGGACCACAATCCGGCGTTGCGAAAACTCCAGATCCTGCACCCGCAGGCGCAGGGCCTCGTTCATACGCATGCCCGTGCCGTACAACAAACGCCCCAGCAGGAGGGTTCGCCCCTCCAGTCGGCCCAGCACCGCCTTGATTTCCTCCCGGCTGGCCACCACCGGAAGGCGCAACCCGCTGCGCGCCCTGGGAAAGTTACCGAACTCGCCCAGCTCCTTTTTCAACACCGACTTGTACAGGTAGACGAGTGCATTCAACGCCTGATTTTGCGTGGCCGCCGCCACCTCCCGCCCGATGGCCAGCTCGCGGAGAAACGCCTGCACGTCCGCCGCCTCCAGAAGAGAGGGCTTCTTCCAATCGTGAAATTGAACGTACCGCCGTATCCAAGCCACATACGTTTGCTCGGTCCGGTAGGAATAGTGGGCCACCCGCAGGCATTCCCGGACCTCGCGTTCCAGCGCGCTCCAGTCCACCCGTTTGCCCGCTGAAGGGACGGACGATGCGACACCCTCGTCCCCCGCCTTCGTTCGACCGGTAGCCAGTGGTTTCCGCTTGTCGCTCACCGGATCGGTTCGGTACCGTACATCCACTTGGCTGGCCGCGGGAGGAGGACTGTGGTCAACCGGGCCGGAGGAGCAGACTGGTGAGGACGTTCTGCCATCATGATCGGATCGCGGTTCAAGGGGAATGCCGCGAAATCGCTCGTAATAGATTTCAAGGGCATTCCGCGCCTGCTGCACCTGCCAGTTGGACATATCGGGCCGCGCCGCCACCTCGGACAAAAAAACCTCAATCTCCCGACGCCCCAACTCACGCCGGGACCGTCCCGGAAACCCGGCGAAAAATCGCCGCACCCACGCCACACAATACGGAATGCTCTTCTCCTTCGCACCCGCCTCCCGCAACGCCTCCTCATACCCCTTCGGCCATTGCGGTTCAGGGTTCAATGGAGCCGTGGTCAATATCCCATCATGATGCATATCACTTTATCGCCAATATTCCGATATGCGTCAACCGCGACATGAAATATTTGTTTATTATGTGATTTTTACAACACATATGAACCCAACACCCATTATGCTAATCACCCACCAAGACGTAGAATAACTGTTGG
>CAYTVN010000089.1:0-11297 GCA_964441655.1 uncultured Verrucomicrobiota bacterium | reverse complement strand
CCAATACGCCGGCCGCCGCATCGAACCAGGTTGGCGTGGTCCGCAGTTCTACCGAAACGCTTCAGGGTACCTATAACCGGCCTACAAGCGCGAATACCTGGGAGTTAAAAACATATTCACCGTCCAGCTCGACCTTCACCAGCCTGGTCGGCGTCATTATGACACGCGGACCCACGGCTTCGGGCGAGAACATCTATATCGACGATTTATGCATGTATGATGGCGGTGCGGACAGCACGGCCCCCAACTCCCCCGGGGCACTCACCGTGAATGGAGCAACTGCTTCGTCCCTTGATTTGAGTTGGGGTGCAGCCAGCGGCGGAGTGGATAGCGGTGGTTATCTGGTCGTGCGTTATACGTCCAATCCAGCAGGCACCGATGACCCCAATGCCAACGGCATTTATGCGACCAACAACACCGTGGCGGGCTCCGTAACTGGAACGGTGGCGTATCAAGGCACCGGGACCTCTTTCACCGATTCCGGATTGGCGTCATCGCAAACCTATTATTACAAAGTCTACACCTACGATAAGGCCTACAACTATTCCGCCGAAGTGACCGGAAATGGGACCACCAGCTCGTCTGCGTCACCCGATATCGCAGTCCTGGGCACCAACCTCGCCGTCATCGTCATCAGCAACACCGCGCCTGTCTACGCCGACGGCACCGACTTCGGCGGGGTGGGGGTGAATCAGTCCAACGTGGTGCGGACGTACACCATCACCAACAGCGGCACAGCCAGTCTGGGGATCGGCAACGTGACCACCTCGGGCACACATGCGGCTGATTTCGTGGTGGTCAGCCAGCCCGCGGCTTCCCTGGCCGCCAATGCGACCACCACGTTCCAGGTACGTTTTGATCCTTCGGCTTCGGGCACACGCACGGCCACCCTGACCTTCACCAACGATGTGACCGGAAAAACGCCGTATCCGTTTGCCGTGCAGGGAACCGGTGTGCTGGCGGGCGTATTGGCCAGTCCGGCCTCCATTACCGTGACCACCATGGTGGGTACGGCGCTGGGCACCCAGACCTTCGGGGTGACCAACGTGGGACGTGGCCGTCTGGATTACAGCATCACCACCAACGCCAGCTGGCTCAGCGTGTCGCCGGTAACGGCCCAATTGGCCGAATTGGCGGGCCAGCAGGAAACCATCACGTTCAACGTGACCGGGCTCTACGCGGGCACCAGCAATGCGACGATCACGGTGGACGGGAGCAGCACGGCCTCCAACACCGCAACCGTGTCCGTGTCCGTCGTGTTGACCAACATTCCCGATCCCACGGCGGCGACGGCCACGGTGGACGGCAAGGAGCTGGTGCGGTTGGCCTGGACCAAACAGGCGGCGTTTAACGTGTTGATTGTCTATCAGCAGGGCAGCGCGCCGGGCACCCCGGCCAACGGAACCAGTTACAGTGTGGGCAACGCCATTCCCGGCGGCGGCACGGTGATCTACTCGGGCAGCGGAGCCGCCCTCGAACACGTGGTGCGGACCAACGCCGCGCACTACTACGAGTTTTATTCCATTAACAACAATCACTACTCGCCCGGCCTCTCCGCTTCAGGGACCACCACCGCCTATGGGGATGGGGAAATCGTGGACCAGGTGGCCTACACCAACGGCGTGAGCCTGAGCGGGCTGGGGGGCGGGGTGGGCTGGACCAACAACTGGAGTGACGACAATCCCGGGGCCTTCACGATATCGCAGTATAGCCTGCCCGCGCAGACCAATTATCCCGGCACCAATGCCAACAAGATCGTGGTGACGCCGCCCAGCGACCAGGGTCGGCAGGCCTACCGCTATTTCAACGGATACACGGGCGGGAAAGTCTATGCGGGTTACAAACTGAACATTCAGTACAACGGGGCTAACAAATATTCCGGCATGTCCTTCATGAACGGGGGCACGGAGAAGATGTTTTTCGGCGAAATGTACGGCGGGGACCAACGGTTGGGCATCGGCGGGACGGTGTCGGGCAGTAATCTCTACGCCGGCGCGGGCAACGACTACATTGTGATTGCCCGCTACGATTTCGACACCGATGTAGGTTCGGTGGTGGCATATAAAATCGGAACAGATGCCGTCCCGGCCAGCGAGCCCGGCACCTGGCATGCCACTTATACCGACAGCAGCTTGTCACGCATTGACGGCATTCGCCTGGCTTCTGGCGCGGGCGGTGGATCGGGCACTCCGGGTACCACCTACTTCGACGAAATTCGCGTGGCCACCAACTGGACTGAATTGTTGCGGCAGGTGGCCCTACCGGAAATCGAGGTGGTGGGGACCAATCAAGGTGCAATCGCCAACGGCGATGTAGCGCCTACGGCCGCGGATGGCACAGATTTTGGATCAGTCTACTTCGGGGGAGCGGCGTCCCGCACCAACACCTATGGCATCACCAATTCAGGCAGTGCCGTATTGACTATCAGTGGTGTAACCACCAGCAGCGCCATGGGGGCGGCGGCCGATTTCACGGTGCTGGCCTGGCCCACCACCGTGCAACCCGGTACGCGCTCCAACCTCGTGGTGGTCTTTAATCCCGCCGCCATCGGGGTCCGCACGTCCCTGGTCAGCATCACCAGCAATGATAGCGACGAGAATCCCTACACCTTTGTGCTGTCTGGTGAAGGAACGGGCTCCTTCTCCACCGTAACTTTCCAAGGTTTCGAGGGCCTGACCAATGATACCTGGAACTACACCGTCAACTCCAATGGCACCTCGGTGTATGTGGATGGCGACACGAATGCATCCGGGGCCTACGCCATAACCCTGCGCGGGTCGGCCAGCCTGAATGCCGACCCCTACCTGGAGTATGACGCCATTGATCTCGGGGCTTACGCCGCCGTCACCCTGCAGGTGGCGTTTGCGGTGGCGGGTGCAGATAGCGGGGATAACCTTGAACTCGACCTCTCCTATGACGGAGGCGCCTCATGGAATGGCCCCGGCAGCACTACCCTGGTGTATGGGGCGTCCAACACCAACCTTGGCTTCGGCGGCACAGGAGCCACCACGGTCTCCGCCAATCCCTGGTACGTAAGCTTGCCCGCTACCGCCCAATCCGTGCGGGTCCGTCTTCGGTTCAATGAGTCGGCCAATGATAACTCCTTTGACCGGTTTTTCATTGATGATGTGCGCTTGACCGGGTCCGGGGTGGCCCCCCAAGTGTACCTTGGGGCACCCGTCTATTACACCTCCGAGACCAACGGCACCCTGACTGTACCCATCTCCCTTTCCGTCTCCGCGTCGGCCACCGTGCGGGTGGCCCTGGCCGGCAGCGCGCTGGGTGGCGGCACCGATTATTCGGTCAACAGCACCAACATCCTGTTCACGGCCGGTGGCGCGACCACGTCCAACCTCGTTTTTACCCTGAACAACGATGCGTTGCCCGAGGGTCTGGAGGATATCTCCATCCGACTGGTGCAGGCGGCGGGCGCCGTGGTGGGCGGTCCGGCGGTGGCCTCCGTGCTGATGCAGGATGACGACGCGTTCAGTGTGATGTCGGCCAACCTGACCGGCGGCACCAACATCGTGGACGGTACCTACACCTATGATGAAACCGCTCAGCGCCTGATCCAGCGCCTGCGTCCCGATGTGATCGCCATCCAGGAATGGAAATTCACCAATGCCAGCGCGCGTGCTTTCGTGGATTCGGTGCTGGGCACCAATTACCAATTCTATATTGAACCGGAAAGCGATGGCTCGCCCATCCCGAACGGCGTGATCAGCCGCTGGCCCATTATCGCATCCAATGAGTGGGCCGATAGTTTTGTCGGTTCGCGGGATCATGTGCAGGTAACGATTGATCTGCCAGGTCCACGCGACCTGCACGTCGTCTCCGTTCATTTCAAGGCCGGAGTGGCAGAGGCCGCCACGCGGGAAAGCGAAGCCCGGCAGTTGACCAACTACATCGCCGCCGCCGCCCTACCCACGAACGATTATCTGGTCATCGCGGGTGACTTGAACCTGACCAACCGCTCGGAACTCACCTTTGCCATCATCACTCAGCTCGTAACGGATGCCCGGCAGCCCGCCGACAAAAACAACAACGCAAATTCCAGTCTCGGCAAAATCTCTCCGTTTGATCATGTCCTGCCGAATCAGTTGCTCAATGCGGAGCACCTCGCGGTGAATCTGGGAGGTTTCGCCTATACCAATGGCATGATTTTTGACACCACGCAATTTGATGAACATATGTTGCCTGCGCGTGCTGAAGATTCATATGTGGTGAACCGGGCTCATCATCCGGTGCTCAAACTCTTCAATCTTTCCACCGCCGCCCTGCCGCCGACTGTTTCTACCACCATCGCCTCGGCCACCAACCAGACCACGGCCACATCCGGCGGCAATGTGACGGCAGATGGCGCGGCCACAGTGACCAACCGGGGCGTGGTGTGGGCCTTGTCGCCCGCCACGCCGAGCGTGCCGGGTGCGCAGACCACCAATGGAACCGGCACAGGCTCCTTCTCCTCAACGCTAACCAACCTGACCCCGGGGGCGACCTACAATTACCGGGCCTTTGCCCAGAACAGCGCAGGAACGTCGTACGGCACGCAGTACAGCCTGTCCACGCCCTGCTTCTCCGGTGTGGTCACCGGCCTGACGGCCAGCGTCACCAATGAAACGAACTTTACCGCGATCTGGAGCAACGTGACCGGGGCCGCCGGGTTTGCGTTGGATGTCAGTACGAATGCCGACTTCGGCGGAGCGGCGGCGGCTGTGGCCCTGCAGGATTTTGAAACCAGTCCGGCGACGCCCACCGCCACGTATTCCGCCAGCGGCGGCGGCTTCATTACCGGCAGTTCCGCCTCGGGCGATCGGCCGGCGAGCAGTCCCTTCTACAGCGAAGGCGCCCGTGCCTATGCGGCGCTCAACGAAACAGCGACGATCACTTTTGACGCCATTGATACCTCCGCCTTGATCGAGCCGACGTTGTCCATGCGGCTGGCCTCGTTCTCCATCAGTTCCACCGGCAACGGCGCGGATGTGGGCGATATCGTGACGGTGGAAATCAGCCCCAACAACGGCACCACCTATTATTCCACTGTGCGTGTGCTGGGTAACGGTAACGCCTACTGGAGTTATGCCGGAGGCACGGGCGTGGCCAGCACGCCGTATGACGGCGATACATCCCCGGTGGATTACCAGCCCGCGGGTGGAGGGAACCGGACCACGGATGGCTACAGCACCATCATTGTTTCCAATCTTCCCGCCGTCTCGCAGATGCGTATCCGCGTCACCATGTTGAACAACTCCGCCAGCGAACAATGGACGCTGGATGACCTGGAGTTGGTCGGCAAGCTGCCCAGCTTCATTCCCGGCTATTCCAATCGCGTGGTGGCCGGCACCAGCCAGTCCGTTACCGGGTTGACCGGTGGCGTGACCTATTACTTCCGCGCCCGGGCCACCAACGACTATTGCATAACGGCCAACTCCACCACGTCCAGCGTGACCACCAGCCTGATCATTCCCGACATCTCGGTGCGCGGCAATAACACCGCCATCAGCGATGGCGACACGCTGCCGACGGTTGCCGATCACACGGATTTCGGGTCGGTGGGTCTGATCAATTCCAATCTGGTTCGCACCTACACCATCACCAACGGTGGGCTGGCCACCCTGACCCTGCAAAACGTGGCGGTTACCGGCGATTTCAGCGTGATCAGCCAGCCCAGTCTGTCCATCGCGCCCGGTGGATCCTCGACTTTCCAAATCCGCTTTGATCCGTCCGGAGTGGGCGCGCGCTCGGCCACGGTTTGGATCACCAACAACGTAACGGGCAAGACCCCGTACGATTTCGTCATTCAGGGCACGGGCGTACAGGCCGGCATTGTGCGCAGTCCGACCTCTATCAATCTGACCACCATGATGGGAACCGCCCCCGCGGCGCAAAACTTCGGGGTGACCAACGGCGGGTTGGGTCAGTTGATCTACGCCATCACCACCAACGTGTCCTGGCTGTCCGTGTCGCCGGTCAGTGGTACGCTGGGCGAAACGGCGGGCCAACAGCATACGGTGACATTCAATGTGAACGGTCTGGTGGCGGGCACTTCCAACGCCACCATCACCATCACCGACGGTAACGCCTCGAACTCCCCGCAGACGATCACGGTGGCCCTGACCCTGACCAATATCCCGAATGCCACGGCGATCAGTGCGTGGGCGGATGGTCGGGAAATGACGCGTCTGGGCTGGACCCGGCCCACCGGACTGGACGTGATGCTGGTCCACCGTGCGACCAATGCGCCCACCGCGCCCACCCAGGGTCAGGCTTACAACGTGGGCGACGTCATCGGCGGAAACGGCTCGCGGGTGATCTACAAAGGCAGTGCGGTCCAGTTGGAGCATGTCATCATCCCCGGCCAGACCAATCACTACGCGTTCTACGCCATCAATAATAACCACTACGCGCCGGGGGTGGCCACCAACATCATCACCACCGAGTATCCGGCGGGAGAGATCGTCGAAGTGTTTGCCTACACCAACGGCGGTACGCTGGCCACCAGTGGGCATGGCGGGGGCGGGCACGGGTGGACCAACAGTTGGCAGGGGGATACTTCGTACTTCAATGTCAGCAGCGGTAATTTTGCCAGTATCAGCAGCTATCCCACCAGCGCGGCCAACCGGATCAAGATCAACAGCGTGGATCTGGACGGTACTTCCAAGGCCAGCACACGACAGATCGCGGCTTACACCACGGGTCGTGTTTATGCGGCGTATATCGTGAATTATGCTTACAACGGCCCCAACAAATTTGCCGGTATGTCCTTCATGGATGGCGCTGCGGAGAAGCTGTTCTTTGGCGAAGGCTATGGTGGGGATGAGAAATTGACCGTGGGCGGAACGGTCTCCGCCTCCAACCTGTATGCTGGCATTGGGAACGATCATGTCGTCATCGGCATGTATGATTTTGATGCCGATACCGGCTACGTGGCCGCCTACAAGATCGGGACCGACACCGTACCGACGTCCGAGCCGACCACCTGGCATGCCTCGTATTATGACAACTCGATCACGCGCATTGACGGTATTCGGCTGGGCGCCGGCGCGGGCGGCGGATCGGGAACCCCGGGTGACACCTATTTCGACGAAGTGCGGGTAGCCACGAGCTGGGAGTTGGTGCTGGCCAACTATGCCGAGCCCGAGATCGCGCTGCTGGGTACCAATTCGGTGGTGCTGACCGGCGCCAATACGCCGGACTATGGCAACGGTACGGATTTCGGCGCCGCGCTGGTGACCGGCGGGCAGGTGAACCGCACGTTGTTTATCACGAATTCGGCCGCAGGGGGCCTCAATATATCCGGCATCACCACCGCAGGCACGGCCGCGGCGGACTTTATCGTGATGTCCTATCCGACCAAGGTTTCGCCGGGTGCGGTTTCCAACCTGGTCTTGCGGTTTGATCCGAATGCCTCCGGCGTGCGCACGGCGGCGGTGACCGTGGTCAGTGATGACACGGATGAACCTAGTTACCTGTTTTACGTTAGGGGCACCGGCCAGGTCCCGCCCACCGTCACCACCACCATTGCCAGCACGACCAATGCAACCACGGCGACGGCCGGCGGCGATGTGACGGCAGATGGTTTTGCCGCGGTCACTAACCGGGGTGTGGTATGGGCTCTCTCGGCCATGCCTGCCGTGCCCGGCGCGCAAACCACCAACGGCACGGGTACTGGCTCCTTCAGTTCGACCCTGACCAACCTGACTCCCGGCGAGACCTACTACTATCGTGCCTTCGCCCAGAACCCGGCGGGCACCGCGTATGGGACCGAATACTCGCTCGTCACGCCCTGCTTCAGCGGTGTGGTTACCGGGCTGTATGCCAGCGCCACCAACGTGCTGGACTTCACCGCGACCTGGAGCAACTTCGCGGGGGCGACGGGGTATGCGCTGGATGTTTCGACCAACGTAACATTTGGCGAATCAGGCGGTGGTGGCTCCGTCTACACGAACACCTGGGAAGGCGCCTCCAAGGGGTCGTATGCCTCGGGCACGGTAGCCATCGCGGGCATCACCTGGTGGTTGCATGACGCACTTATCGGTACCAGTGCAAGTGACCGCAAAAACGGGTCCAATTCCGCGCGCTTGCAGAATACCGGTTCCATCGGAATGCAGACCTCCACCAACATGGGGTTGAGTTCTATCACGCTCCTGTACGCCAAGTACGGAACAGACGGGAATACCGATGGGCGCGTTGAGTATTCCACCGATGACTGGTCCACGTGGTCCACCGCAGGCACGTTCACCGCGTCATCCACCACGCTGACTGCTTTCGAGGCGACCAACTTGAGTGTCAATGGCAGTGTGGCGGTGCGGGTCGTCAAGACGTCGGGTGGCGGCGATCGCATGAGCCTGGACGATATCCAGATCTATCCCTACGGCTCCGCCCCCACCTTTGTGCCCGGCTATTCCAACCGTGCGGTGACCGCCACCAGTCAGTCCGTGACCGGGTTGGCTTCCGGAGTGGACTACTACTTTCGCGTGCGCGCCACCAACGCCTATTGCGTGACACTTAATTCCAGCACGGCCAGTGTGACCACCATCAGCCTGTTGCCCACGATGCCCACCGGCCTGACCGCGTCGGACGGGACCAGTCCGTTGCACGTGGCCCTGAGTTGGATCGATGTGGGCACAGAGGACGGCTACCTGATCTGGCGCAGCCTGACCAGCGCCACCAACTCGGCGGCCATCCTGGCCACCAATGCGGCCAACGTGACCACCTATAACGATACGTCGGCCACGCCGGGCCAGATTTACTGGTACTGGGTGTCGGCCACCAATCTTTCCGGCGCGAGCGCCCTCAGTGCGAGCAACGACGGCTATCGCGCGCTGTCGGCGCCGTCCCCCGTGGGGGCCTCTGATGGTACGTCCACCAATTACGTGGAAGTGACGTGGCCGGGTGTCACCGGGGCCAACGGCTACAGCATCTGGCGGCATACCGCCAATGATTCCAATGCGGCCACCTACGTAAGTGCGGCGACCCTCTCCACGGCCATTCTGTCCGAGGATTTCGAGGGCGGGTGGACCAATTATCCGGCGGGGTGGACGAACCAGATTCTGTCCGGAACAACCAATTGGCTTCGCGCCACCGGTGGCGTTAGCGCCAATCCCGCGGCTGCGCATGGCGGCACCTATAACGCCCGCCTGGCCATGAGCGTCAGTTCGCAGGATTACACCAACCGGTTGATTTCGCCGGCCCTGAATCTAAGCGGCTATGCGGATGCCGCGGTGAACTTCTGGCACGCGCAGTCCTTCTACAGTCCGGATCAGGATTTACTGCGGGTCTATTACCGCACCTCGTCGGTTTCGTCCTGGGTGCAGCTGGCCGAGTACACCACGAATGTGCCGGCCTGGACGGCCCGGAATATCGCGCTGCCGAATCCCAGCGCTGATTACTATCTGGCCTTTGAAGGGGTGGCGACCTACGGCTACGGCGTCTGCCTGGACGATGTGGCGGTGACGGGGACCCCGCTGTCCACCCTCAGCTATCTCGATACCAACGCGGTGCCGGGTCAGCAGTACTACTATTGGGTGCGCGCGACCAACGTCGGGAGTTCCAGCCAGAGCGACTGGGGTACGCCGGATCCCGGCTATCGCAAACTGGCCACGGTGCCCGGCGTTTCCGCGAGCTACGACCTCTACACCACCAAGGTGGAAGTGCAGTGGACGGACATCACGGGTGAGACCGGCTACGGCATCTGGCGTCATACCTCGGATAACACGAATTCGGTGTCCTATGTGGGTTCCGTCGGGGCGGGCGTCACCAATTATGCCGACACCTCGGCCTCGGTAGGGGTGGAATACTATTATTGGGTGCGCGGAACCAACACCACGAGTTCCAGCCAGGGCGATCTGCAGGCGAATGGCGCTCTGGGTCGACGTGCCGATCCCAACCTGCCGGTGGTGACCACGGATGACATCACGGATATTACCCCGAGTGGCGCCAAGGGTGGCGGCAATGTGACGTTTGGTGGCGGGTCCTCGGTCACTGATCGTGGCGTGGTGTGGAGCACGAATACTATGCCCACTACAGCCGACAACAAGAGTTCCGCCACCAACGGGGGCACGGGCGCCTTCACCAATTACATTTCGCCGCTTATCGCCGGCCAGACCTACTATGTGCGCGCCTATGCGAGCAACAGTTTCGCCCTGGTGTACGGCTCTAACAAGAGTTTCACCGCGGCGTGCTTCATCAACACCCTGTCCAACCTGTACGCGAATCCGACCAACACCTTTGACTTCACCGCCAACTGGCCAGCCATGCCCGGCGCGGCGAGCTATCGGTTGGATGTCAGCACCAATGCCATCTTCGGAGTCTTCGGGACACTGAAGAACCAGGGTTTTGAAGCAGCGCTGGCCGATACCTGGGGGTTTGTCACTGCCGGATCCGTAACCACCAGCACTACGCGCAAGCGGACGGGCACCTATTCCTTGCGGTTGGATGGCGCCACCACCGCGCTGGCCACCTTTGATCCGGTGGCTTTGTCCGGAAGCAGTGCCAGTACGGTAACGGTGGCCTTCTCGGCCAGCGGACCGGATACGGATGAGGACTTGTTCCTGTCCGTCTGCTCCTATGAAGCCGGGGTATTGAGTTCCAACACCATCAAGCTCGTGGACGGCAACAGCAGTATCGACCTCGCCTTCAACACCACCAACACCAGCACGGTGGCCACCAATCCGTATTCGGTGGCGGTGTCGGCCGCGGCCACGCAAGTGTACGTGGTGGTCTATGCCACCGGTTTGGAATCCGGCGAGTACTATTACATTGATGACGTGACCTTGTCCGGCTTCCAGGCCGCCATGGTTTCCGGTTATGAGAACCGGGCGGTGGCTGGCACCAGTGCATCCGTGACCGGATTGACCCAGAACACCACCTATTACTATCGTGTGCGGCCGTTGGGCGCGGGGGTGTGCGTGGGCGGCAATTCGAGCACGGGCACGGTGGTGACGGTGGCCGCTCCGGTCATCGGGCTCTCCAGCAATGCGTTGGATTTTGGCACGGTGGCGGTGAGTGTTTCGTCCAACCTGACCTTGTCGGTGACCAACAGCGGGTCGGCCAATCTCGTGATCAGTTCGCTGGCGCTTTCCGGCGGGTGTTCCGGTTCCTACGCGGTCAACCCCTCGGCCTTGACCGTGTTGCCGGGGACAGAATCCAACGTGGTGGTGACCTTCACCCCAGCGGTCACCGGAGCGTGCAGCGCGACCCTGACCCTGAACAACAACACGCCCGGGAACGGCGCCCCGACGGTCTCGCTCACCGGCATCGGCTACGATCCGTCCGCCATTGTGGCCCCGACTAAC
>CAYTVN010000088.1:0-11305 GCA_964441655.1 uncultured Verrucomicrobiota bacterium | reverse complement strand
GCCCGCGTCTCGGTGCGCAGGGCCACGTCGGTGGACACGTAGTCGACGATGCTTACGTTGTAGGCGGAACCGGCCGGGAAATCCACCCGGATACGATAGTGCAAACGTTCGCCGATGGTTACCCGGGGATCGATGGTTCCGGCCTCCGAGGTGCCGATTAGCGTTTTGGTGATACCGGCCACCGGACGGGACGTGATGGTGCTCGTACCACTTGCTACGTAATCGTTGATGCCTCCGCTGCCATCGCGTTCATTGCGATTCGTCGTATTGCCCGGTACGGAAGTCCAGGTGACCCGGCCCGTATTCACCAGCGCACTGCCCAGCGACTGGTTCAATACATACGCGGGCACGGTGAACTGCACCACGCCGTTAAGGGCCAGGTTGGCGAGCGGGGGACTGTTGTTGGTGGTTACAGTGAATGTGTTGCCACTCACCAGCGTGTTTTCATCGGCGGCATCCGCGCCGTCGGTGACCCCGTCGCCATCGTTGTCGAGACCATCCGCCCCCAGGTCTAATCCGGCAAAGGTCAGGCCCGCCGGCAGAGCATCCATGAACACCACGTCATAGGCGTTGGTCAGGCTGCTGGCGGTATGCCGGACCGTGTTGGTGAAGATAATCAGGTCGCCCGCCTGCACGGTCTGGCTGGCGTGACTGGAGGTCTTGGTCACTTGCAGGATGGGTTCCAGCAGGCGGACCTGGGTGAGCGAGGAAGGCGGTGGATTGGTAATGCCGTCGGTCAGGAACGTCGGGGTGGCGGCGTTGGTGACGATGACCGGATTGGGCAGGTCACCTTGATTGGCCGCACGGTTGCTCACCACGACGGGGATATCCACGATAAAGGCCGCGTCCTGGCTCAGGGGGGTGGGCAGGGTGAAGGCCCCGCTGCCCGGGTTGTAGGTCCACAGGTTGCTGACGTTGGCAGAGGAGCCGGCATCCACCGGGGTGCCGAACACGAGGTGGGCGGGCAGGCTCTCTGTAATCACCAGATTGCTCAGGCTGATTCCGAAAATCTGGCTCTCGATGCGATACACTAGGTCGTCTCCGATGCGCGCATCCAGATTGGTGACGCCCGGTGCCGGCTCCCCAAAGTAGCGCACCGTCTTCTTAAGCGAAAAGCCGGCCACCCGGGTGCGATCCTGGTCGAAGCCATAATACTTTCCGTTGACCGCGCTGATCACGCTACCCGTCATGGTGTTGGCCATGGGCGCCTCGGCGAAGGTATTGGTCGGGGTGCAGCCATCCGGAATGGCGGGGTTGAGCAGATTGCCCACCACTTCGCCAATGATATCAAGACTGCCCAGACCCTGGCGGGTGCGGCCTTGCAGGGTGAGCACGACCTGGTCATCCAGAGGATCCAGCACCACCCCGGGCAGGCTGACCAGCAGATTGGTACTTCCCTGCAACTCGGTGAGCACGGTGCCACTGGCGCTTTGCACCACGCTGGTTCCGGTGATGACGAGGTCGGTCCAGCCACTACCCAGCCGCGCTCTCACGTGCAGGTTGCTGGCGTTGCCCTGTTCACCGCGATTCTTCACCGTTATGGTGAAAGTAACCACCTGGTTGTTGGTCACCAGCAGTTCGTTGGGCTGGACATCAATGTCGGGATCGGGGCGCAGAGGAACGGTGGACACGGTGGCGGAGGTGGTTTGCGGCTGTTCGCAGGCGTCCTGGGAACCGGCGGCGAAGCGGGCCGAAATTGAAACCGGTTCAGCCGGGTCAGGGTCGTTGAAATTATTATCCCGCGGATCGGCCGCACAGTCCATGGTGGAGCCGTCGCTGACCAGGTCAAAACTGATGGTTATTGAATTAGTGTAGCCAAGGTCGAGGGCGGACAGCCCGTTCGCCAGGTCATCATCCAGATCGGTGGCGCCGCTGGTGGCGGTGCTGGCGAAGTTGATGATACCGGTGCGGCCGGCCGGGGAGCCGGTCAGATTAAGGGTCAGGCTGCTGCTGTTGAATTCGCCCGTGACAGAGGCGCCGGTGATGAGGTAGCCGGTGGGGGCGGCCTGGGTGACCACCATGGAAACGGCAGCCCCGCCGCTGTTCTGGATGGTGACTCGTAGACGACCGCCCGCTTCGTTCAGGGTCATGCCGTCCTGGGCGCTGAAGGTGGAGGACAGGGAGGGGGTGAAGGTGTGGTAAACCCGGCTGGTGGCGCCCAGGGAAAGGCAGGATTCGGAGCAGCCGTATTCCATCCAACTGACATTTTGCACGCTGGACGTGCAGTAAGCGACCAAACTGGTGACATAAAGCGAGAAGCTGTCGGCCCCGCGCAGGTAGGGCGCGCCCCCCACCAGCGCCATCAATGTGTTGTTGCTCCAGATAAGGGTATGGCCACTGATGGAGGAAGGCGTCGGGGAGGCGCTGAGGTAGGTTACCGATGCAGGCAGCAGATCGGTGACACGCATGGCCAGCAGGTCGTTTTGCGAGGCCACGGTGTGATCCACCGTGATGCGGTACACGATGACGTCGCCGGGATTGCCGGGAATGGTGGCGGTGGAGAAGGCGGCCTGTCCGAGCGTGGCGTTGCGGGACGACTTGGTGATGGAGAGGACCGGCGCGCCGGGCACCACGGTGCCGCTGGAAACATCGTTGGTATGTCCGTAGCCGCAGTTATCGCGGTAGGTGGTGCGGGCGACATACACCTGGCTGGACTGGATCGCATCACACGCCAGATAAACATCGTAGAGAATCTTGATTTCCTGGTTGGGCGCCATGTCGGCAAAGGCGGCGAGCGCGGTGCTGTCCCACATCAGCGGGGCAGCGGATGTCCCGATCCCGGTTGGGTTGGCAATCGAGTTGGTGGCGGAACCATCCACACTGGCCCGGGCCGACCCGCTGACATAGCTGACCCCGAACGGAATGATGTGGCGGGCCTGGACCTCGTAGGCGCGGCCGGCTCCGCTGTTGCGGATGGACAGGGCCACGGTGCCGGTCGCGCACAGGTTGTGATTGTTGGGGAAGGTGGTGGCGGCATTCAGGCTGGGTGACGACGGAATGAAGCGGGTGCTGTCCTGTGCAGTCTGGCAGATGGTGCTTTTGCAGCCAGATTGAGCGGTGAGACGGATGGTCGTTGGGTCGCAGGCTGTGATGTAATTGGTCACATACACCGCGACGCTGGCATTGGGCGGAAGATCGTCCTCGAATCCGTCCAGATCTGCATCCACCAGTCCGCCGGGGCTGTCTGCGAATTGGAAGGTCCACGTGAGGTTGGTGGCGCTACTGGTGGCGGGCGACACGCCGGCGTTGACAAAAGCCACGTTCGACGGTTTGGCCACTTCGGCGCTGACGTTAAACGCCGTGCCGGCGCCGGAATTGAACAGCTCCACCCGGAAGACATAACTCGTGCCGGGCAGGAAGCTGATTTCCGGTTCCAGGTTGGCCACCAAGGTTGCGGTGTAAAGAGTAGGGATGGAATTGGTGGCGGAGTAGGCGACGCGGGTAGGGGTGAGTCCGTCTTCACAGCGTTCGTTGTAGCGTACGTAGGCCCGGAGTTTCTCGCCGCTTTCCGCGCTGCAGGAACCTTGGAGCCGGAAGTGGATGCTGCCCGCCCCGTTGGTGCGCAGATCGCCCAGGTTCCAGACCAGTTGGGTGGAGGTTAGGGAGGTGGGTTCGGCGGACGGCAGGGCACCGCCCGCGAGGGCGAAGAAATTGGAGAAGGAAGTGGAGTTGGATTGATAGCTGTAACTGGCCGCGCCATTCCGGTTCACGTCCAAATCCAGCACGACTTCGGCGTCGTAGACCGGGAAATAGTGATTGGTCAGGGAGCTCAACGCCGGTCGCGCCAGTTGGGTCAGATCAATCCGACCGTAGCTGAGGCCGCAGGCATCCTGACCCACCAGCGCAGCGAGATCGATGTCCAGCGTACCCGCGCCGACCGTCCACCCCGCATTGGCACCCCGGGTGCTGCAACCGGGCAGGGTCAGCGTTGAGCTCAGGGTGTATTGGCCGGGATTGGTGGCGGCCGTGCGCCAGGAAACTTCGAGGATGGAGGCCAGACCGGGACGCGGCAGGGCGGTTGCGTTCATGTTGGTGAAAGTGATGCGCAGGGCGGGGCTGGTCTGGGCCACATAGGCGAAGGCGGTGTAATCGGTTCCATCCACGAGCACGCGCAGGTCGCTGATCGAAGTCAGCGGGGCTTGACCGTTCGCCAGATTGTTGGAGAACAGCACCCCGTTCCAGTCGTTGGTGGTGGCATCGGTCAGTCCGCTGACCCGGGTGGTAACGGCGATCGTCTCGCAAACCTCGGAGAGAACGGGAAGCTGCATGGATACGGCAAAGCTGCAGGTGCCGGTGCCGGGGTTTCCGGTGGAGCAGTTGGCGGCAGAGATGGAAAAGTAATAGAGTTCGCCGTGGCCGGTCACCGCGCGGGGGCAGCCGACGCAATCCATATAGTTGGAGGCCGTGACCTGGTTGGCGAACGTGCCGCCGACCTGGCAGGCATCGGTCCAAACCAAGTCGAAGGTGCCGGTGAAAACACCGCTACCGTCGAAGGTTTTATTCCAGCGCACCACGGTGGCGCTGGAGGTCACCCCGCCGCCTGTCACATTGGTGATGCTCCAAAAACTGTTGGCGGGCAATTGATCCGCAAAGGAGACCGTGGTGTTGGCAAAGTTCTGGTAGGCGTAGAGCACGCGCACGGTCAGGGAGGAGGCGGCGCCACTGGTGTTGGCCACCTGTTTGCTGATCTGGGCGGACGGTTCATTGGCGAGGAGTGAATAGGCGGAGAGGGGCGGAGTGGTATAAGGGGTATCGCACGCATCGGTGTAGGTGGGGCGAAAGGTCAGCAGTTGCTGGGCGGTATCCAGGGGGCAGGCACCGCCGGCCCGCAGGCGCACCGTGATGCCGGTGGTCTGGCCGGGGGCCAGGTTCCCCACCACAATCCGGTTTAGGCTGGTGACATAGGACGGCCCACTGATGCTGTAGCCGGCGGGCAGGGAGGGTTCGAGCTGCACGTTGAGCGCGGTGCCAATGTCGGCCCCAGGCGCATTGGTGAGGTGGATGGTGATATCGCGCCCATCGCAATAGGGCAGGGTGAAGGCCGTTCCAGGTGATATGGCGCCCGCCACGAGGGCATAACGGTACACGAATTCGATCGAGCCGCCCTCGTTCCCGCCCGCCGATGAGTCGTAGCAAGTCTGGTCCGGCGTCATCTGCAGGCCCGTACACCCATTCTGCACCACGATGTTGTTGTACAAACCGGTGCAGGCGGCCACCAGACCGGTGACGATGATGGAGACGGATTCGCCGGGGTCCAGCGCGGCCAGCGCCGGAACCACGCTGGCATTCCATACCACGGAGGTCAGGCTGGCATAGGGTGCCGAGTTGGTGGGATTCACACTGAACCCGGTGAAGCGGATGCCAGGCCCGCGGGTGTCGCGCAGCACCACGTTGTCGGCTCGGCCATAGCCCGCGTTCTCCACTCGCACCGTCCATACCACGGTGTCGCCATACCCGGCCGTCTGCACGGAGGGACGCTTGGTCAGGGTGAGGTTGGGTGTCAGGACGGACAGGTTCCAGGCGGCGGCGACCGTTTGTACGGCGCCACCGGCCGGCTGCTGGTAGCGGGCGCCGGAACGAAAATAGGCGGTCTGGGCTGCGCAACTCAGCTCCGCCTTAAACACGATGGTCAATAGCGCGGAAGGACTGACGCCGGTTAATACGTTACCAGCACCGGGGGAGGGCGTGGCTGCACTCCAATCGTTGCGGTTGTCGTTATCCGCATTGGCCGGGTTGCGCACCAGGGACTGGCCCTCGGAAACCGCCGTGGCGCCAGGGCTGAACGCAGCGCTGGACCCGCCGTACGAGACGGCATCCACCAGGGTGGCGGACCCATCCTTAAGGAATACACCATCACCGAAGTTATTCAGGCTGCTGCCCAAAGTTTCATCGGTTACGCCTATCACCAATCCGGTGTACCCGGCGTGCGCCAGATAGAAGGCCGAAGTGCTGGCGGCGATGATGACAAACTGGCCCGGTGCTACGGTCGCCGTAGGCAACGTGTCGTATTGTCCAGGCAAGGCATCCCCCACGGTGTATCCCGACAGGTTCACAGAGGAAATACTGGGATTATAGATCTCCACCCACTCGTTGGATTCCTCATTTACTGAACCGACGGGGTCGTAAAAAACTTCCGTGATCAGCAGGTGGCTGATCCCGCCATCGGTGGTCAGGCTGGAGAAGTCCCATACGAGGTTGGTGCCGCCTCGATTGGTGGTGGGTTCGGCCGATGAACCGGAGAGAATCTGGCCACCGGGCAAGGTAATGGTCGTCTGATTGGTCACATACACGCTGCCCGCGGGGAGCTGATTCGTGATGATCAATCCGTCAAGGGTCGTCCCCAAATTCTGAAAGGTATTGGTGAATACAACGCTGTCACAGGTTGAACCCGAAACAGGCGCGATCAGATTCAAAGCGACCTGGGCATGCGTTGCGGCAACACCAAAGAAAGTAATCAGTGCAAATGTTGCCAGACTAAATGTTCCTATACGCAAATAATGTCTGGTCATAGAGTTAAGCCATCAATGGGATGGTGGCTTAACTCATAAGCAGGTGATGCGCCAAGAAACCTGGAAGATATGTAGGTATATCCTGTCAGGGAAAGCCCGGTACGCGATTGGGATTATCTGGGACAGAAAAATTCAGAACCGCCGTCGGGCTTATGTCACAAAAACAGTGAAAATAAAATGAATGTGGCCTATGGCGTAATTTGAAGGCATTTGTCAAAGGTGAGAAACGATAAGTCGGGATGATACCGCGGCGTGAAAATTTCCGTGGCAAAGGACAATATCCAGCGAGGGATTTTCGCATAATTCGTAAACTGAAAATGCATGGCCTCATTTTTGAGTCTTACGTTCTCCCTTGCACAAGGTGAAGACGGAGAAGGGATATGGTCAGACCGTCAGGGTAGAGGCGATCAGATGCCCGGCGATGGATCCAAGGCTTTTGGTTTGTCCAGAATCAGGCGACCGACAAACATCTGGCGCAAGGTGGCGGGATTGCGAAGACTGGCCAGATTTAGTGTGGGCTGATGTGTTCGTCCCGGGCTCGCAGATCCACTATAGGAAACGCCACGCAAGCTGACATTGCGCATATTCAGGGTGAGGCCGGGCATCTTGCCTGAATTCTGGAAAGCCGCCCCCATGCCTTCCGACAAATCACCGACCGCAGCTATGTATTCCGGAATATCTCGAATGGTCGCCGGTGCTGCCGGTGTGGCCGGTCGTAGAGGAGGTCGTGGAGTGGCTTCCGCCTGAGCGAACTTACGAGCTGAGGCCAGCGTCTGGTGAGGGCGCGGCGGCTGAGGAGGCGGTGTCCGCTGCACTACGGGAGGTGGTTCCGGGCGGGCGGGCGGAGCTTCATAAACAGGCTCATCGTCCTGCTCCACAGGCGCTTGTCCCGTCAACTCACGCAGCAGATCCTGAAGTTCAGTCTCCATCTGCGTGGGAGGACGAGTGGGTGGAGGCGGGGGCATACCGGGACGAGCCGGAGGACGACGCTGTGCGGCCCGGTTTTTCTGCACGTACTGGGCGATGGACCAGAAGATCAGGATGATGATCCAGATGATCCCCTCGATTCCAACCCCGGCGGCTAACGGTGGCAGCGTCATGGTGGATGGAAAGGCCGCGGGATGAACCGCGGCCTTCCCTTCAATGTTACTTGCTTTCGGGCTTGTGACCCTTGTCGTCGCCTTCAGCCAGCGACTCACGCATGCTGGTGTCGGCCATGATGTTCTGCATGCGGTAGAAATCCATTACGCCGAGATTACCTTTGCGGAAGGCCTCGGAAATGGCCAGCGGGACCTGGGCTTGAGCCTCGATGACCTTGGCTTGCATTTCCTGCACCCGGGCGCGCATTTCCTGTTCAAACGCGATGGCCATGGCACGGCGACCTTCGGCTTCGGCCTGCCGGAGCTTCTTGTCGGCCTCCGCGCGTTCCGTTTCCAGCAAGGCGCCCACGTTGGCCACTTCGCGCGCACCGCTGACGCCGGCCACGCTGACGTCGGCGATATCGATGGAGACAATTTCGAAGGCGGTCTGGGCATCCAAACCGCTGTTCAGCACTTTGCGGCTGATGTTGTCCGGATTCTCCAGCACGTCCTTGTAGGTGGCGGAGGAACCGATGGCGCTGACAATGCCCTGGCCGACGCGGGCAATAATGGTGTCTTCGGTGGCGCCACCGACCAGGCGGTCGAGGTTCGCGCGTACGGTCACGCGCGCTTTGACCAGTAGCCGGATGCCGTCCTTGGCCACCGCGTCCAGCATGGAGGTGCCCTTGGAGGGGTCCGGGCAGTCAATGACCTTGGGATTTACGCTGGTCCGCACCGCGTCATAGACGTCGCGCCCGGCCAGATCGATGGCGGCCGCCCGCTGAAACGTCAGTTCAATGTTCGCCTTGTCGGCGGCAATGAGAGCGTTCACCACCTGTTTGACGTGGCCGCCAGCGAGGAAGTGGGCCTCAATCGAGTCCGTATCGAGATCGAGCCCGGCTTTGACCAGCTGAATGCGGGCGTCCACGATCACCTTGGGCGGGACGCGCCGCAGGGTCATGGCCAGCAGGTTGAAGAAGCTGACGTGCGCGCCCGATGTGAGGGCGCGTATCCAGGTGCTGAGGAACGAGAAGAAAAGTCCCACAAACACCAGGATGGCGATGGCCGCAATGACCATCAGAATCATGAACAGACCCGACATACCTTGCATACCGTATTCTCCTTTGACGCTTTCGTTGAAACTAAGTCCGCGTTTTTTCCGGCCCGGTTGCGCCGTCTATCGCTTCGGCCTCGTGCCGGCCTTCACCGCGCAACATGGACCACCACAGAGCGCCGGAGCCCACCACCGCGACCGCCATGCTGATGGAGCCGCCAATGACGGGCAATGCGAAGCTAGCATACAACAGGATAAGCCCGATTGCCATCGCGGACGTGGCGACGCTGAACGATTGGGCGCCGCGCCGCCGCAGCAGCAGTCCGCCCAGTACAAGGGCGACCACGGTTTTACCCAGATACAGCAGCGATCCCGCCAGCCCGGCAGCCAGCAGGCCCAGGGGTAGCCCCACCATGGTCAAGGCGGCACCCACGGCCAGAAGGGGGATGAGAAAGAGGGCGGAAAAGCCTGCGATCAAACAGCGCAGCAGGCTGAAGCGAACCAGGCGGGTTGCCCGTCCCATGACGCGAGGGAACAGGGCGGCGAAGGCAAGACCGACCAGCAGGGCGGCCACGCATTGACCCAGCATCATCAGCAAGGATGCCAGGGAGTAGGAGGAGGTGGCATCGGTACCACCGCTGGGCTGAATGCGTCGCAACGTGCCGCCCAGCTGAGCCGGGTTATCGAGAAATAACTCCTTGGGCGAGGTATAGCTGAGATCACCTGCGATGTAGGCGCCGGGCATGACGACAATGTCTTGGGCCATTAGATTCACGGAGCCCGCGATATGGCCAGCCAGGGTCACCGACTGGGCCACGATGTTGACCTGGCCACCCACCGTGCCTTCAATGGTCACATTTTCACCCGCTACAAAAACATGCTCGCGCACCACGCTGCCGGTGGACATGAGTACCGCGCTGCCCAGGGCATACAGACTTCGTTCCAGGTCGCCGCGAACAATCACGCTCTGCCCGATCACGCGCACGTGATCCTGCATGTGACCCCCCAGTTGTGTTTGTCCGGCCAGTACCCAGGTGTCACCCTGGTTTTCCCCATTGATGTTTGCCTGGCCGCGTGAAACCAGAAACAGGTCATCCTGCACCACACCATCCAGAAAGGACTCATCGGACATGACGAATAGTTGACCTGAAATGGAGTGACCGGCCGGCAGGTCGTAACGGTTGGTATTGATCCAGGTGGAGTCGTCCGCCGCGGCGGTCCGAACCAGAATCGTGGCCACCACCATGTAGCGTGCGAGGCGGATCATGCGTGGTTTCCCCGAACCACGATGCGGTGGCCTTCTATGCGAACGACAGTAATGGGGGTTCCCGCGGAAATATAGCCTGCCTCGGCGACCACGTCCGTGCGCAGTCCGTTCAGCAACGCCAGCCCGGCCGGACGAAGATCGGTTTGAGCGGTTCCCGTGAGGCCCACCATCACGCGGGGGCCGGCTCCGGCATCTTTGAAGTCATGCCCATCCTTGCGTAGGGTCAGCGCTTTTCCCATGGGCGTGCGTGGGAATACGCGGATCCAAAGCCCGAAAAAGAGGCCGCCGAATACAATGAGTAGAACGCCGGCCATCATGCCACCCTGGGGGCCGAAGGCGAAGAAACCGGCCCCTACGGCGACCAGCAAGGCCACGCCGCCGAACACGCCGAGTATGCCCCCCGGCACAAACACTTCGGTGGCTAACAACATGAGGCCGATAACCAGACTGGCCAAAAATACTTGCAGCGCGGGATCCATGTTTAAGCCTTTCCCTCACGGACTATCGATTCAACGACCACCCGATTGCCGTGAACTTCCACGATGCGCACCGGCGACTGGACCTCGATGAACTCGCCCCGGGTAACCACATCCAGCCGTTGTTCGCCCAGGGCGATGGCCCCCGCCGGCCGCAAGGCCGTGAGCGTCTGGCCTATCGCGCCGATCAGACTGGCCTGATCGGTGGGCCCGGCGCTGTAACCTTCCTTCGTAGCCGTGGCCTGCTGGAGAACCAAGTGTCCGTAGAACGCGGTTTTGGGGAGAAGTTTGGCCAGCAAGGCGGCCGCGACTCCCGACATGACAATGGCCAGGGACAACTTGAAGGCAGGTAGATGCAGGTCAGCGATGCTGGGCCACCAGCTGGCGCCGGGCAGTCGATGCATCATGGCCGCGAGCAACGACCACATAACCAGCATGATACCCAGGACGCCTGGGAATCCAAATCCGGGCAGCACGAATATCTCGATCAAAATGAGACCGACGCCGACCATAAAAATGACGATTTCCTCCAGGCCGGCCAACCCGGCGATGTGGTGGCCCCAGAAGAACAGGGCCAGGGCCAGCAGCCCCAGAATGCCCGGTAAACCAAACCCAGGCGTCTTGAATTCGATGTAAAGGCCCACCAGTCCGGCCATCATGAGAAGAGGGGATAGGGCGGCAATAAAACGAGCGATACGTTCCGCCGAGGTAACCTCCAGGGTCCGCAGGGTAACATGGGTCAGACCTTCAGCTTCCAGCATGGCGTCTTTGCTTTCGCGGGTGCCGCTGGACAGCAGTTTCCGGCGTGCCTCGGGTGGCCCCACCTCGCGTTCCGCCTCCACATTGGTCAGGGTCAATAATTGTCCGGCCGGGCTGATGATCTCGTCGCCAATTTTATACTCCAGTTCGCGTCGGACCAT
>CAYTVN010000087.1:0-11375 GCA_964441655.1 uncultured Verrucomicrobiota bacterium | reverse complement strand
GCATCTTCATGGAAACGCATCCCGATCCGGACAAGGCGCTCAGCGACGGCCCGAATGCCTGGCCGCTGCCGAAGATGGCGGCACTGCTGGAGACGCTGGTGGCGCTGGACCGGATCACTAAGCGAAATGGTTTCCTGGAAAGCGCATGAACCAGGCTGACGCAGGGAAAGGGCGGCCCGGTTTCTTCCAGTCAACCACGATGGACGAAGTCGCGCTCTCGCTCTCCGGCCTTGCTGCGATGGCGATTCTCGCGTTTTCCGCTTTCATGTGGCTTGAACGGTCGGTGAGCGGCGCGGGCTACGGCTTCCTGGTGGTGGCATTGCTTGGAATCCAGACCGCATCTGCCGCTTTCGCACTCGGTGTGGCATGCCTCCTGCGTTCGATCGGTAGCGTGAAGGCTTGGGTCGGCGTATCGCTCGGTGCAGGCGTCCTGCTTGCAGAAGCTACTTTCATTTGCACCACGTACTCGAAAAATTTCTGACACTTCGGCCCGACAAAATATGACCACGATCACCAAGATCCACGCCCGCGAAATCCTCGACAGCCGCGGCAATCCGACCCTCGAAGCCGAAGTCACCTTGTCCGATGGCAGCTTCGGCCGCGCGATGGTGCCGTCCGGCGCTTCCACCGGCTCGAAGGAAGCGGTCGAACTGCGCGACGGCGACAAAACGCGTTACCTCGGCAAGGGCGTCAAGAAGGCCGTCGCCAACGTGAACGGCGCGATCTGCAAGGCGCTGGTCGGCCATGAGTCGCTCGACCAGACCGGGATCGACCGGGCCATGATCGAACTGGACGGCACCGAGACCAAGTCCAAGCTGGGCGCCAACGCCATCCTGGGCGTTTCCATGGCGGTAGCCCACGCGACGGCCAACGAACTGGACCTGCCCCTGTACCGCTACATCGGCGGCACCAACGCCAAGGTCCTGCCCGTGCCCATGATGAACATCATGAACGGCGGCGCGCACTCCGACGCCCCCATCGATGTGCAGGAATTCATGATCATCCCCAAGGGCGCGCGCAGCTTTTCCGAAGGCTTGCGCACCGGCACCGAGGTTTTCCATGCCTTGAAGAGCGTGCTGAAGAAGCTCGGTCTGAGCACCGCGGTGGGTGACGAGGGCGGTTTCGCCCCCGTGCTGAAAGGCAACGAGCACGCCATCGAAGTCATCCTGGAAGCCATCGGCATCGCCGGCTACAAGGCGGGCAAGGACGTGTTCCTGGCTCTGGATGTGGCCTCCAGCGAGTTCTACGACAAAGCCAAGAAGAAGTACGTGTTCAAGAAGTCGGACAAGTCCGAGCGCACGGCCGACCAGCTGGTTGAGTACTGGTCCAAGTGGGTCAAGAAGTACCCCATCATCAGCATCGAAGACGGCTGCGCCGAAAGCGATTGGGCCGGCTGGAAGTTGCTGACGGACGCGCTGGGCGACAAGTGCCAGCTGGTGGGCGATGATCTGTTCGTCACCAACACCAAGTTCCTGAAGCGGGGCATTGATACCGGCACGGCCAACTCCATCCTGGTCAAGGTCAACCAGATCGGCACCCTGACCGAGACGCTGGAAGCGGTTGAAATGGCCAAACGCGCCAAGTACACCGCGGTTATCAGCCATCGTTCCGGCGAGACCGAGGACGCGACCATCGCGGACATCGCGGTGGCCACCAACGCGGGCCAGATCAAGACCGGCTCCCTGAGCCGCACCGACCGGGTCTGCAAGTATAACCAGCTCCTGCGCATCGAGCAGCAGTTGGGCGCCTCTGCCGTTTACGGCGTGTAATACAACGTCGAATCGTGTTAGAAACAACGCGGACGCCGGATCAGCCGGCGTCCGCGTTTAGTTTTGCGATGAATATCTGGGCCTTCATTTATCGGACGGCGTGCATCGCCCTGGCGCTGCTGCTGGTGGCGGCGGTGGTGGCGGCGTTCTATCCGAAATTCCGCAAGGAACGCGAAATGCAGCGCCAGCTCGAGCGGCTGAACGAGGAAATCCAGTTCGATCAGGAACTGGTGCAGCACCTGCGCACCAAGCAGGACAAGCTGCAGAACGATCCGCGGTTCCTGGAACGGGTGGCCCGCGAAGAGCTGGGCCTGTCCAAGCCCGGCGAAACCGTATTCAAGTTTGTTGAGGATTCCGCCACCAACAATGCCCGGGCCAAACGACCGTAGTCCCGCCATGATGCCATCGCGCTCCCTGCTGCGTCGCGGCTTCTGGCCGCTTCTGGTGCTGCTGACCGGCGCGGCGTTTTTGCTGCCCGGCCTGGACCGGCCCACCATGAACCGGGAGCAGGAACTGCGCGTGGCCCTGACGGCCCGCACCATGGCGGAGGGCGGCGACTGGGTCCGCCCCGAATTCCTCGGCGAAGCACGCCTGCGCAAGCCGCCCCTCATGTATTGGGCGGTCGCCTCAGCCTACCGGTTTGCCGGCACTACCTCATCCGCCGCCGTAGCTCGCCTGCCCTCCGCCCTGGCCGGACTGCTGACCATGGCTTTGTTGTACACGCTGGTCGCGCCTGCGTTGGGCCGACGCCGGGCCGCGCTGACCGCTCTGATCTGCGGGACATCCTTCATCTTCATCAAGCAGGCTCGCCTGGCCGAAACGGATATCCTGCTGGGCTTGGGCACCACGATGGCCGCCCTGGCCTGGTATCACGCCTTGACCCGACCCGGACGCTGGCCGACCTGGCTGCTCGCCGGCGTGGCCTCGGGGCTGGGCTTCCTGAGCAAGGGTCCGGCCGCCCTGGCCATGCCCCTGCTGGCCGCCCTGGTCTTCACCCTGACTACGCCGCGGGCACGCGCCGCGTGGTCGGCGGGAAAGACCTCGGCCTTCGTCCTGCTCTTCCTGCTGATCGCCCTGCCCTGGTACGCGATCATTCTCGGCGATCCCGAAGGCCTGGCCCAGGTGCGCGACGAAATACGCCGCGCCGCCACCACCTCTGAACATTCAGGGCCGCTGCTGTATTATTTTTACACCCTTTTCCAGGCCTGCGCCCCGTGGAGTCTGGCCCTGCCGGGCGCGATGTACTGGGGCTGGCGTCGACGCCGGCGCCCGTTCATCCGCTTTGCCCTGGGCTGGCTGGGCAGCAGTCTGCTGGTGCTGTCGCTGCTGGACAGCAAACAGGTTCACTATGCCCTGCTGCTCGTCCCGCCCGTAAGCGCGCTGGTGGCGGACTGGCTGGGCAGCGCATGGAGCGGACACAGCCGCCGGCACACCTCGGCCACGCGGATGTGGACATTCTTTTCCGCCCTGGCCCTCGCGGGTGGACTGGCCCTGCTGGGCGTGGCCGCGTGGGGCGACCTGACCCTGCCCCTCCGGCCCCTGGTGATCAGCGGATTGTATGCCACGCTGGCCGGACTGGTGGCCCTGTGGTTGCGCCGAACCGCCGGACTCCGCCTGGTGCTCTTCACGTGCGCGTGGCTGACCCTGACCTGGTGCACCGCGTTGCGCGTCATGCCCGTACTGACCAGGGAGCGCGTCATCGAGGAGGCCATCCTGCTGTCCCGCGGCAACCTGCAGCAGGCCTCCCACATTATTTTTTGCGGACCCCGAAACGCCATCGCAGAATTCTATGCGGACCGTCGGCTGGAGGTGGTGATGGACATCAACCGGGCTTGGCGCAAAGCAAAACCGGGTGACGCGGTCATCGTGGTGGCCCGTCCGGACCAGATGCACCTGCCCGCGGAGCCGGTCCTGATGCAATCCGGGGTGCGTATGAGCTGCGCGATCCTGATCAAGCCGCGCGACGTCAATTGACGCGGCGGATCATCCAGAAGCCGGCGATTTCCGACAGCAGGACGGGAATCCACACAATCAAATCGGGCCGGAACTGGGGACTGCCCACCAGCGAATTGGCCACGATGATGAACAGGTAGAAAATAAAGACCAGCAGCAGGCTGATGCCCACCCCCACCGACGACTCCTTGCGTTTGGAGCGCATACCCAGCGGGATACCCAGCAGGGTGAAGGCAAAGCAGGACAGCGACAGGGCCAGCCGCTTGTTGGCCTCCACCACCAGGTTCATGCGCTGACGCATCACATCCTCGTCGTCCAGCTCCGGAAAGCGACCGCGCACATCGCGCACCGCGGAAACCAATTCGGTCATGGTCATGTCCGCCACCTTCTGCCGCACCTTGCGCTGGGTCATGGCGGAAAAATCCATCTTCACCGGATAATGCTGGGCATTGATGTACTGGGTTTTGGGCTCCTCGCCCCGCTTGGCTTTTTCGCGCTGGTCAATGCGTACATCGTACAGATCAATGTAGAGGGCCTTGTTTTCCTTGTCCGCGCGCAGCTCGCCCGTCTTGGCGCGCACATTGCGCAGCGGTCCGTCCTTGCCCATCTCGTACACCACCACGTCGGCCACCTTGTTGCCGGTGCGGGACCCGATGTAAATCATCAGCCCGGGGAAATCGCGCACGAAGCGGCCCGCCTCCAGCAGCTGGATGGGATCCTCCACGCCCAGTTCAACCAGCGCGGTGCGCACGGCATGCCTGCACTTCGGGGCGATGGAAGACGTGATGATCACGCACACCAGCGACAGCCCGATCGATACCAGCACGATGGGCGAAATAATCTGCCAGATACTGAGACCGGATGCCTTCATGGCCGTCAACTCCCCGTCAAAGGAGAGGCGACCGAAGAGCAGCAGCACCCCGGTCAACACGCTGATGGGAATGGAGAACATCAGCATGTAGGGGATGTTGTAGGAAAATACCTTGAGGATCAAAATCCCGGACACGCCGCGTGCCCCCAGGTCGATGGCCTTGATCACCGCGCCCAGGCACATGACGAAGGTAAAGACCAGAAGGGTCATCCCGAAGATGACCAGATAGTCCTGGGTGAGATAGCGGTTGAGGGTACGCACGTGCCGGCCTCAGTCCCGATCCTTCAGTCCGGCGTGACGCCGGGCGGAAATTATGGTGTTCAACAACAGCATGGCGATGGTCAGCGGCCCCACCCCGCCGGGCACCGGCGTGATGGCGCCCGCCACCTCGCGCACCGGCTCGAAATCCACGTCCCCCACCAGACGATAGCCGCTGGGCCGACGGGCGTCCTCGATGCGATTGACGCCCACGTCAATGACCGTGGCCCCCGGCCGCACCATGTCCGCGGTGACGGTATTAGGACGGCCGGTGGCTGCGATAATGATGTCGGCAGAAAGAGTATGCCGGGCCACATCGCGGGAGCCGGTATGGCACAGGGTGACGGTGGCATTGCCCAGTTCGCTCTTTTGCGAGAGCAGATTGGCCAGGGGCCGGCCCACGATGTTGCTGCGCCCGATCACCACGGCGTGGGCGCCTTTGGTCGGTATGCCGGATCGTTTCAGAATGTGCAGGATGCCGTGGGGCGTGCAGGGCAGAAAACACGGCAGTCCCAGCATCATGCGGCCCACGTTGACGGGATGGAATCCATCCACATCCTTGGCCGGGTCCACGGTCTCCAGCACTTCCGTTTCCAGGCTGGGCTCGGGTAGCGGTAGCTGAACCAGAATGCCGTGCAGGCGGGGGTCGGCGTTAAACTTGCGCACCACGGCCAGGATATCGGATCGGCTGGACTGGGCGGGCAATTGCACTTCTTCGGAATGGAGCCCGGTCTCGGCGCACGCCTTTTCCTTGGCGCTGACATAGGAACGGGAGGCCGGGTTGTCGCCGACCAGCAGTACGCCCAAGCCGGGGACGATACCCTGCCCGCGCAACCGGGCGACCTCCTCCGCCATTTCACGCCGTAAATCCGCGGCGATTTGCTTTCCATCCAAAATGCGAGCAGCCACAACAAAACTCCCGGGGGGTTCAAAACGCGAATTCTACCTGCGCCCCCGCCCCACCTCAAGGCCGGGGATTCAGGGAAGTCAGAGCGGCTCAGCATCCAGCGCGGCGTAGCCGGTGCGCGCTTGCAGGTGGCAGATGGCCAGGGCCAGGGCGTCGGTGGCGTCGTCCTGGTCGGGGGTGGCGGTCAGGGCGAGCAGGCGGGTGATCATACTGGCCACCTGTCGTTTATCGGCGGCGCCGTGGCCCACCACGGCTTGTTTAACCCGACGCGGCTCGTATTCAAAGACCGGCAGGCCGGCCGCCGTAGCGGCCATCAGGGCCACCCCGCGGGCCTGGCCAAGGATAAGCGCGGTGCGCGCGTTCTTGCAGAAAAAGATGCCTTCGATGGCCACCGCTTCGGGCCGGGTTTTCTCGATCACCTCGCGCAGGCCCTGATCCAGGGCGCGCAGGCAGCCGGTCAGTGAGCGCGACGCGGGATTTTTGATCACGCCGAAGGTGACGGCGCTGAGCCGGGTGCCCGCCGACTCCACCACCCCGTAGCCGGTGCAGCGCAGCGAGGTGTCTATGCCCAATACGCGCACCGGGGAGAGCCGCGGTCAGCCGCTGACCGCCTCCATGATGTCGTCCGGAATGTCGAAGTTGGCGTAGACGTTTTGCACGTCGTCCAATTCTTCCAGGGCGTTCACAAAGCGCACCAGGGCGGCGGCCTGGGTCTTGTCGGTGACCGGCACGTAGGTGTCGGGAATCATGGTGATTTCGCCGCTCTCCGTCTTGATCTGGGCCGCGGCCAGGGCGTCGCTCAGGGTGCCGAACTGGGCCGGCTCGCACAACACTTCAAACACATCCCCCTCCCGCGCCACATCGTCGGCCCCCGCCTCCAGGGCAACCTCCAGAAGCCGGTCCTCCTCCACGCCCTCCGCGGCGACCACAAACAGGCCGCGCCGGTGGAAGGAGCGCATCACGGCGCCCGCCCCGGCCAGGTTGCCGTTGTTCTTGTTGAACACGTTGCGCACTTCGGAGGCGGTACGGTTCTTGTTGTCGGACAGGGATTGCACCACCAGGGCCACGCCGCCCGGGGCGTAGCCTTCGTAGATGATCTCCTCCATGGCCGCGCCTTCCAGCTCGCCCGAGCCCTTCTTGATGGCGCGGGTGATGTTGTCCATCGGCATGTTGACCCCGCGCGCCTTCTGAACCAGGGCGCGCAGGGTGATATTGGCCGTGGGGTCGCCTCCGCTGCGGGCGGCCACCATGATTTCCTTGGCGATTTTACTGAAGACCTTGCCCTTGACCGCATCCGATGCAGCCTTCTTGTGCTTGATGTTCGCCCACTTGCTATGTCCGGCCATGTGTACCCGTCAGGTTGTTGGTTGGTTGGTCGCGGCGGGAAGTCTATTCCTCGTCGTCCGTCTTGCGATTCTTTTGTGCTTCGGCAATGACTTTTTGCGCCACGTGCGAAGGCACCGCATCGTACCGCGCAAAGCTGGCCTCGAAGCTGCCCTGCCCCTGGGTGATGCTGCGCAGCTCGGAGGAATAGCGGAACATTTCCGCCTGCGGCATTTCAGCCTCGATGACCTGCATGCCGTCCTCGTTGCCGATGCCCAGGATGCGCCCGCGCTTGTGATTCAAGTCGCCCGTCACATCGCCCATGAACCGATCAGGGATGGTGATCTTCATGTTCATGATCGGCTCCAGCAGCACCGGCTTGGCCTTGGTCATGCCATCCGTGAAGGCGCGGGCGGCCGCAATCTTGAAGGCGATTTCCGAGGAGTCCACCTCGTGGTGCGACCCGTCGTAAATGGAGACCTTGGTGTTGGTCACAGGAGCGCCCGCCAGGACGCCGCGCAGCATGCCCTCGTGCAGGCCCTTCTGGATGGCGGGCAGGAAATTGCGCGGCACATTGGTGCCCACCAGGGCGTCCTCGAACCACTCCGTCTCCCCGGCCGGCATGGGCTGCACGCGCAGGTAAACCTCACCGTACTGGCCGCGCCCGCCCGACTGCTTCTTGTGCTTGTAGTGGCCTTCCGCGCGCAGGGTGATGGTTTCCTTGTACGGCACCTTGGGGGTGGACAGGATCACGTCCACATTGCTGCGCTTCTTCATGCGCGTGACCGCCACGTCAAGATGGATGTCGCCCATGCCGGACAGGATCAACTCCTTGGTCTCGGTGTTGCGCTCCACGCGCAGGGTGGGATCCTCCTCGGCCAGCCGGTGCAGGCCCACCCCGATCTTGTCGTCGTCGCCGGACGTCTTCGGCGCCACCGCCACCGCCATGACCGGATTGGGAAACTGGATGGGCGCGAATGAAATCGTGCGCCCGGCCACACTCAGCGTGTCATTCATGGTGGTGACCTTCAGCTTCGGCAACGCCACCAGGTCACCCGCGTGGGCCTCGCTGATGCTGATGTCCTTGCGTCCGTTCACCACGTGCACGAAGCCGATGCGCTCCTTCTGGCCCTTGGTCACGTTGAAGATTTCCGTATCGGATCGCAGGGTGCCCCCGTTGATGCGCAGGAACGACATCTGTCCCACGTAAGGATCGTTGATGGTGCGCCACACCTGGGCCGACAGCGGCGCCTCCGGCCCGGCATCCACGGCCTGCCCCTCCGCATCGGTGATGATGTGGTCCAGAGGAGACGGGAACAGGTGATACAGTTCTTCGATCAGCTGGGCGATGCCAATGCCCTGCAACGGCTCCACCTCGAACACCGGCACCAGATGTCCGCGCCCCACCGCCACCCGCAGCCCGCCCACCAGTTCGTCGTGGCTCAGGTGTTCGCCGCTGAGGTATTTTTCGAGCAGCGCATCGTTCTCCTCCGCCGCGTCCTCTTCCAAAATATTCTTCGCCTTGGCCGCTTCCGCGCTCAGTTCGTCGGGAATGGTGTCCTCGATGATATCAATGATGGAGTGCCGGTCGTGGGAGGGCAGCTCGATGGCCACGCACTTGCGGCCCCATACTTCCTGAATGCGGGCCAGCGTGCTGTCGAAATCCACATTCTCCTTGTCCAGCCCGGTGATCACGATGCCGCGCGGCAGGCCGAGGGCCTCCAGCCGGCGCCACACCCGGGTGGTCCCGACCTGGATACCGGCCGCGGCATCAATCACCACCAGCGCGGCATCCGCCACCGCGGTGGCCGCCACCACCTGGCCGTAGAAATCCGCATACCCCGGCGTATCCACGAAAACAAAATTGACCTTGGATCCGTCCTTGGCCGTGTAGGGCGCGTTGAACGGCTTGGCCCAGGCGGAAATCTTCCGCTCCTTCTCCTCGTCCGTCCAATCCGCCACGCTGGTGCCGGCGGCCGGGGAACCCAGGCGATCGCTGGCCCCGAGCTTGAACAGGAGGGCATCCAGCAGGGTGGTTTTCCCGCTTCCGGTGTGGCCGACGAGGACGATGTTGCGGGTGTTCGCGACAGGAATATCTTTCATACTCGTTACTCTTTCGCGGGCCGTCGGGGTCAGTTGTTGCGCGCGGCGGCTGGTGGTCCAGAAATACAGGATGCCTCCACCCCCGGCAACGTTTTTTGGGGCCGCAGGCTCAGGATCAGGGAAAAGCTGATACAAAAGTTCCAACCATTGGAAAATGGCCTTTTCGCGATTTCCCTCCTTCGGCGGGCAAGCCAACGCCTGGAACTTTTCGTCCGCTCCGGAGGCGGGGTTCGCGGCGGAGACGCCGGCCGACCGGGACTCAGGGGCCTTTGGGCTTGGGCGGCGGATCCAGCACGGCTTTCATCTCGTCGGAGATGAACTTGGAATCGGTGAAGGGCGGCTTGATGGGCGATTCCTCGCAAATCTTCAGGCTGGCCAGCAACACATCCCGGCGGCTGATCTGCCCCACCAGCTTGCCGTCCACCACCACGGGCAGGCGGCGAAAGGATTGAGACATGAAGATGTCAGCCACTTTGAACAACTCGTCATCCGGGTCCACGGTGGCCACGGCGCGGGTCATAAAATCCGCCACCCGTCCGCCCGCGTCATAATAGTAGGCGCCGCTGGCGAATACGCGCAGGCAATCCTTTTCCGACAGCATGCCCACCAGGTTGTTCTGGGCGTCCACCACGGGCGCGCCCGAAAAACGGTTCTGCACCAGGGTTTTCATGGCCTGGAAGATGTCCGTCTCCGGGGCCAGGGTCACCACCCGGGTGACCATAAAATCACGGACGTAAACGACTTTACTCATGGCAACCTCCCCCGGGGATGATCCCCGTCTCCGTGGGCTACTTTAGCCCGGGCGGATGCAGATGGCAATGCACACGATGCGCGGAGTCGCCGCCTTGCGCGGGCCAGGTTTCCCGGCAGACCGGCCGGACCACCGGACAGCGGGGATGGAAGGGACAGCCCGCGGGCGGACGCGCGGGCGACGGCAATTCGCCGGTCAGCACCTGGCGGGCCACCCGCGGCTGGCCGGGCACCGGGACCGCGGACACCAGGGCCCGCGTGTAGGGATGCAGGGGCGCATCCAGCACCTGCGCGGCCGGCCCCTCCTCCACCACCCGGCCCAGGTACATCACCGCGATGCGATCGGCCAGGAAACGCACCACGCCCAGATCGTGCGAGATAAACAGATAGGACAGGCGTCGCTTCTCCTTCAACTCCATCAACAGATTCAACACCTGGGCCTGCACCGATACGTCCAGCGCGCTCACCGCTTCGTCGCACACCAGCACCTCCGGACGCAGCGAAAGGGCGCGCGCGATGTTGATGCGCTGGCGCTGGCCGCCGGAAAATTCGTGCGGATAGCGGTGAAGGGCGGACGCGTCCAGCCCGACCTCGGCCAGCAGACCCCGGGCCGCTTCGGCGGGTGGTCCCTCCAGCAACCCGTGATAGGCCATGCCCTCGGTCAGCAACTCCTGCACGGTCAGCCGCGGATTCAGAGCCGCCACCGGATCCTGGAAAACCATCTGGATGACGCGCCGCTGGGCCGTGGTGCGACGCCGCCCGGGCAGACGTTCACCGCGAAATAGAATGGCCCCCGCGTGCGGCTCTTCCAGCCCCACCAGCGTGCGGCCCAGGGTGGACTTGCCACAGCCGGATTCGCCGACCAGGCCCAGCGTCTCGCCTTCGGCCAGGGAAAGGCTGACCTCGGTCACCGCCTGCACGTGGCCCACGGTCCGCGCCAGCACGCCGCGGCGGATGGGATACCACGTCGAAAGTTGTTTGATTTCCAGCAGGGGCGCACTCATGGGCGGCGTCCCCCCGGAACCAGGAAACACGCGGCGGTCTGCCGGTCCGTAACGGCAAACGGCGAGGGGTCCTCGGTGCGGCAGCGCGCAAATACGTGCGGACAGCGATCGGCAAAACGGCAACCGGTCGGCATATGGCCCGGCGCGGGAACCTGGCCGGGGATGGAAACTAGGCGCTGCCCCTTGGCCTGCGCGCGCGGCATGGAGCGCAACAGGCCGGCGGTGTACGGATGGGCGGGCCGGGCAAACACGTCAGCCACCGGCCCCTCCTCCACCACGCGCCCGGCGTACATCACCAGCACGCGATCACACATCTCCCAGATCACACCCATGTCGTGGGTGATCAGCAGCACCGCGGTGCGCGCATCGCGCAACTGGCGCATCAGGTCGAAGATCTGGGCCTGGATGGTCACATCCAGCGCGGTGGTCGGCTCGTC
>CAYTVN010000086.1:0-11461 GCA_964441655.1 uncultured Verrucomicrobiota bacterium | reverse complement strand
TCCGGATTCTTCTCCGCGAACTCTGCGCCTCTGCGGTGATGCAATATGCAGGTTAGTGCCCGAGTGTGGAGTCAAGGGCAACAAGGCATATCTCAAAGCGGCTTATTTCCATTGCCAATCCTCATCATCAAACTTCGAGGATATGGGCCGTGAATCCAGCAGGGTGTCATCCTTGAGTCTGGCCATTTGAGCAAACGCCTTTTCCCACCCCTGGCGCGGTTGGCTAGGAGATCGGATAATGATGGATCGGTCATGCACATCCATCTCGATCTCGCCCGAAAGTCCACACTGCTCAATGAGGGACTTGGGTATGCGCACGCCTCGAGAATTGCCGATTGAAATGAGGTTTGTTTTCATGGGAATATGGTAATCACAATGTGATTACATATCACATCGCTCTTGCCAACGCGTCCAGCGCAAGCGGTACGCCCGACGAGTGCCGGAAATCTAGCGATAGACGTCACGCCTATGGCCGACCTTCACCACGATCACGACCACCTCGCGGTCATGAATCTCGTACAGAATTCGGCAGTCGCCCTGCCTGAATCGAAACTTGTCTTGACCGCTGAGTTTCTCGGTGCCTGGTTGCCTGGGATTCTCGGCGAGGCTATTGATCCGATCAATAATTCGCGCACGGTCGCGCGATTCGATGGCGGCAAGTTCCTTGGCGGCCGACGTCTTGATCAGAATCCTATAACTGGCCACGAGCGTCCAACTCCTTGAGGAACTGCTCGAAATCGACCGTCGGCTCCTTCGCGCGCTTGCGAAATGCAGCTAAATCCTCGGCGTCCTCACGGAGGCTGATGCGGATAGCCTCGTTAATGAGGTCTGAGACACTCTTGTCTGTATCTATCGACTTGACCCTCAAGGCTTTGTGTAATTCAGGCCGTAAGTACACCGTCGCTCGTCTGTTCAGCGTCTTCATGACGCTAAAGGTACGTTCACAACGTTATGACGTCAAGGCGTCTTCCTCTGTGGCTCGAACGTAGGCGATGAGGGGATGGCGACCCGTCAGCGGGGAGCCATACCCTCAACTGCCTTGTTCTGCGAATCATCATTCCTGATTTGTGCCTGCCTTCTGTTGCAATATTTAATGCTAAGTGGCAGGGCAATTGCGTATGGAATCCACAGCAACCAACGTGTTCCCTGTGGTAGAGAAAAGAGTAATACCAGAAATGCTGTGAGAAGTATCCAGGCGACGATGGCTGTCTTGATCATGAATCTACGTTCGTTGGGTCCGTTTGTTCTCGTGATGCTGTAATAGGTGCCAATTATTCCGCCCGCAATACCGCCCAGGCCACCGATTATCGCGCCTATCCATCCGCCTATTTCTCCGACATTCATTTCTGATCATCCTCTCGCAGAACAAGCTATTGAATAGTTTTCTCGTGTTCCCGCTGTTTTACAAGCTGACAGTCTCAACTGCTTGAAGCGCATGGATTGTTGTTCGGGTGTTCCTGCGTGTTGCCGGTGGGGTGTGGCGAGGTTGTCTGATGTTGCTGCGATGGAGGCGGCTGCCGGAGTATGCTACACTGCGAACCCTGATGTCAGACGATCCTTCCAGTCATCAATCCAGGCAGAGTTCGGCCGAAATTTGGGCGGCGGTGCGGCGGTTGAGTTTGTTTCTCGTCGTAGCCGTGGGCGGAGTGGTGCTGAGCCGGGTGACCCATCTCAGCCAGTGGCTTAACCCGGAGGCCATTTCGGAGCTGGCCCAACGGCTGGGGCCCCGCGGCCCCCTGGTTATTTTCCTGGCCGGTCTGTTGACCCCGCTGTTGTTCTTCCCGCGCTGGCCCATCGCCTTTCTGGCCGGCCTGCTCTATGGCGTGGGGTGGGGCACCGTGCTGGCCACCGTGGCCTCCGCCGGCGGGGCCTGGCTGCACTTCATCCTGTCGCGCACCCTGCTGGCCCCCATGACGGAGCGTCTGCGCAAGCGGTACCGCATGGAGCACCTGACCGTACCCCGCGACAAACAGTTCCTCGTCCTTTTTGTGCTGCGCGCCTTTCCCCTGTCCAGCTTCGTGATGACCAACCTGCTGGCGGGCGCCCTCAAACTGAGCCGCAGCCGCTACATCACGGCCACCGTGCTGGGCATGATTCCCTCCACCCTGCTGTACGCCGCCTGGGGCAAGCTGATGAAAAAGCCGGACCCGCATTTCTATCTGCTCGCCGTGCTGGCCCTGGTGCTCATGGTGGCAGGTGCGGTGGCCGCTCAGCGCTGGGTGCAGCCGTTGTTGCGCCGGTCCACCGCCGCCGCGGATTGAGTCATATCGCGCTGGTCCCGTTCCGGTTTCGTTGTTAGCATGACCGCCACAAGGAATTGAACGCATGAAGCAACTCCGTTTCCTTTTTCTGCTGGCCCTATGCTCGAATCTGGCCGCGGTCGCGCACGCCGCCGAAGCCACCGCGCCCCGCGGGACCACCCTGTCCATCTACGATTCCGGGTTCGCCCTGGTCAGCGAATTGCGAGGCCTGACCCTGGCCGGCGCCGAGGAGCGGGTGGTTTTCAAGAATCTGCCCGCCCGGCTTGACGCCCAATCGCTCTCGGTGGAACCGGTGGCGGGTGGCAAGGGGTTTGAGGTGCTGGAGCAGCGCTTTGAAGACGATCTCGCGGAGCCGGCGCGGATTCTCCAACGCTACCACAACCGGCCGGTTCAGGTGCGGGTGGCGGATGGCGTGCGCCAGGGCCGTTTGTCCGCCGGTTGGTCGGGCCAGCCGGAGTCCGGCGCGCTGCAACTGATCCAACCGGACGGCGGGCTGCTGTCCTTCCCCCAGTGGCAGGCCATCCACGAAGTGAGTTTTCCCGAGGCGGAACGCAACGCGTTCTTGGAGCCCACGCTGATCTGGCAGATTCGCGCCCCCGCGGAAGGCCCGCAGAATGTGCGCCTGAATTATCTCACGGACGGACTGAGCTGGCGGGCGGCCTACGATCTGTTGCTGGCGGAAGACGGCCAGTCGGTGCGCCTCTCGTCGCGGGTGGCCTTGCGCAACCAGACCGGGGGCGCGTTTCGGGAGGCCCGGGTGAAGCTGGTGCTGACCGAACAGGGCACGGTGGTGGCCGAGGAAGCCTCCGCCGCCAGCCGGGCCAACGATCCCACCGCCGCGCCGCCCCAGCGTTACCCGTATGGTGGACGCGAGCCCCGGACCGAACTGGCGGTGGCCAGCCTGGCCGCAGTGGAAACGTACGAAGTGCCCCGCCCGGTGAACCTGGGCGATGGCGATGAAGTGCAGGTGCAGATGGTGGCCGTGGAACGGCTGCCGGTGTCGCGTTTCTATGTGTACGACGGGGTGCGCTTCGACCGCTTCCAGCGCAATCGCCGCAACGACTGGAGCTATGGCACGGAGTACCGCACCACCGTGGACACCCACCTTGAATTCGACAACACCGCGCCCAACGGTCTGGGCCAGAACCTGCCCCCCGGCCGGGCCAGCCTGTATCAGCGCGGAGAGGGTGACCTGGTGGACCTGGTGGGCCGCGATTACCTGTTGCCGGTGAAGCAGGGCGGCCAGGGCCATCTTCGCCTGGGCCCGGCCCGTGGCCTGCGCGGAGAACGCGAGCGCACCGGCTACAGCGAGGTCAAGCCCCTGCGCGAATACGAGGAGTCCTTCGAAATTCGCCTCTCCAACGATTCCGATCAAACCGTGGTGGTACGGGTGGTGGAACATCTCTATCGCTGGTCCGACTACGAAATCGTGAAGTCCGATCTCGACTACGAAACCACCGGCCAGCAAACCATCGAATTCCGGCCGGAACTCAAGCCGGGCGGGCGTCGCTCCATCCACTATACGGTGCGGTATCGCTGGTGAGGATTCCCCGCGTGTGGCGATCAACCTTGATCCTTCTGCTGGCGGTGCTGGCCGCGGGACCGGTCCGGGCCGACGTGGTGGCGCGCGATGTGCGCATCATGATCGGGCCCGAAATCAGCGTGGTGCGCGAGCTGCGTGAAATCGCCTTTCCCTCCACCCAGGTGGAGGTTGACCTCGACGGCATTCCCGCGAGCGCGGACCTGAGCACCCTGCAGGTCGGCGGCGAGCGGCAGGGGGTCAAACTATTGGACTGGCAGCGGCTGGGCACCACCACCTCCGCGCCACCCAGGGGCAAGTTGTTCCGCTGGCGTCCCGACCAGCCGTTGCGGGCAACCGCGCAGTCCGCCCGCGATGGCGCGGTGCGATGCCGTCTGGAGGCGGCCTCTCCGCGTACCCGCTGGGTCGAAGTCATTTATCAGGTCCGCGGCATGAGTTGGCGGGCCAACTACGAGATCATCATCCGGGGCGACATCGCCAATCATCTGGAGCCGCTGTCCCTCGATTTGCAGGGTTCCGTGCAACTGTCCAATGCGACCGGCCGGGCCTATTCCGAGGCCCAGGTTCTGCTGGTGGGTGAACGCGAACTGGCGGTTACCGAGCCCAAAGCCCCGGGGCTGCTGGAGTTGGATGACTGGAGCCCGCTGGCCGACCGGTGGCGAAGAACACCGACGGCGGAATCCGCGGTGAGCGCCTATACCCTGCCGGTTCCGGTCAGCCTGCCTGCTCAAGGCGAAGTCTCGGTGCGCCGCGCGGCCACCCGTCGCCAGGCCGCGGATCGGCTGTACAGTCTGGACACGCGTTTGATGTCGAGCGGCGAGGGCGAACCATGGCAGCCGCTGACCCGCTACCTGGTGTTGCCCAACGATGCCGCGCATGGTTTGGGCCAGGCCCTGCCGCCGGGCGACGCCTTGATCTATCTGGGCGGCGTGCGTGGCGGGCCCTATCAGAAGGCGCGTTTGGACCATACCGAACCGGGCCGCGAGGTGCGGGTGAGCTTGGGGCCATCGCGCGGGGTGACGGCCAGTCGGCGTGCGGACCCCCGCCAGCCGGGCACCGCGGGTTCCACCGAGCAAACGTTCACCCTGCAACTGGCCAATGCCCTGCCCACGGCGGTCAAGGTGACGGTGGTGGACCGGCCCGCCGTGCCGCTGGCGTGGGACCTGGTGCGGGCGAGTCGCAGCGTGGAGCGGCGGGGTCCATTGCTCGCCTTCGATCTGGAGCTGGCCGCGCGCAGCGAGGCGGAAATCAATTACACCGTGCGCTTGGTCGAGCCTGCGCCGTAGCGCCTTTCGCGCTCAGGGCCGGACGTTCAATTGCGGGGTCTGGGCGCGCGCATTCATCGACGTCAAAAAGCGGGCCTGTAGGTTGTAGAGCAGCATAAAGAGACCGAACAGGGCGGCCACAAAGGCGGCGAATTTGAGCAGGTTGGCCGTGCTGTGGTCGCGGGTGGGCCAGTCAATACGCAGGCGGCCCGCATTGAGGATGGGGGTGTATTCCCTGGCTCGACGTCGCTGACGCATGAGTTTCTGGCGCGCTCCTGATGACGGCGAAATGCTACAAATCCAGGCCCGTCCGCGCAATGCGATTTCCAACGCCTGGAAAATGGCCGTTTTGCGACTTCCAACGCCTGGAAAAACCACTACCATCGGCTCACTTTTTATCCAGGAGACGCATCATGCTTACGCTGCAGAAATCGAAGACGTTCCGACAGCCCCGCGGTCCCGTTGTGCTGGCCATTATGGATGGCACCGGCATCGGCAAGTACAAGGAGGGCGACTTTGTGGCCTCCGCTTTCAAGCCGAATTGGGAGTGGCTCAAGAAGAACGCGCTCTACACTGAATTGAAGGCGCACGGCACCGCGGTCGGCATGCCGTCCGACGAGGACATGGGCAACAGCGAGGTCGGCCACAACGCGATCGGGGCCGGGCGCGTGTTCAGCCAGGGCGCCAGCCTGGTGGAGAACGCCATCAACAGCCGCGCGCTGTTTGAGGGCGCCACGTGGAAAGAACTCACGGCCAACGCCATCAAGAACCAGAGCCAGCTCCATTTCATCGGGCTGCTTTCCGATGGCAACGTACACAGCCATATCCGCCACCTGCTGGCCATGTTGAAGGAAGCGCGTGCGGTGGGGGTGAAGCGGGTGCGCGTGCACATCCTGCTGGACGGGCGCGATGTGCCACCCCAGTCGGCCCTGGTGTATGTCGATCAGCTGGAAGCCACGCTGAAAGAGTTGAGCACGGGCGGCTTCGATTACGCCATCGCCTCCGGCGGCGGGCGCCAGGTCATCACCATGGACCGCTACGAAGCGGACTGGAACATGGTCAAGAAAGGCTGGGCCATTCACTGGAAAGGCGAGGGGCCGCAGTTCCCGTCCGCCCGCGCGGCCATTGAGAAGTACCGGGCCGACAATCCGGCGGTGATCGATCAGGACCTGCCGCCCTTTGTGGTGGCGCGCGACGGCCGTCCGGTGGGTGTCCTGAACCAGGGCGACAGCGTGGTCATCATCAATTTCCGCGGCGACCGGGCCCTGGAAACCTGCCGCGCTTTTGAGGAGGAGAACTTCACCAAATTTGAGCGCGGACCCAAGCCGCAGGTGGTGTTCGCGGGCATGATGGAATACGACGGCGACACCCACACGCCCAAGAAATACCTGGTGGTCCCGCCCGCCATCGATCGCACCATGGGCGAGTACGTGACCGGGACCGGGCTCAACCTGCTGGCCATCAGCGAAACTCAGAAGTTCGGGCACGTGACGTATTTCTGCAACGGCAACCGCTCGGGCAAATTTGATGAGAGGCTGGAGGACTATGTGGAAATCAAGTCCGACCGGCTGCCCTTCGAGCAGCGGCCGTGGATGAAGGCGGCGGAGATCACCGACGTGGTGCTGGAGTCCCTGCGTGCCAACAAGCACAAGTTCATCCGCATCAACTTCCCCAACGGTGACATGGTCGGACACACCGGTAACGTGCAGGCGGTGGAGATTTCGGTGGAAGCCACGGACCTGTGCGTCGGTCGGCTGATGGAAGCCATCAAGGCCGCCGGCGGCATCCTGGTGCTGACGGCGGACCACGGCAACGCGGACGAGATGTACGAGCGGAACAAGAAGGGCGAGATTGTGATGGATCCCCGCACCGGCCAGCCCAAGGCCAAGACCAGCCATTCCCTGAACCCGGTCCCGTGCTTTATCTGGGACCCGGCCGGCACGTCGAATATCCGGCTGTCCGACGCGGCACAGAAGAGCGGACCCCCTGGAAGCGGCCCATGCCTCGGTATCACCAGCCTGACCGCGACCTGCATCAACCTGCTGGGGTATGAAACCCCCGAGGGGTACGACCCGAGCCTGGTCAGTGCGGGATAAATCCGGTCAGGTGAGCCGGAAGCCCATGATCAGAAATTCCGGCGACTGGGTGGGGAAGGCCTGGTGATAGCGGGCGAGAAAATCCGCGCTGAACGGAGGGCGCGCCTCGAACGTGTGGTGCAGTCCGTGGACCTCGAAGGTGTAGGTCAGCTCCTCGGGATAGCGGATGTAAACCGGCACCGGATTTTTTCCCGTCAGGTCAAGTATGCCCCGCCGCGGCCGGTCGGTGGAATCGAAGTCCCGGAAAAGATGGCCGCTGCGCAGCAGGTCACGCACGAAGCTGGGATTAAACATGGCGATCACCACCAGGCCGCCCGGTGCGAGGTGTTCGCGCCAGCGGGCCACGATGGGTTCCGGGTCGGCGATGAAGGGCAGCGTCATGATGGACGTGATGGCGTCAAATTGTTCGCCGGGCCGCAGGCATTCCATGCCGCCCTGGCGCAGCGTGGTTTCGGGTGCGGCGATACGGCGGGCCGCTTCGATCATCGCGCGTGAGGTGTCGAGGCCCATAGGGTGCGCGCCCAGCATGGACAACCGGCGGCAGAAATGGCCGGCCCCGCAGCCATAATTCAGAATGCGCTTGCCGCGCAACGTTCCCAGCTTGGCGAGCAGATAATCCAAGATCGGCGGCCAAGCCAGCAGGATGGTGTCCGCCACCCCCAGGGGCGGTTCCATCGAGTTGACCTCGCTGGCAAATAGCGGGGCCAAGTCATCCCATGGATTCTCGCTCATTCGATTTAGTGTGGCATAATTACCATCACTCGTCTATCGGGTCATCCCCGATAGACTACGCCGGGGCCCCTTGGCCGAGCAGGGTGATTTCTTCGCGATCGTGGTAGAGGTGGCGGAAGGAGGAGTGGAATTCATTGTGCTGGGCCAGCAGCTGCTGCAGTGGTCGCAGCGCGGCCAGGGGCGGGCCTTGGGGCAACTTGATGTTGATGACCCAGCGCCGCATGGACGGACCCTGGAGCCAGGCGCGCAGCATATCCGTGGCGCGGGCGGGCGGCACCAGCATATCCGCCACCAGCCAGTCCACCGGCGGGGTGCCGGGCGGCAGCATGAAGGTCAGCCCGTCGGTCGTCCGGTGTTCAATGGTACCCCAGTCCGGTCCGGGCGCGGGCAATTTTAGCGGGCCGTTGTCCACCGCGATCACGTGGCATCCGCGTTTGGCAAAGGCGAGGGTCCAGCCCCCGGGCGCCGCCCCGAGGTCGACCACCCGCTGGCCCGGCGTCGGCCATTCGCCCAGGCGATAGAATGCTTCCTCCATTTTTAAGTACGAACGGGAGGGCGCCTGGGGATCGTCCTTCATGCGAACCGCGCCTCCCGGCTGGCGGCAGCTCAGATCCGACATGGGGGCTGTGCTGTGCCATAAACCTTCCGGGGTCAGGCATAGTTGCAGCACCAGGACATCGTCCATCTTTTCCGCCCGGTGGGGCGGACGATGCAGGTCGTCCAGGCGGGGGCCCAGTTTGCGGGCCAGGCGCAGCAAGGTATGGGCCACGCCATCCACCCGCGCCTGCTGGTCGTTGGGCAGGCCCCAGGCATGCACGGTCCAGCGATGCAGGGCGGCCAGCACCGTGCCCATCACCGCATGCCAGGTGGCGTCGGCAATCGGTTTCAACGACGCAATCGGAATGAAACCGGCCTCCGGCAGTCGTTGATGCTCGAACATCAGGGGCTGCGGTGGCTGCCGGTCGCCCGCCACCAGGCCGGGAACCACGATGCGCGCCGTGGCTCCCCCGGCGATCAGTTCATCACGCAGGGCGGCGGAAAATTCCGGCCGGCCGACGAATAGATTCAGGCGGGGTTGGGTTGCGCTCATGTGCAGAGCCTAACATTGTGCTCTTGGAAAAACAGTGCTGGTACATCATTCTATGCGATCTATGAAGGGTTTAGCGGCCCTCGGGCACCATACGTTGACCAGAGTCCGGTCCGTCACCTATTTGCTGGCGGTGGCCTATGCCGTGTTGAAGGCGGCCGTGCAACCGCGCCATTGGCCGCGCCCGGTGCGCAACGTGCTGGCCCGCCAGATTCTTTTCACCGGATACGAGGCGGCCCGCTTCGTGGTCTTTATCGCCTTGTTGGTGGGGTTGTCGGTGGTGTTGCAGGCCCAGGTTTTCCTGCGCAAGTTCGGGCAGAGCGATTTGCTCGGGCCCATTCTGGTCATGGTGTTGATCCGGGAGATCGGCCCCTTGCTCACCAACTTCGTGGTCATCGGCCGCAGCGGTACCGCCATGGCCACGGAAATGGCCAGCATGAAGGTGAACGGCGAGGTGCGCGTGCTGGACGCGCAGGGGCTGGATCCATTCTTGTATCTGGTGCTGCCGCGAGTGCTGGGGGCCGCTCTTTCCATTTTCTGCCTGACCGTAATATTCGTGGCCGTGGCCTCCCTGAGCGGGTTCACCAGCGGTTTGCTGTTGGGCGCCCAAACCGGCGGACCCTCGGTATTTGTGGACAGCTTCTTTTCCTCCATGACCAAGGCGGACGTCATCAACCTGCTCATCAAATCGTTTGTGCCCGGACTGCTCACCGGCGTGATCTGCTGCACCGAAGGCCTGAGTGTGCAGGGGGCCGCAACCGAAGTGCCGCAGGCCGCCTCCCGGGCCGTGGTCCGTTCCATGATCGCCCTTTTTATAACCTCCGCCCTGGTTTCGCTGGTGACCTACTTGTAATGAGCACCCTTCTCGAATTTCGATCCGTTCAACGCGCTGCCACCTCGGGCGGCGATATCACGGTGCACGACCTTTCGTTTGAGCTCGCGGCTGGCGAGTTGGCTCTATTTGATGTGGCTGCGGGACAGGTCCCCGGCACCCTGGCCGATCTGGCCAGCGGGATGCTCGATCCGGATGCCGGCGTGGTCCTGTTTGAAAACCAATCATGGACGGAGCGCACGGCGGGGCAGGTCGCCGCCGCACGGAGCCGCATCGGGCGGGTCTTCGCCGAACCGGGCTGGATCAGCAATCTGGATGTGGATGAAAATGTAACCCTGGCCGCCCGCTACCACAGCGTGTTGGAGGCCGGGGAGGCCTATCGTCAGGCCGATGTCCTGGCCCAGCGGCTGGGCATGCCCGGCTTGCCCGCGGGCCGTCCGGCGCACGTCGCAGTATCGGAACTCCGCCGGGCCGAATGGGTGCGCGCGTTGCTGATCCCGCGCCAACTGGTTCTGCTGGAGAATCCCACCCGGGATATGCCGGTGGCGTGGCATAAGCCTTTGTGGTCCGAGGTGGACCGGCTCCGCCAGGAGGGGGCGGCGGTGATGTGGATTCAGGCGTCAGGCCTGGCCGGCTTGGCGGAAAGACTCAAGCCAACCTTGCAATTTAGTGTCGAGACCGGAAACATCACGCGCATCTGAACCCATGAACAAACCATTCAAATTCCGCTACGTAAACGAGATCGTCGGGGGTTTTGTCCTGCTGGTGGTGGCCGCCCTGATCACCGGCATCATCCTGGCCGGCAAGGCCCAGGAATGGTTTACGCCGGTATATGAGCTGCGCCTGTCGTTCCCCGAGGAAGGCTCGCTGGGCGTGCAGAAGGGGGCCGAGGTCCAGATCCTGGGCACCACGGTGGGCTCGGTGACCGGCATCCGGGTGCGGGAGGATGGCCGCATGCGCGGGCGGCTCACTGTGAAAGGCGATTTCATCCGCTTCGTGCGCCTGGATTCGAAGGCCATCGTGAGGAAGAAGTACGGCATCGCCGGTGATGCGTACGTAGAGATCACGCAGGGGAAGGGGCCGGAGCGCGAACTAGAGATGCCGCTGGTGGTGTCCAAGGACACCGAAATCACGGAAATCGCCCAGGACATCCTGAAGCGCCTGCAGGAAACCACCGTGCCCGCCATCGAGGAATACACCGCGCTGGCCGCCGATTTGCGTAGCACCAACGGACCCTTGATGAAGCTGCTAGCCAACCTGGAGCAGATTACCGCCGGCTTGGAGCGGGGCGAAGGCTCGGCCGGCCAGCTGCTGCGTGATCCCGCCCTGGCCAGCGAACTCACGCGCATCCTGGAGCAGGTCAATACATCGTTGGGCGAAGTGCAGAAAATCCTGGCTGACGTGAAGGCCACTACGGCGCAGTTGCCGGCCGCCGCCCAGACCGTCGGGCGCGAAGTGGAGGACCTGCCGGGCATGGTGGTGCAATCCCAGGCCACGCTGCGCGAGGCGGAGCGATTGATCCAGGGCATCCAGCAGAACTGGCTGATCCGCAAGCATGTGCCGCCCGCGCCGACCACCGAACTCATTCCGACTTCCACCACCACAGGACACTGAGCATGAACACCTGTCATCCACGTAGCATCGTCCT
>CAYTVN010000085.1:0-11476 GCA_964441655.1 uncultured Verrucomicrobiota bacterium | reverse complement strand
CACGTTCAGGTAGGGATCCATCTTCAGCATGCGGACGTTGAGCCCGCGGTCGATCAGCAGGCGGCCCAGCGAGGCCGCGGTGATTCCCTTGCCCAACGATGAAACCACGCCGCCGGTCACGAAGATGTACTTGGCCATAACGTCCTCAGGTGATGGGCCAGCGCCCCGGAATCCAGAGGCTGTGCCCGGCTAAAATTTCCCCGAGGATACCGGTCGTCCAGCCTGAACCAAGCGAATTCTACCGGCCGCGGCCGGGGTGGGATCGTGATTTACAGATGTGCAGGCTGGGGTATATTCGGCCTCCCAATTAACAAGGGAAGGGGCGCAGTAGTATGAGTCTGGTAAAAGAGTTCAAAGAGTTCGCGATGCGGGGCAACGTGGTCGATCTCGCGGTGGGCGTGATCATCGGCGGGGCCTTCGGCAAGATCACCACCTCGCTGGTCAACGATGTCATCATGCCGCCCATCGGCATGGTGCTGGGCAAGGTGGATTTCAAAGACCTGAAGCTGGTGCTGGTGGAAGGGTCGGACACGGTCAAGGAAGTGGCCATTGGTTACGGGGCATTCGTCAATACGTTGATCGACTTCACCCTGGTGGCCTTTGCCCTGTTTATGGTCATCAAAGCCATGAACACCATGAAGAAGAAGGAAGCCGCCGCGCCCGCGGCCCCGGCGGCCCCCGCGGCAGATGTCGTGCTGTTGACCGAAATCCGGGATTTGTTGAAGAAAAAGTAAGCGACCAGGCAAAAGGAATTTACCATGAAGAACTTGATGATGTTGATGATGCTGGCCGGCGCCGTCTCCGTGGCACAGGCCCAGGATGACGCCCGCGCCTCCGCCTCCAAAGTGGCGGCTGCCCCGACGGCGGCCGACCTGGTGCCGGTCAAGGCCAAGGAAAACTCCATCGCCCTCGGCGTGACCATGACCGACGGCAACAGCGACACGCTGTTGACCACGGCCAGCGCCCTGCACGACCGCAAGCGCGAGGATTACACGCTGCGTCTCGGCGTGGACTTCGCCTACGGCAAGAATGACGGCGAAGAGAACAACAACAACGTGAAGGGTGTGGCGGATTACCGCTATCTCATCAGCGAGCGCGCCTATGTGTTCGCCAACCTGACCGCCCTGCACGATGAAATTGCGGACATCAAGTATCGTGCCGTATTGTCCACGGGCCCAGGCTACTACCTGATGAAGCATGATCGGGCCACGCTGGGCGTGGAAGCCGGTCCCGCCTACATTCGCGAGGAAGTGGGCGACGACGAGAACGATGACCTGGCTCTGCGTTTCGGCGAGCGCTACGACCGCCAGTTGAGTCCCACCGCCAAGTGCTGGCAGGCGCTGGAGTATCTGCCCGTGGTGGACGACTTCGATGACTACCTGCTGAACAGCGAAATTGGTGTGGAAGCGGCCATCAATAGCGCGGCCTCCCTTCGCCTCGTGGTGAAGAACGCCTATGACAGTACGCCCGCCGTGGATCGCGAAAAGAGCGACACGACCGTGATCGGTGCGCTTGCTTATCAGCTGTAATAAATTCCCGGCTCGGGTAATTTAACGGGCGGCCCGCAAGGGTCGCCCGTTTTTTGTTGCGGGGTGGGGCGGTTACAACAGGAGCACACAACATGCAGGACTTCGAAAAACTCGGCGCGTTTTATCTGGGCAAGGAATACGACCAGAGCAGCGGGCAGAGCATAGAGAAACCGATTCTCTATGACTCCAAAGATTTGACTACACATGGGGTCGTCGTGGGGATGACGGGCAGCGGTAAAACTGGCTTGGCCATGGCCCTGATCGAGGAGGCAGCCATAGATGGTATCCCGTCTATTCTCATCGACCCTAAGGGCGACTTGGGTAATTTGTTGCTAGGCTTCCCGGAATTAAAGGCGGCGGATTTCCGGCCATGGATTGATGAAGCTGAGGCGGCACGAACAGGCCTGACCCCCGACGATTTTGCTGCGAAGACGGCCCAGACATGGGAAATAGGACTGGCCGAATGGGGTCAAGACGGCGCGCGCATTCAGAAGCTGAAAGACAAAGTAGATATGGCCATCTACACCCCAGGCAACAGTGCTGGGCGTCCATTACAGATCCTCCGCGCATTTTCAGCTCCGCCATCCGAATTCGTGCAGGACGAGAGTGCTTTGCGGGATCGCATCGCTTCCGCAGTTTCTGGCTTGCTTGGGCTGATGGGCATTAATGCGGATCCGATGCAAAGTCGTGAGCACATTCTATTATCTAATATCTTTGATCGGGCTTGGCGCGAGGGGAGAAATCTCGATGTCGCAGGCATCATTCAGGAAATTCAGAAACCGCCGTTTGACAAGATTGGCGTATTCGACCTTGAAAATATTTATCCGGCCAAGGAACGCTTCGGTTTGGCGATGGCCTTGAACAATCTAATTGCATCGCCGGGTTTTTCTGCGTGGATGGAGGGCGATTCTCTAGATATTCAGCGGCTTTTCTATACGGTCGAGGGAAAGCCTCGAATATCTGTAATCTATATCGCGCATCTGTCTGAGGCGGAGCGGATGTTCTTTGTAACCATTTTGCTCAATGAGGTGCTCGCCTGGGTGCGCGCTCAATCCGGCACCAACAGTCTTCGGGCTCTGCTGTACATGGATGAGATCTATGGTTATTTCCCGCCCATCGCCAATCCACCGTCCAAGGTGCCGATGCTGACCCTGCTCAAGCAGGCACGCGCCTTCGGGCTCGGTATTGTGCTGTCCACCCAGAATCCGGTGGACCTTGATTACAAGGGCCTAGCCAATGCGGGCACGTGGTGGATCGGCAGGTTGCAGACCGAGCGCGACAAAGTTCGCGTCATGGAAGGATTGGAGGGGGCAGCCAGCAGTACTGGCGAGCCCTTTAATTATACCCAAATGGAGCAAATGCTGGCCGGCTTGGGCAACCGTGTCTTTCTGATGCGCAACGTACACGACGACCAGCCGGTGGTGTTCCAGAGCCGCTGGGCGCTGTCGTATCTGCGCGGTCCCATGACCCTGCCCCAGATCAAACAGCTCTCCGCCGGCTCGGGGTCGGCGTCGGTATCGGAATCGGTATCGAAATCCCCATCGTTGGGCTTTGAGGCCCCGATCGCCTCATCAGCCCCCGCCGCCGATGCCGGTACCCGGCCCGTTCTGCCCCCGGAAATTCCCGAGTATTTTCGTCGGCCAAAGAATCCGGCCGCTGACCTCGTGTATCGCGGCTCGGTCATCGGCATCAGCAAGTTGCACTTTGTGGATGCCAAGGCGGCTCTCGACCTGTGGATCACCTACGGGCACCTGGCCCCGGTGGGCGAGGACGGTTTTGCGGTGTGGGAAGAAGCGGAAGCCCTGATGGACCCCAAATCGGAGCTGGACGGCCAGCCCCAGGTCGGGGCCAAGTTTGCCGGTCTGCCCACGGCGGCCACGCGAAAGCAGAATGCCGAGGGTTGGAAGAAAACGCTGATCGCGCACCTCTACCAGAATGTCACGCTTGATCTGCTGAGTTGCCCGGCGCTGAAACTCTCGTCCAAGCCGGGTGAAAGCGAAGGTGATTTTCAAGCCCGGGTGGCTCAAATCCTGCGCGAAAAGCGGGATGTTGAGATCACCAAACTCAAAACCAAATATGCGCCCAAACTGCAGACGCTGAATGATCAGTTGCGCCGGGCGGGCGAGCGGGTGGAGCGTGAGAAAGCCCAGGCCGGTCAGCAGAAAATACAGACCGCGCTGGGCGTGGGCGCCACCATCCTGGGCGCTTTGATGGGACGCCGCATGGCCAGTGCCAGCAATCTGGGGCGGGCGACGTCCACCTTGCGCAGTGCGAGCAAGATTGGCAAAGAGGCGGCGGATGTGGAGCGCGCCGGGGAGTCGGTCGCCGTACTTCAGGAGCGGTTGCAGGCCATGGAGCAACAGTTCGAGCAGGAAAGCGCCGCGCTGCAAAGTCAATTTGAGCCGGGCACTGTGGAGGTCACCAAGGCCCAGATCCGACCGCGCAAATCCGATATCATGATCGGCGCCGTCGGACTGTGCTGGTCGCCGTGGAAGAAGGGCTCTGACGGCCTGGTGGAGCCCGCATGAGTCCGGTGGATGGAATCGTGGCGGTCTACGTGGCTTACGGTGCATATCGCGGGCGGGCCCGCGGCCTGGCCGATGAGGCCTATCGGCTCGTGCGGGTGGGGGTGGCCCTGCTGGCGGGCTGTGGACTGTACAGCGTGGTCAGCGATTTGATCAGCAAGGTGGTCTACGCCGGGGACGCGGTTTCCGGTCCGGTGGGATTTGTGGCCACCATGCTGGGCACGTGGTCGGTGCTGCGCGTGGTGCGCACGAAATTCGTGAATCTGCTGGAAACCAAGTATGCGGGACTGGCGCAAACGGGGGGCGCGATCGCTGGCGGCCTGCGCACCGCCGTGCTGGCCTTCAGCGCCATGATTACCGCGTTTCTGGCCGGGCATGAAAACTGGCTGGGCCATTCCTGGCTCGGCAGCCTGCTTCATCACGTGGTGGGAAGATAACGCAGCATGAAGGAATTGAAGAATGAATGAATTAATCACGCAGTTGGTGTCGCAATTGGGTGTCCAGGAAGGTCAGGCCAAGGGTGGGGCAGGACTGTTGTTGAAACTGGCCCAAAGCAAGCTGGGCGGCGATTTCAGCAAGGTGTCCGCCGCCGTACCCGGCCTTCAGGATCTAATCAAATCCGCGCCCGAAGCGGGTGGAGCGGGCAAGTTGCTGGGCAGCCTGGCCGGTGCCTTGGGCGGTGGAAAGGCCGGTGGCCTGGCCGATCTGGCCTCCCTCGCGGGCGGCTTCAGCCAGCTCAAACTCGACCCGCAGATGATCAGCAAGTTCGTGCCCGTCATCCTGAGCTTCGTGCAGAGCAAGGGCGGGCAGGAGGCCGTGAAGTTGCTGGCCGGCGTGTTGAAAAAGTAGTCCCACGTTCCTGGTTCCACACCCAAAGTCGACTTGGAACTTTGGACCTGGGACGTGGAACTATTCCTTGCCCAGCGTTGCGATAAACGCGTCCGCCTCTTTGATGGAAGTCTCCATATCGCGCACCAGGTCGTCTACTTTCGCGCCAATGGCGGTTACCTCGCTGGACAGCGCCCCGATGGCCTTGGCGTTCAAGTTGTGCTTCAAGTAAAGAACCTGATCGCGCAGCGGTTGCAACACGGGATCAATGCGGGACTCCGCCTGCTTCATGGCGGCCATCAGACCCCGGTAGCGGGTCTGGGCGTCCTTGAGTTGCTGCTCACTGGAGCGGCGTAACTCGGCGTTGCTGTACTGCTTCAGCTCCGCCTTCCATTCCTTGAAAAGGGCCTCGGACACGGACTCCACCGAAGCAATGCGATCGCGCACATCGTCGGCCCGCGCCTCGCTCTTCTGTAGTGCGGCATTGAGCTTGTTGTACTTGGCCTCCAGGTCCCCGCCTTTGACGCTGACCACGCTCTTGAACTGCTCCAGTGCGTTGGCAAATTCCTTCTTGGCCTCTTTCTGGGAGTCGCGCGCGCCTTCCACCCGGTCCACCATGATGTCGCGTTTGTGAACGCCCATCTTCTCCATGGTGTCGTAGTACATGGATGCACAACCCGAGCCCAGCAGAACCATCGCCGCCACCACCGGAAGAAGATAGGAAGTTCGCATTGTGATTACCCCTGAAGTTGAGCCTGATCATACCAGCGCGCCGGTTCGGGGTAAAGCGACCGGCTCGAATTGCGCTTGGCGGCCTGCGGCGAAAGGCGCACCCTTTGACCATGTCTAGCTGGACGCGACGCGACGTGATGGGTCTTCTGTTGGGGTTGGCGGTCGCCTTTCTGCTGCCGACGGGGCTGCGCGCAGATCCCGCGCACCTGCTCCTGCTCACCGTGCCCGCCGCCCGACTGGCCGGCTATATGCTGGGGGTGCCGGTGACCCTGGACGCCGAGGCCGCGCCGGTGTTGCTGCACCCGGATTTCCCCCTGCGCGTGATCCCCGGCTGCTCGGGCGCGGATTTTATCGGACTTTTGGCCGGACTCCTGCTCTGGGTGTCGTTCCGTAAACGACTGCGCACCGCGTGGCTGATTCCACTGCTGGCCTGGTCGCTTACCGTGTTCGCCAATGGCGCCCGGCTGGCCGGCCTCCTGTTGGTGGAGCTGCTGATCGCGGAACGATTGCCCGTGTATCTCCACAACACCCTGCATGCGGTGACCGGAGTCGCCATCTTTCTGCCCGTGCTGGTGATGACCTATGCCCTGTGGGAAAGGATGGTGTGCCGTGAACGAAACCCCGTCTGAGATCCGCGATATCGTGCCCGCCACCTGGCGGCGTCCCGCTGTCCTGCTGTGGGTCTACCTGTTGCCCCAGATCATTCTCGCCGCCTTAAATCTGCGCTCGTTTCACCTCGTGGCGGGCGAAATGTCGGACCTGCAGCGGCATCAGGCCTACGCGTTCGGCGGTTATGCCCTTGCCTTGATGGCCATTCAACTGGGCGTCTACGGATTTCTTCGCGCACGCCAGGCCGTGCTGAAGTGGACCCTGGCTGTACCGCTGCTGCTGGCCCACGTCGGCTATCTATGGATGACGGTGGCGTGGCTGGATCGCCTGATTCCAACTACGGTGGCCTTCTGGATGATGCCGCCGGAGCGCGTGCTTTATCATCAATTTGCGCTGGTCATGCCCGCCGTATTCCACTCCGCATTACTGCTGGCCTGCTTTCCCACCCGCATGCGGATGGCTCGCGACCTCGGGCGCACGGCGATTCTGCTGCTGGCCATTCCCGCCGTCTGGTACGTCATCCTTCACCTGGCCATGCGGGCCCGTCGAATCTGGTTCGATATGCCGGAGGTGATCGTCTTCCTGCTCATCGCGCTCTCCACGCTGGTGCTCACCGGGGCCTTGCTGCGCCTGCTCGCCGCGGGCTGGCTGGCCATCCGCCGCGCCGGTGGACACGGGCGCCTGCTGCTCATCGCCCTGGTCGGAGTGGCCGGACCGCTGGGTGGCTTGTGGCTCAACGCCTATCTGCCTTTTCCCGTGGATTTCCAATCCATCGCCGTCTACGTGCTGGCCGCGCTGAATGGTCTGGTCCTGCTGCTGCCGGGCGCCGGTCCCCGGGTCGGCCATCGGCTGGTCTGGTTGCTCCAGTGCGCGGCCTTCCCGTTCACCCTCTATTTCTTCGTGGTCTTTCTTCCCTTCCTGCCCCTGGCCCTGCTGGCCGTCATTGCCATGGGCGCGGGTTTTCTGATGCTGGTGCCCACCGCGCTGTGCCTGATTCATGTGTCCGTCCTGCGGGACGGCTGGCAGGCGGCCCAGGGCGCACGTGGATGGCGGATCGCCGCCCTGCTGGCCGTGCTGGTTCTGCCTGGCCTGATCGCCACGCGGGCCGCCCAGGATCGCGTCGCGCTGCAATCCGCCCTCGACTATCTCTATGAGCCGACCGCGGGCCAGCACACGTTTCACGGTGATGTTTCGGCGGTGACCCGCAGCCTGAGCAACCTGCGCGATTTCAAGGCCGGACTCCAACTTCCGTTTCTCACCGAGTACTACAGCCAGGTGGTGTTTGGCGGATTGGTGCTGCCGGAGGCGCGCATGCAGGATATGCACCGCGCCTTCACCGGACACGAACTGGAACCGCCCGATGAGTCGCGGATGACCAACCCGCTGCTGGGCCGGGGTCGAAATCGCACCCTGTGGGGCCGGACCCGCCCGCCCGCCGAAGTTCCCCACGACGTGGTGATCACCTCGCTGCAAACGGAGGTGACGGTGGAAGATGAGGTCGAACGCCGCCTGGTTACGGTGCAGCTGACCAACCGCGGCCCGGCGTCCTCCGAATTCGTGGCGCCCATCCACGTACCGCCCGGGACGTGGGTATCCGGCTTCTGGCTGGAGGTGGAAGGCCAACGCGTGCCCGGCCGGCTATTCGAGAAAAAGACCGCGCTGTGGGTCTACGAAATGATTCGCGACCAGACCCGGCGCGATCCCGGTCTATTGATATTCCGCGATCCCGCCACCGTTGAGTTGCGCGTATTCCCGTTCGCCACCAACGAAACTCGCACCGTGCAGATCGAGTTTCTGGCCCCCGATGGGTTCGCCGCGCCTATCGCCATTGGTGAGCGCGTGGTGCCCGTGGCGGTGAAGGCGCGCACGGCCGACCGCTTTAGCGTGGACGATCCGGCGGGCCGCCTGTGGCTGGTGGCCCCCGAAGCATGGCGGGCGCAGCCCGCGGTGGAGCGTTCCGCCTACCTGCACGTGCTGGTGGATCGCAGCGCAGAAGGGGTGCCGCTGGACAAGGTGTGGCCGCAGGTGGAGGCGGCGGCGCGCCAACTGGACGTGGATCGTTGTGTGGTGAGCCTGGCGAATTTCGAAATCGAACATCTTTCACGCGTCCCGGTTTCGCTTCGCGAGGCGAAGGAACAGCTGACCGGCGGTCGTCTGCCCGCGCGCGGTGGATTCTGCCGGGACCGTGCGGTGAAGGGTGCGCTGGAATGGTGGCAGAGCAACCAGCCCGACGCCTTTCCGCGGGTGCTGGTGGTGTCGGCGGCCACCAATACGCCTGCCGCCGATCCGGATCTTGCGTTCTATGCTTCCTCATGGCCCGGACTGGATGGCTATGTACTTTCACGTCCAGATGGTTCGATACAGACCGTGGATTGGAATGGCCGCGAGCGGCCAGCGGATCAACCGCTTTCGTGGACACAACTGGAGTTGGAGGGGAACCGGCATTGGATGCCGGTGCGGGGTGATGTCCCGCAACTGGTGCTGGATCCCGGCACAAAATCCGCGGCGACGATGGGGCCCGAAACCCTGCAATCGCGATACCGTCAGGGCGCCCGCGCCTGGTTGCTGTCGCATTCGCGGTGGCGGAATCCAGGCGCTGCCCAACCGAGTTTGTCCACGCTGGTGGCGGCCAGTCGCGCCTCGGGAGTTCTGGTGCCGGCCACCTCGTACATCGTCGTCGAGAATTCCGCTCAGTGGCGCTTCCTTGAGCAATCCGAGAAAAAAAAGTTGGCCGAGAACTCCGCGCTGGAATTCCGGGATGCGCCCGAACCGTCCACCTGGATGCTGGGTGGTGGATTCCTGACGTGGATGTGGTATCAGCGGCGGAAGAAGTGCCGCGGAAGATGTGTAGTAGCGCCTCCGCGAGGCGCAGGAAAAGAAGATGCCGCTCGCTTATGATGTGAAATGGCAGAAACATGAACAAAGCCGATAAGCGAAAGCGTCCCCGGCGTTTGGACCAGGTGTTCGCAACGTATGACCCAGCGCTTTATTTCGTCACCATGGTTGCCTGGCAACGTCAGCCTCTCCTGGCTTGTGACGCCGCTCACGTTGCTTTTTGTGAACACGCGATGAAGCAAGAGTCCCTTGGGATTGGCGTAGGTCGGTACGTGATGATGCCGGATCACGCCCATTTCTTTGTGCGGATCGGGACCAGCCAGATGCTGGGCGAAAGTGTGAAACAGCTGAAACAAGCCGTGACCAAGGCTTTGCGTATAGCCCAGCCCGATATTCGGGTATGGCAGCCCGGATTTTTCGATCATCTGCTGCGCAGCAGCGAAAGCTACGGTCAGAAGTGGGCCTACGTTCGGGATAATCCAGTCCGCGCTGGATTGGTGGCAAACGCTGAAGATTGGCCCTATCAAGGCGAAATCGTGCGCATTGAGCGGGTGTAGAGAAGATGCCGCTCGCGGAGCGGCTACTACACCGGCAAGACGCCCCATCTCGACACTCTTGCTTGCGCCGGTTCGCTACCCTACAAATTCCCCATGAGCTTTGATTTTGATACCGTCCCTGACCGCACCGGCACCGGCAGCCTCAAGTGGGACAAATATGCCGGGCGCGATGTGATTCCCTTGTGGGTGGCGGACATGGACTTCCGGTCGCCCCCCGCGGTGGTGGAGGCCCTGCGCACCCGCGTGGATCATGGAGTGTTTGGCTACACGGTGCCCTACGCCGACGTGGTGCAGGAAACCCTGTCCTATTTGCGGCGGGTGCACGGGTTGGAGGCCTCCTCCGACTGGCTGGTCTGGCTGCCCGGCCTGGTGCCGGCGTTGAATGTGGCCTGCCGTGCTTTCGGCGAGCCGGGCGATGAAGTGCTGACCTGCACCCCGGTGTATCCGCCCTTTTTGAGCGCACCCGGTTTCTCTGATCGGAAGCGGGTGACGGTGCCGCTGGTTTCCAACGGATCACGCTGGGACGTGGACTGGGAAGGCCTGGAGCGGGCGGTGACACCGCAGACCCGGCTGTTTATCCTGTGCCATCCTCATAATCCCGTGGGCCGTGTTTGGAGCGAGGAGGAACTGGCGCGGCTGGTCGATTTCTGCGACGAGCACGAATTGGTCCTGTGTTCGGACGAGATCCATTGCGATCTCATCCTGGATGACGTGCCGCATGTGCCCACGCTGTCGCTGGGACTGTCCGCGCACCAGCGCACCATCACGATGTTGTCGCCCAGCAAGACCTACAACCTGCCCGGCCTGGCCTGCGCCTACGCGGTGATTCCCGACGACGGCTTGCGGGCCGCCTTCAAGCGCGCCGCGCGGGGCATCATCACAGAGGTCAATGCCTTCGGTTATGCCGGTTGTGCTGCGGCCTATCGCGATGGCGAACCGTGGCGCCAGGAACTGCTGAGCTATCTGCGAGGTAATCGCGACCTGGTGTACCGGTTTGCCGCCGAACGCCTGCCCGGGGTGAAGCTGCTGCCCATGCAGGCGACCTATCTGGCCTGGCTGGATGTGCGCGGGCTGGAGCTCGACAACCCGGTGAAGTTTTTCGAGGACGCCGGGGTGGGGCTGTCCAACGGCCTCGATTTCGGCGCACCCGGCTTTGTGCGACTCAACTTCGGCTGCCCGCGGGCGCGCCTGCAGGAAGGCTTGGAGCGGATGGCGAAAGCACTTAAGTAGTTCCACGTTCCATGTTGGGCGAAACCAACTTGGAACGTTGGACTTGGAACTCAAACCCGCGGCAAATCGTAGCCGACCTTGGTCGGCAACTGGCTGGAGCCCATCAGGTAGGTGTCCACCCCGCGCGCGCATTCGCGGCCTTCGGAGATGGCCCATACGATGAGGGACTGGCCGCGCCGCGCATCGCCCGCCGTAAACACGCCCGGTACGGTGGTGGCGTAGTTGGCGTCCGCTTTCAGATTTCCGCGCGGGTCGAGTTCGCAACCGAGCTGGGTTACGAAACTGTCGGCTTCCGGTCCCACAAAGCCCAGGGCCAGCAGCACGAGGTCGGCTTTCCATTCCTTTTCGCTGCCCGGCACTTCCACCATTTTCGGCGGCGCTCCGTTGGGTTGCGGCTCCCATTGCAGATTCACCGTGCGTAGTCCGGTCAGTACGCCGTCCTTGCCCAGAAACGCCTTGGTGGAAATGCTGAAGTGACGCTCACAGCCTTCCTCGTGGGAGGTGCTTTCCTTCAGGCGCATGGGGTAGTAGGGCCAGGGCTGGTTGGCTGGCCGGTCCTTGGTCGGCATGGCCAGCAGTTCGAAGTTGGTGACCGAGGCCGCGCCGTGGCGGTTGGAGGTGCCGATGCAGT
>CAYTVN010000084.1:2395-11601 GCA_964441655.1 uncultured Verrucomicrobiota bacterium | reverse complement strand
CGTTTGACAATAATTTTGATACATCATATTAATATCGTTGTCAACCTACTCAACCGTGGAGAAAACGATGAAACGGTCCATTACATCCGCCCTGCTACTGGTTTTGACGGGAGCCTCCGTTGCCCAGGCCTATTACACCAACATCGTGGTAGACGGTGTCTACACGGACTGGTCCGCGGTGCCGTTGGTGGCCATGGATGTCTCGGGTGATAATGACACGGGTCCTGACCTGGCCACGCTGCAGGTGGCGAACGATGAGACCAATTTGTATCTGCATGTGCAGTACCATGCGGCCATCAATCCCAACGCCAGTCCGAGTGTGATGCTGGCGCTTGATAACGATGGCACGACCGGAACCGGGTTTGACGTTTTCGGGCTGGGCCTCATCGGGTCGGAGGCCGGGTGGCAGAACGACTTTCCCTTCCAGCAGACCAATGGTGTTTTCAACAGCGGCACCATCTCCGGCGGAGCGGCCTCCATCGCGCCCTATTTTGCCGTTACCACCGAGCAGGAGTACGCCATCCGGCTGGATGCCGTGTTTGACAGCGATGGCAGCCCGGTCTTTCCCCAGGAGACCTTTAGTCTCTTGGTGTACACCGATCCCACGGCGGCCAACGAAACCATGGGGCCGGTCGCCTACGCGCTGTCACCGCGGGTGGAGACGCCGGCGTTCATCGCCGCCACCATTACCAACGTCATCGCCTTCCGCGTGGCCAACTCCAGTCCGCTGGCGGATTACCGGCTGGAATCCGGAGCGGCGCCAACGCCCTCCACATGGACCAACACCGGGTTCAAGGCGACCGGGAATGGGAGCGATCTTTTGATGTACGATCCGTTGGGATTCGCCACCAGCAAGGTGTACCGGGTTGTGGCCGAATATTAAGCGTGGCGGCAGATGTGGAATATAAGGAGATCGAACATGAAAGCATTCGTGGGGGTGGCGGCAGGGCTGGCGGTGGGTTGCACGGTCGCTTGGAGTGACCTGATCAGCAATCCGGTTGCCGACGGTACGATCACGGTGGATGCCAGCCGGACCGATTGGGCTGGTCTGACGTCGTACCCCACAGATGCCCAGGATGCCGGGGCCGGGGACGTTGATTTTCAGACCTTTACCCTGGCCCACGACAGCGATGAGGTTCTGATTCGTTACACCACCTATGACGGACCCGGTTTTGGTTCAGCCTGGCGCTACAACATCTTTATCGATATCGATCAGAATCGGTCCACCGGTTATATCGGCGGCGGCAGTCAGTTCTCCGTGGGGGCGGATATCCTGATTCAGGGCGCCACGGCTTTCTCATTCGCCGGTGGTGACCAGACCACCTTCTCGTGGAATTTTATTGGCGGTGGTTCTTTCAATGAACTGGCCAACGACTTGGAGATCTCCGTGGCCCGGGCCAATCTGACCGGCCTCGACCAGCAATTCAATTGGATCGCCTTTGGCGACAATGGCGCGCCGGATTACGTGCCCGACGGTGGTTCGGGTGGATCGGGTGGAAGTTTCCATACCTACGTGGTCCCGGAGCCCGGCACGGCGTTGCTGCTGGCGGGTGGCCTGACGATGGCCGGCCTTGCTCGTCGGCGGGTGCGGATTGCCTGACCGAAGACCGCACTTCCATCGCACCCAACGGAATTGATTCATGTCTTCGCACCATGGCCGGTCGTTGTGTTTCCTGATGGCCGTGGCTTCGGTTTCCGCATGGGCGGAGGCACCGATTGAACCCTTTCGCACCGCCGGCGGACGGCTGGGCTTTCTCCTGCCCGGGACGAATTCGCCCGCGGGGCTGCGTGTATTGATTGATGAAGCAGGCACGCCGGGCGGGTGGTCCGAGTGGGGCTTTGACCGCATGGCCGAAGGAGCCTCGGTCTATCGGTACCCGCCGGGCGAGCAGACGTGGAAATGGGAGAACGAAGGCAGCGTGGTGTTTGCGGCGCACGCCAATCAAGCGGCCATGGTGCTGCCCAATGTCGAGGCGCGGGGCACGTTTCGATGGATGGCGGAGCGCTACGACGACCAGTGGCGGGTGGTCCACCGTCAACCCGTTCAGGGCATCCTGACCAACCAGGGGACCGCGCTACCGCCCGCTCCCCCGTGGTTGGACCCGCCCCTGCCGGATATTTCCGAACTCCTGCAGTTTTCCCCGACCAGCCTTTCGCGCCGCCTGCAGCAGGACTATGTGGATGGCGCCTGGAGTGCGGTATCGCCTCTGCCAGCGTGGCCGTTGCTCACGCTGCCCGGCCAACCCGAATCGGCGCACCTGGTGCTGGCCTGGACGGATGTCCACTCCGGGAAGACCGTGCAACTCGAGGCGCAGCTTGCGGAGTCCGATGGTCAGCACACGCGCTGGCGCGGCACGACCCCGGATGGAGACGCGTGGTTTCTCGTGGTGGATTCCGCCACGGAGTCCGCCGTGGAAGTCACCGCGTGGGTACAGGCGAAGCGCGATCGGTGCTTCCGGCTTTCGCTGGGGGCGCAGTTTCCAGAGGGCGCGTGGACCTGGTTCGAGGATATGTATTTTGCGGAGCCCCTCAAGCCCGGCCGTCGCTACACGCTGGATGGCCCCTCGCCCTATGGCTTGAACCAACGGCGTGCATATTATCCCTTCGGAGTCATCGCGTCGGAACAGGCCGTGCTGGTGGCGGAGACAGATGGACGTGAGCCGAGGCACCTTCAGATCGAGGCGCAAGCTGACGCGCGCACCTTGTGGATTCATTACGATCTTGCCACCACGCCGGGCACCCGTCATTTCCCCGGCCTGGCTGCCGTGCGTGCGCGTTTTCGCACGGAACCCCGCTCCGCCGTCCAGCCCTTCCGCGCCGCCCTGCAATCCTGGTATGATCGCGATCCCGACTGGTGGACCGCGCGCACGCCACAGCACGGCCTCTGGCTGCCCTTCACCGATATCGCCAGCATCTCCAATCCGGCCGATTTTGGCTTCATGTATTTTGAAAAAGTCGGCCCGCTCGGTTCGGACGTGGAGGCCGCGCGCGCCCACGGCGTGCTGACCCTGGTGTACACCGAGCCGTGGTTGTACTGGCTCCCGCTGGCCAACACCTCCGACTGGAACCGCGCCGCCACCCTGCACCGCATGGAGACGTTGGCCCGGACCGCGGTGGGCAAAGAGCGCGAGTTCGCATCCGGCGGGCGTCTTGGCGTCACCCGCGATGCCGACCAGCAGCCGCGCATCCAGTTCCTCGCCACCCCGTGGAGCACGGGCGCGCGCATGGAAGTCGTCACCGATCCGGAGTTGCCGGTGACTTCGAACGCGCCGGTCAACCGGGCCATGGCGGAGTGGCGGTTCATCAAGGAATCGCTCGATGACCCTCGGGTCGACGGCATCTATCTCGACTCCATGTCGGCCATGGAAACCTTGGATTATAATCCGGCTTCCATCGCGGTGGCGGACTATCCCTGCACCTTCGTGCTGGCTGATCTCAAACCCGGGCTGGCCACTCCGATTCAGGCGGTGGAATTCACCGCCGCCCTGGCGGGTTATCTGCGCTCGCGCGACAAGTACCTGATGGGCAATTTCCCGTGCTGGCGGTTTCCGTTCTTCATGCCCTATCTGGATATTCCGGGTGAGGAAACCACCTGGTACACCGGAAAACAGTACACACCGCTGAGTGAGCGCGAACGGAACTACCGGCGCGCCATGTCGGGGGCCAAGCCCTTCGGCTTCTTGCAGGCCACCCATTTTTCCGATTTGTCCTCCGCGGACATGGAAAAATATTTCCGCGATTGTCTGGCCCTGGGCCTGCTGCCGAGCTTCTTCAGCCACGACGGCGCCAACGATCCGTACTGGGTGGATGCGAAACTGTACGAGCGGGATCGGCCGTTGTTCCGGCGCTACCTGCCGCTGACCATCCGGCTCTCCGCGGCGGGCTGGCAACCGGTGCCCGCGGTTTCCTTTTCCGCTCCCCAGGTCCAGGTGGAGCAATTCGGCTCGCTGGCCAGCAACGTGGTATGGATCACCTTGCGCAACACCGGTGTGCGACAGGTTGCGGGCACGGTGCAGCCAAGGGCCGGGGTGGCGGATCGCGTCGCCTATGCCATGGGGACGGGGCATGTGTATCCGTCCATCGCCGGGTTGCCCGAACTCGAATTGGAACCCGGTGAAGTGGCGGTGTGGGCCTTGATGAAGCCGGAGGCGTTGACCCAGGAAGCCGACTGGTTCCGGTCGCTGGCCTCGCATCATCCACACTACCGCGCGGGCGCGGTGAATCTGTCCTCGTTTGCCCGAGAACGCGAACTCGGCCTGGTGGCCGATGTATACGCGGGCGCGGTCACGTCGCGCGGTGAACCGGTGGGCCTGACGCTTGCGCTGGAGCGGACGGGCGAACTACCGCTGCAATTCCTGCCGTGGCAGAGCGCGACGTCTGCGGAGGCGATGGAACTCGCGCGCGCGCATCGCGTCACGGTGGAGGCGCCGTCCGGGCACGAGGCGCGGGCCGGTCTGTGGACGCGTTTGACGTGGGAAATTCAGGCGAACGGGCGTACCCACGACCTGGCCCGCATGATGCTGCCCCCGGCGCGTCCCGCCGTAGTGTTGGACGGCCCCGACGGGCGGTTCAACGTTACGGGCGATGTGGCAGAACTTGTGTTCGCGGCCAGCAACCGGAGTTCGCGGATGCAATCGGTTGCGTTGCAGGTGTGGTGCGAAGGTTCGCCGGAGCGGTTGGAATGGAAACTCGCGCCGGGTGAACAAACCCAGCAGGTGGTTCGTGTCACAGCGGAAGGCGCACGCATGCGCCGTGTGACCGCCCGCTGGGAAATCGGCGGCCGTACCGACCGAGAGCACGAAGTATTCGCCATCTTTGCCCCGCCGCTGCAGCATCTGGCCATGCAAGCGGGTGTGCGCGTGACCGCAGACAGCGCCTACTCGGGCTACACCACCGCACCCCTTCATGACGGGATCGTCGAAACGGTCGGTCTCATCTGGCACGAAGCCGCCTTTGCGAGCGCAGAGACGGCCGAAGCGCACTGGATTCGCGTGCATTTTGCCCAGCCACAAATCGTGTCCTCCGTCACCGCACACTGGAATGCGGAAGGGGACACGCTCTATGCCTCCCGCCGCGCCGAAATTTGGGGGCTGCTGCCGGATGGTCGCACCACCAAGCTGGGTGGTTTTGATACCGCCTCTACGGGCGCCCTGACCTGCGTATCCTTTACCCCGGCCTTGGTCCGGGGCATGGAATGGCGGCAGCCCGCGTCCGGCGGCTCGGCGGCTCGGCCCGATCTGCTGTGGATGGTCGAATTGGAGATGCAATGAAACTTGCTCTGCTCGATTGGGTCATGATGTTGATCCCGTTGTTGGGTGTTATGAGCATCGGCTACTACGCCATGCGGTACATGCGAAGCGTGGCCGATTTTATGGCGGGCGGGCGGGTGGCCGGACGCTATCTGGTGGCCGTTTCTGACGGCATGGCGGCCATGGGACTCATCACGGTCGTGGCCATGTTTGAGTTCTATTACAAATCCGGTTTCGCGGTGGGGCATTGGTCGAACCTCGCCGTACCCATCTGGCTGTTCATCAATCTGACCGGCTACATCGTCTATCGTTTCCGGGAAACGCGCGCCCTCACCATGGCGCAGTTTTTCGAGATTCGCTACAGCCGCCGCTTCCGCATCTTCACCGGGTTGCTGGCCTACCTGTCCGGTATAGTGAACTACGGCATTTTCCCCGCCGTGGGCGCGCGCTTCTTCATCCACTATTGCGGCCTGCCGGAGCACTTCGTCTGCATCGGATTCACCTGTTCCACGTTTGCCGTTCTGATGGCTTTGTTTCTGGGTGCGGCTCTGCTCATTGTGCTGGGGGGCGGGCATCTCACCAGCATGGTGACGGATTGCGTGCAGGCCTTGTTCGGCTATGCCATTTACCTGGCCATCGCGGTGGCCATCCTGCTGACCTTCCGCTGGGAACAGATCGCGGAGGCCCTGTTGAACCGCGCCCCCGGGGAATCCCTGCTCAATCCCTTCGACACCGGGAAGCTCCAGGATTTCAATCTGGCCTACGTGATGATCAGCATCGTGGGCAGCGTTTATGCCTACATGGCGTGGCAGGGCAACCAGGGTTTCAATTGCGCGGCGGTCAGTCCCCATGAGGCCAAGATGGGGCGCATCCTGGGCACCTGGCGGGCGGGGGCGCTGTATGTCATGCTCGCGTTGATCGCGGCCGCAACCTACACGTTCATGCATCATCCGGATTTCGCCGCGGGTGCGGGCCGGGCCCAGGCGGAGTTGGACGCCATCGCCGATGTCACCCTCCGGACCCAGGTCACGGTGCCGGTGGCGGTATCGCATTTCCTGCCCACGGGGCTGCTGGGCGCGTTCGCCGCCATCATGCTGTTCCTCATGATTTCCACGGACAGCACCTATCTGCATTCCTGGGGCAGCATCCTCATCCAGGACGTGGTATTGCCGCTTCGCCAGCGGCCGCTGTCGCCTGAGGAGCACATCCGCTGGCTGCGGATTTCCATCTCGCTGGTGGCGGTGTTTGCCTATGTCTTCAGTCTGTTCTTCCGGCAGAACGATTACATTCTGATGTTCTTCAGCATCACCGGGGCCATCTACCTGGGAGGTGCCGGTTCGGTGATCGTGGGGGGACTGTACTGGAAGCGCGGCACCACTGCCGGGGCGTGGGCGGCCATGCTGACGGGGGCTTTGCTGGGCGGCGGTGGCTTGTTGCTGCAGCAGGTCTGGCCTTCCGTGGTGGCCCGGGTGCAGGCCATGGGCATGGACTCCGCCTGGCTGGCCGCCCATCACGACAAGTTCCCCGTCAACGGCCAGTGGATGTGGTTTTACGCCTTCACCTTGGCCATCGTGGCGTATGTTGTGGTTTCCCTGCTGACCTGCCGGATGCCTTTCAATATGGATCGGATGTTGCACCGCGGGAATTATGCCCGGGCCGAGGACCGGCCCGTGCTGGCGGGCGGGATGCCGCGCAGTTGGTTGGACCGCTATCTGGGTATTGACGAGGAATTCACGCGCGGTGACCGTGTGCTTTCCTACAGCGTGTTTGCCTGGACCGTGTTCACGTTTCTCATCTGGCTGGTGGCCACGCTGGTGAACCTGGTGCCGGGCTGGCAATGGAGCGGCGCAGGGTGGGCCCGCTATTTCCGCTACAACGGCATCTGGCTGCCATTGGTGGTGGGCATCATCACCAGCATCTGGTTCTCCTGGGGCGGCGTGCGCGACCTGGTGCGCCTGTTCCGTCGCCTGTCCGCCCTGCACCGCAATACCCTGGACGATGGCCGCGTGGTCGGGCACCAGAACGCGGATGACGCGGCCCGCCCGGATCACCAGCTCTAGGCGACGTTGTCCGACCGTTCTGGTCTGGCGCAGAGCACCTGCGGGGGTCGCCATTTCTCGCGCCGACACGGTCACTTAACAAATAAGTCTTGCATTGGTATGATGCATCAAATAAATACACGCTCAATGGGAGGGCTGTGCCGTGAAGATGCCTATCGGGTGGGTGATCTTGCTGGGGTTGGGGCTGGGCGGATGGGCGGATCGAGCCGCCGCCGTGACCTTCAACGGGCGTTATGCCGTTCCCACGCTGGACGGTTCGTTGGCTGAGTGGTCAGCCGGGGATCGCATCTATGTGGACAGCGAGATCGGCGATGGTACTCCAGTGAATTCAAGTTATTCCGATGTGTACATGGTGAATGACGCCACCTATCTGTACGTCGGGCTGAAACTCAAAGCGGCCAGCACCATTTTCTCCAACTGGACCCACAGCCTGTATCTCGACACCGACTTGAATCCTGCCACCGGCTACAACGCGGGCTGGATGAGCGGCGGTTATGATGTGCTGATTCAGTACGGCGCGGGCGGCGGGTCCTACAGCATCTATTCGTTTACGGGCGGGGGTTCGCAGTGGAACTGGTCCTGGAATTTCGAGAATACCATCCTGTATGCCTTCAACGACGACGTCATCGAGTGGGCCATTCCGCGCGCCCAGCTGGGTGGCAGCACGGAGGCGCGGATTCAGTTCCTTACCTCCGGCGGGGACGCGGATGCAAATCCGACCTGGGCCAATTCCTTTGAATCCGGCTCCAAAAATTTTGCCATCGCCGCCACCCCCGTCTACACGGTGACGGTGGCTAGCGCGCGCGGCACGGCCAGTCCGGCGGCGGGCAGCCACATCTACACGTACGGCACCGCGGTGTCGCCCAGCGTGAGCGAACCGGCGGCAGCCGGCGGCACGCAATACGTGAGCCTGGGCTGGAGCATGACGGGACAGAGCCCGACGTCCGGCGGTGACACCAACTTCTCCATGACGGTGACCAACAGCGCCACCCTGACCTGGCTGTGGCAGACCAATGTGCAGTTGACGCGGGCGACCAGCGGCCCGGGTTCGCTGAGTGGAGACGGGGACGGCTACTACGCGCGCGGCGCGACCGTGAACCTGACCGCGACGCCCGATGCCGGCTACGTGTTCCGGGGCTGGTCGGGCGATGTGCCGGCGGGCCAGACCAACGACAACCCGCTGGCCCTGACGTTGGACCGCAAGCGCAACGTCACTGCGAACTTCGATTCCATCACCGGTCGGTTCCAGACCAAAACCCTGGATGGCTCGTTGGCGGACTGGAGCGCAAGCGACTTGTTCTATGGGGACGCAGAGATTGAGGATGGCGCTCCGCTGGGTTCGACGTATTCGGCCATCTATGTCGCCAATGACCAGAACTATCTCTATGTGGGACTGCAGCTGAAAGCGAACAGCACGATCTTCTCCGATTGGACCCACAACCTGCTGATCAACACCGATCTCGGCAACGGGACGGGTTACAACGCGGGCTGGATGAGCGGTGGGTATGACCGGTTGGTGCAGTATGGGGCGGGCGGTGGAGCCTACGGCATATTCTCGTTTGCGGGAGGCAGCCAGGCCAGCTGGTCGTGGAGCTTCCAGGCGGAAATCCTTTACGCATATAATAATGATGTCATCGAGTGGGCCATTCCGCGTTCGTCCCTGGGTGGCAGCACCTCCATGAAACTGGAATTCCTGTCGGATGGTGGCTCGGTGTCGACGTTGACCTGGGGGCACCAAATCGAAGCTCAGGCTCGCATCTACAACATGGCTGCCACACCTGTCTGCACCGTGACCGTGGCCAGCGCGCGCGGCACGGCCAGTCCGGCGGCGGGCAGTCACACCTACACGTACGGCACCGCGGTGTCGCCCAGCGTGAGCGAACCGGCGGCAGCCGGC
>CAYTVN010000084.1:0-2295 GCA_964441655.1 uncultured Verrucomicrobiota bacterium | reverse complement strand
CGGGCGATGTGCCGGCGGGCCAGACCAACGACAACCCGCTGGCCCTGACGTTGGATCGCAGGCGCAACGTCACCGCGAACTTCGGTGGTGTCGAGGGACGATTCACCCCCATCACGCTCGACGGCTCGCTGGCGGAGTGGGTCGCGGCCGATGTCTTCTACAACGATGCGGAAATTTCCGACGGCACCCCGGCGGGCTCGACGTATTCCGCTGTGAGCTTGGCCAATGATCACGAGTATCTGTACGTCGGGTTGGATTTGAAGGGCGCCAGCACCATTTTCGATAATTGGACGCACCACGTGTTCCTGGACACCGACCTGAATCCGGCCACCGGCTACAATGCGGGTTGGATGAGCGGTGGATATGACCTGATGGTGCAGTATGGCGCGGGCGGGGCGACCTATAGTGTGTTCAACTTCAGCGGCGGTAGTCAGTCGAGTTGGTCGTGGAATTTCCAGACCACCATTTTGTACGCCTACAACAACGACGCGATCGAATGGGGCATACCACGCAGCGTACTGGGCGGCAGCACGTCGATGAAGGTTCAGTTGATGACAGAAGGCGGTGACGTGGGGTACGGGGGAGGGGTGACGTGGGCGCACCAGACCGAAGCCCAGGCCCGTATCTATTCCATGGCTGCGACCCCGGTTTATACCGTGACGGTGGCCAGCACGCGGGGCACCGCCAGCCCGGCGGCAGGCACGCATGCTTACGCCTATAGCAGTACACTTTCACCGAGTGTGATTCAGCCCGCGGCCGTCAACGGCACGCAGTATGTAAACCTGGGCTGGACGATGACGGGACACAGTCCTGTTGCTGGCAGCACAACGAATTTCGACATGATCGTGACCAATCACGCTGCGTTAACCTGGTTGTGGCAGACCAATGTGCAGTTCACACGAACGGTGGGCTCGGGCGGAAGCGTGAGCGGGGATACCAACGGCTATTACGCCCTGGGGTCGGCGGTTACCGTGACCGCTGCCGAGGTCAGTGGATATGCCTTCTCCGGTTGGACGGGCGATGTGCCGCCGGAACACACGGCTGATAATCCGCTGGTGCTGAGCCTCGACCGTGCTCGCAGCGTTGCCGCCGTATTCCAGCGAGAGCTGGGACGCTATGCCAGCATCACGCTGGATGGCGCGCTGTCGGATTGGTTGGTTCAGGATGTTTTCTATGACGATGCGGACATTAACGAAGGCTCACCCTTGAACTCCACCTACGCCAGCGTGAGGGTGGCCAATGACACCACCCACCTTTTTGTGGGCCTGCAGATGAAGGGCAACAGCAGCATTTTGTCCAATTGGACCCACAACCTGTTTATCGATACCGACCTTAATCCGGCCACCGGCTATAACGCAGGCTGGATGAGCGGTGGCTATGATGTGTTGATCCAGTATGGCGCGGGTGGCGGTAACTACAGCGCCTTCGCTTTTGCGGGCGGCGCACAGTCCGCCTGGTCGTGGAATTTCGCGGACGTGATTGGCTACGCCTTTAATGGGGACGTGGCCGAATGGGCCATTCCGCGCACCGTGTTGGGCGGGGCCACAGAAGTGCGCCTGCAGTTCCTGACCGACGGCGGGGGCGTGACGGAAACTTGGGCCCCCTATGCTGAAGCTCTGGCCCAGAACTATGCCTTCGCCACCCCGGATGGGTGCGTACCCGGCTATGACCCGCTGGTGGCTTCGCTGAGCGACAAAACGGTGGATGCCGGATCCACCCTGAGCTTCACCGTGTCGGCCAGTGATCCCGGGTGCGTGGCTCCGGACCTAGTGGTGACCGGGAAGCCGTCTGCGGCCTCCTTTACCACCAGTGTCTCTTCCACCAATCAGGTTGGCACTTTCTCGTGGACTCCCGGTGGGGGCGATGTGGGCACCTATGTGCTTCGCTTTATCGCTACCGACGACGAATCCCGAACTCATTACCGGACCATCCGCATCTATGTCGGAAACAGTGGAGAACCGCGTAATGGCAATAATGTTCCACTTTCCCAGACCAACTGGAGCGTGGCCATTCAGGATATTCCGCCCAGTGGGGCCAACGGCGATCTGACTTGGACGGCCACCCCGGGCATCGTTTACGACGTGTACTACAGTGACAGTGATCCGTCGGGCAACATGAGTTGGCAGTACCAGGGACAGGTGACGGCGGATGCCAGCGCGGAAAGCCTGACCGTGCCTGAAAGCGCGAAGCGTTACTACAAGGTGGTCCCGGCTGGGGAAAGCCCGAACAAAGTCGGCCTGTGGGGCGTGATCAAGCCCACCATCGCGGCCAACAGCTACACCATGCTGAGCGCGC
>CAYTVN010000083.1:0-11603 GCA_964441655.1 uncultured Verrucomicrobiota bacterium | reverse complement strand
CCGGATTCTTCTCCGCGAACTCTGCGCCTCTGCGGTGATGCAATATGCAGGCTAAGTTCAATTGCAGGTTGGGACCGGTATGGGCAGTATGTACGAGCAGGTCGTATTTCGGCCATGTACTGCCCGTTGTATTGAAATTAATGAAACCCAAATTGTTACGCGTGGTGGTTTTGCTGGCCTTGGGCCTTTCGGCGGGCGGCTGCTCGGAGGACGCGCGCTCCCGGACAAAACGGGTGATCACGCCGGAGCTCGCGGCGGTTTCCCGCACCCCCTCGCCGGAAGCCGAAGCCTGCGCCCGCTGCCATCCCAAGGCCTACGAGGAATGGCTGGGTTCCCAGCATGCCCGGGCCAACCGGCTGGTGGATGACACGCTGGATGGGCCTGCGTTTTCCCCCGCCCGCATCGTGGAGCATGGGTCCAACCGGACCACCTTGACGAAATCCAGCGGCGGCTTTGCCTTCACCTACGCCGACGGACCGGGGCGCCCCGTCACCTATCACGCGGAGGCGGTCATCGGCATCACGCCGCTGCGGCAGTACCTGGTCAGCGCCTCCGGCGGCCGCCTCCAGACCACCGACGTGGCCTATGATCCTCGCAGCAACGACTGGTTCTACACGTTCGCCGACGAGCGCGCGCCTGGCGAGTGGGGGCATTGGACCGGCCGCGGCATGACCTGGAATGTGCAATGTGCGTTCTGTCACATGACGGGTTTTGAAAAGAACTACGATCCCGCCACCGACACCTACGCCTCCACCTGGAAAGCCATGGGTATTTCCTGCTCCCAGTGCCATCGGGTGGATGACTCGGTGCCGCCGGCCGGTGATCAATGTCCGGTGACCCGCCACCCGGAACACCGTAACACCGTTTCCAACCAGCTCGACACCTGCGCCTCCTGCCATGCCCGGCGCGAAGAGCTCACCGGGGCGTTTCGCGCGGGCGAGCGTTTTGATGAGCACTATCGGCTGATGTTGCCCGACCAGCGCGGGCTGTACTATGCGGATGGCCAGGTGCGGGAGGAGGATTTCGAGTACGGCTCGTTCCGCATGAGCCGGATGGGACACAAGGGTGTCACCTGCCGGGATTGCCACAACCCGCACAGCGGGCGGCTCGTGGCGCCGGTGGAGAACAACGCCCTCTGTTTGCAGTGTCACACTCCGCCGGGACTGAAGGGGGCCATCCCGGTGGACCCCGTGGCCCATTCCTTCCATGCGCCCGGCAGCACCGGCAGCCTGTGCGTGAATTGCCATATGCCGATCACGCATTACATGGTGCGCGATCCGCGCCGCGACCACGGTTTCACCAAGCCGGATCCCACCCTGACCCGCGAGCTAGGCATCCCCAACGCCTGCAATAGTTGCCATACCACCCAGACCGTGGCGTGGGCGGAAACGTGGACCGCCACGTGGTATGGCGAAAAGATGGACAGTCTGGCGCGGCGCCGGGCCCGGGCGGTGGCGCGGGCGTGGGAAGGCGACGCCACGGTGGTCACGTCGCTCCTTGCGCTGGCTCAATCCGAAGAGGTGGTGGCCTGGCGATCCGTGCTGACCAGCCTGTTGGAGCCGTGGAACCGGCAGCCCGATGTGCGAGCCTATCTGGATGGCGCCCTCGGCCATGCCGAGCCGATGATTCGTGCGGCGGCCCTGCGCGCCCTGGTCGGCGCACCGGATGCCCACGCGCGCCTGGTCGCGCTCCGCCGCGATCCCGCCCGGCTGGTCCGGATCGACGCCGCGCTGGCCACCGCCAATCCGCTGGAGCAGGAGGCGACCTCGGTGAAGGAGGTGGCGGCCTATCTGAAAAACATCTGCGACCAGCCCGCGGGCGCTCTGCGCAACGCCGAACACAGTCTCAATGTAGGCCGCAAGCTGGACGCCGAATCGTGGGCCCTCCGGGCGGTCGCGCTGGATCCATCCGCGCAGCCGCAGTACGCGCTGGGCCAGATCTTGTATCGCAACGAGAAGTTGCCGTCCGCCCTGGCGGCGTTCGAGCGGGCGGCGAGTCTGGACACCAACAATGCGGAATACGCGTTCACCCTGGCCCTGATCCGCGCCGAAAGCGGCGATCATCCGGGGGCACGTCGCGCCTTGCAGGATGCGGTTCAGCGTGCGCCTGCGTTTGGCCGCGCCTGGTACAACCTCGGGCTGGAAGATGCGCAAGCCAACGATCTGTCTGCGGCGGCGGAGCATCTGACCCGCGCGGAAGCCCTGCTGCCCGAATCCGCCGATCCGGCCTTCGCCCTGGCCACCATCCGCCTGCGCCAGGGCGATGTGCGCGCCGCCGTGGAAGCGGCCCAGCGAGCGCTGGCCCGCGATCCCTCCCACCGTGAAGCCAACCAGCTGCTCCGTCAATACGAGGCCCGTCTGCGCTCAAGCGAGTGAAGTATGCGCGTGGTTGTATCCCTCTGCCGCGGCCGGTAGCATGGCGCGATGGAGCAACCATGACGACCTTCAGTTCACAACGCTATGATCGGATGGTGTACCGCCGGTGTGGTCGCTCGGGCCTGTTGTTGCCCGCGATCAGCCTGGGCGGGTGGCAGGCCATTGGCAGCTATCGCGGCGATGAAGAATCGAAGCGCCTCTTTTTCGCCGCGTTTGACCTCGGCATCACCCACTTTGATTTTGCCAATAATTACGGCAGTCCGGCCGGCGCCAGCGAGGAACTCTTCGGGCGAATTCTGCCTGAGCTGCCCCGTCACGAATTGGTCATCAGCAGCAAGGCGGGCTACCGCATGTGGCCGGGCCCCTACGGGGATGGGGGTGGCCGCAAGTACCTGATCGAATCGTGCGAGCAGTCACTGCGCCGGCTGGGAGTTGACCACGTCGACATCTTCTATTCGCACCGCGTGGATCCCGACACGCCGGTGGAGGAAACCCTGGGAGCGCTGGACACGTTGGTCCGTCAGGGGAAGGCGCTTTATGCCGGTCTTTCCAACTACCACGATCCGCGGTTTTCCGAAGCGGTCTCCCTGGTACGTCGCGGGGGCGGGACGCCCATCACCATTCATCAGCCCCGCTACAATCTGTTGGACCGCGGGATCGAGCAGACCGTGCTGCCCACCGCCGCGCGGGAGGGCATCGGCGTCATCGCCTTCTCACCGCTGGCCCAGGGTCTGCTCACCGATCGGTATCTCTCCGACATACCGGCCGATTCCCGGGCAGCCTGCAGCAAGGGCAACGGCGCCCTGGAGGCCAGGTCCGTCACCCCCGAGCGCGTGGAAAAGATACGCGGCCTCAACGGGGTTGCGCAGCGTCGCGGACAGAGCCTGGCCCAGATGGCGCTGGCCTGGATCCTGCGCGACCCGCGCGTGACCTCGGTGCTGACCGGAGCGAGCCGTCCGGAACAGATCGCGGACAGCGTAGCCTGCCTGAAGAACCCGGCCTTCCAGCCCGAAGAGCTGGCCGAGATTGACCGCCTTTGCGGCGTGTAAACAGATCGCGCGAATTGGTTGCCAGGGTTTTTAATCGCCATGGCGCATAGACGCAGGGATTGGATAACGGCCTCTTACGAAGAACTCCTCGCTCGTTGAGCGCTTGGCGCATAGCAGGAAAAGACCACGGATTTGTGAGCAGAATGTTAATCGCAAAGCGGCCAATGGCGCCCCCAGATGTCCGCATTCGCTCAAACTAATTTCAATCTTTGGTGGATATGCAAAAAATATCCGCTAAATTTACCCCCGTGCCGGGGGTTTAGGTTCGATACGCTCGTTTCTATTCCGCCTCTTTTGTGATGCGCTGTACGCAGACGGTTGGAGACCGTTGCGTTGCGGTGAAGAGGTTGGACCATGGCGTAATAGAGCCACCCCATAGATGTTTTAAGCCTTTGCGTAGGGACGTGTATGTAGCGCGTTCCTTACCTATGGGGGAGCTGTAGCATGCTTGATACAAAAGCGCGGGCGGAGTTTGTTTGCGGCCGGTCGGTGGCGCGCACGTGGGTTTGCTTGGCGCTGGCCGGCGTGTTGGGCTTGGTCGGCGCGCGCACCGGATCGGGTGGCATGTTGCGCACCCAGACGGTCGAACTTCAAACCGGTTGGAATGCGGTTTACCTGGAACTGGATCCCACCCAGACGGACCCGGCCACGCTGTTTGCCGGGCAGCCCGTGGATGTGGTGGCCTCTTTTGTGGCCCCGGCCAAGGGGGCCCAGTTCGTTCGCAATCCCACGGCAAGCCTGTTGAGCAGCTTCGGGTGGTCGGTGTGGTATGCCCCCGCGCGGTCCGATGCCTTTTTGACCTCATTGCACGCCCTCTATGGCGGCAAACCGTACCTGATCCACGCCACGACCAATGCCACGTTGACCTATTCCGGTGAGTTTGCCCTGGAGGCGTTGGTCTGGACGCCGGATGCCTATAATTTTGTTGGCTTCACGGTGGCCGACCCGGGGGCGCCCACGTTTCAACAGTTTTTTGGCGGTTCGCCCGCGCACAACCACAACAAGATTTACCGGATGGTGGAGGGCACGTGGCGGCAGGTGATAGATCCGGCCGCCCAGACCATGCGGGCGGGGGAGGCCTTCTGGATTTATTGCGATGGCCGCTCGGATTATCCGGGTCCTTTGCAGGTGTCGGCCCGATCCCACCTGGGGGTGAACCTGTGGCCAGACGGCGGCGATGAAGTGGTCTTCCGCAATCGTACGGATCATCCGGTCTCCTTCTGGGTGGAGCATCTGGTCGACCCGGCGCATCCGGTTCCGCTCAGCACGCCGGTGCAGACCATGGACGAGGCGGCCGGCGGACTGCGCACGCTGACCGTGAATTTTGACGGCGCTCACTTTCAGCAGCAATTCCCGGCCCTGGAAGCGGGGGCGGCGATTCGCCTGCCGCTGGAATTGAGGTCACAGGATGCGGGCGTTGGTATCCGCTTCTCCCTGCTGAAGGTGGTCACCGACCTGGGGACCATCTCCTATCTTCCCGTCACCACGTCGCGCGACGACCAGTCAAGTCCCGCTGAATAAGGAAAGACCCATGCGTGCCCATCAATGGTTGAAACCCGTTTTTCGTGCCGCGGTGTTTGCCGCCCTCGTCCTGTCGCCACAGGTGGGCCGGGGCCAAGCCAGTCCGTTCCGCGGGCTCTGGGTCGGCTCGGCTTCGCTCTATGCCGTGAACGAAGTTTCGGTGCCGCTGAATGAGGCCAACGTGCCGGTGGCGCCAAACCCCGAGGTGCCGACGCCCACGGCGGACCGGGCCGAATTGCGGTTGCTGATTCACGTCAATGGCGCCGGACAGGCGTTCCTGCTGAAGGATGTGGCCATTCTCAACCGGGAGCACAACCAGAGTTCGACGGGCGTGGTGGAGTTCGCCACCGAGGCGGATCTGTCGCTGGTCACCGATCCTCGTCTGTATGCGGTGTTTCCCCCGCAGCCGGCCCAGCACTTGTCCAGTGCGGTGTTTGATTTCGGGGATGCCCGGGCCAGCGAGGCGCTGGATGCCCTGGTGGAGTCGGCGGCTCAGCAGGCGGTTTCATTCACCACCAACGGCGCGCTGGATGTCAGCACGCAGGGTGCGCGGGTACAGGCCCGCAACGATGCGGTGGCCCTGATTGAGCCGGTGCTGGACGGCATCGCGAACCGGGCCGACGTGGCGGAATCCTTCAACCAATTCCTTCTCTTGTTCAACCCGGCCGCCCTGACCCTGATCATCAACGATACCGCCGATCCGGTGGTGGCCACCCTGAGCAACGCGGCGGTGGTGGTGCGGGACCAGTCCTTTTATGGCGATACGCGCGCGCTCGACATGGTGGAGGCGGTGGTAGCCGCGGTGGACGCCGCTGCGCCCACCGGCCGGGTCAAGGCGGCCAACCACACGGCATCCTCCTATGCGGATGTCGGCAATCTGTACCAGCGGTTCATCTCCGGCCATGCCTTTGGTGACATGGTGGAGGCGGTGGCGGAGGAGGCCGGGGTGGCGGCCAAGTTGCCGGGGGCTACCGCGTCCAGCATCGAAACCGCCCTGCGGGCCACCTCCGAAGCGGGAGCGGCGTTGACCCAGGCCCTGCAAGCCAAGGTGCAGATGTACAGCGATGCCCGTTCCAGCGATGCGGTGGATGCCGTGCTGGCGGCCATGGCGGCGGAGGCCTTCGCGCAGCGCGCCCTTACCGCCGACGAGATCCGCGCGGCCAGCGCGGAAGCCGGTCGCATCGTGTTGTCCGACCTGGTGGCACGCTATCCGCTGCCCGTGGTCACCCCGACGGTGGACTATAATGCCTTTGTTGGTTCCAGCGCGTTTGCCGGGGCCCCCGCGGCGGCGGCGCTGGCCGCGGCCGATGCGGCCATCCAGGAGCGGGCGACCAATCCGCTCTACACGCCCGCCTCCCTGTATGCCGCGGCCAAACTGGCGGCGGTGAACGCGCTGCAGGCGGCCTACAGCCAGGCCGCGCGGGTCATGCGCACGGAGCTTCCGCTGCTCGGCGAATTTGCGCCGGGCTCGGGCGATCCGCGCCCGGTGGGCAGCCTGGCCCAGCCGTCGGACCTCGGTGCCGCGGGCCTGGAAGGCCGCATCTACCTTCCGGCCAGCCATCCCACCAATCCGTTCCGCCATCGCCGCCACCCCGACCACACAACGGGATTTAATATCGAGCGGAATATCCGCCTCGATTTCGACGGCGCCTCCGGCGACGCGTTGGAAGCGGCGGGCTACGGGGTGGACCGCATTTCCGGCACTTATCGCGAGGAGATTTTCGGCCTGCATAAACCGTTGGGACCCGACCCGGTGAACCAGCCGGTGGGGCTGAAGACGGAAGGCCATTTCCAGCTCAACCGGATCAGCACCATTGACACCCTGAACACCCTTTGAGGCGTTCCCTATGATAAATAAAATCAAGAATCGATGGATGGCCGGCCGGGGGCGGAAACTGTGTTCAACCCTCCTGCTGGCGGCACTGCCGCTGGGCCCGGCGTGGGCGGCCAACAACGACATGGCTTTTACGGCCAAGATCAAACCGTGGGGCACCTCCTCGTTTGATTTCACCATTCTGAACGAAACCCTGGAGCCCATCACCGCCATCACGGTCACCATGGATGGCACCGACCACAAATTCGAGTACCTCTATGCGGGGTCGGTAACGCGTTCCGCGCGCGTCCTGGAGCCGTCCTATGTGAGCGGCAACATCGGGCTGGTGCGTGAGGTCTGGAACAATACCCCCGGAAACCTGGTGGCCCATCTGCTCGGCTGGCCGTTCTACCCGAACTCGCCCAACAGCCGCAACCTGGTGTCTGGCCAATTCGAGGCCCCGACGGATATTGCCGACAATTACGGCCAGCGCATGCACGGCTATCTGCTGGCCCCGGAAACCGGTTTTTACACCTTCTGGATCGCCAGCGATGATGGCGGTTCACTCATGCTGAGTACGGACACCAATCCGGCCAATGCCTCCGTTATTGCCTCTGTTCCCGATTGGACCAGCCCTCGCCAGTGGGATAAATTTGGCACCCAGCAATCCGCCCCGCGCTATCTGGTTGCCGGCCAATATTACTACATGGCCGCCCTGATGAAGGAGGGCGGCGGCCTGGACAACCTCGCCGTGGGCTGGCTGCGCCCCAGCGGCCTGATGCAACGGCCCATGCCGGCCAATACCTTCCGGCTCAGCGCCGGGGGCGATGCGTTGAATGTGTCGGATCCGTCGGCCAGCGGCAGCTCCTCCGACACTATCCGCATCCTGGATATTGCCGGCTTGAGCCGCGGCAACACGCTGTTTTTCAAGGGGGCCTTCACGGCGCCGCCCGCCAATGCCGCCAAAGTTCTGTGGAACAACGGGACCACCCGGCTTAACGCCACCATCACGGTGTTCGGGGCCAACGGTGGGCGCGGCGAGTTGACCTTGAACGACACCGCATCCAACGAGTCCGGCGTCGAGTACACGTTCCTGACCGACAAACGGCCGCGCACCCTGACCGTGAAATCGGAAGCGTTGGGCAGCGGTCAGTTTGTTTCCAACTTTGTGGTGCGTGTCCTGAACAGCCAGGGCGGGGTGGTGGACGAGCGCGTCCAGCCGGCCGGCAACCTGACCATCGCGCATCTGTCCGACGGCATGCGGGTGGAGATTTCCGCTGCGGGCGAGGTGTATCGCAATGCCGCGGGTGAGTTCCTGTATGATGCCTCAAGTGTGCCGTCGGATTCCGGCATCAATTCGCCCAACCCGCCCCGCCAGCGCTTTGTGGCCACCGGCCTGTCGGTCAACAATACGCCGCAGACCGGCGACCCCACGCAGTACTCCTTTGATCTGAACGGGGACACCGAGGTCAAGATCCGGTGGCGGCAGGATTTTGCCCTGCTCATCAACCACGACTTCAGCGCCACCGAAAGCCCGGAGCGTGATCCCCAGGGCAACCCGTGGGCCGGCCCGCTGGTCTCCTCCGCCTCGGGTAATCCGACCCCGGATGCGACCAAGATCCAGTGGATTGAGCGCGGGCAGGAGGTCATCGCCCAGATCGACGGCCAGGTGCTCGATTTCAGTCGACCCGGCCTGGATATCCGCTACGTACCCAAGGCCTATCGGGCCAACGGCAGCGCGCGCGGTGTATACGTGCAGTATAGCACGCATACCAACGCCTTCACCGTGGGCCAGTCGCCGCCCCAGCGCCAGCAGGTCAATTCCTTCGTGATGGATGGGTGGGGCAGCATCGAATACATCTGGCAGATTCAATTCGGGGTGCGGGTCAACGTGGATGACTCCTCGCGGTCCGCGCTGCCCCGGGTGTTCCAATTGACCCAGGGCTCGGGCACCCCGGTCGAAATCGGCAGCCTGGAAGGCACCTTCTGGCTCAACCCCGGCGAAGCGGTCAAGGTTTCCTCCGCGGCCAACGTGACCCCGGACCCCACCTCGCAGGCCCTGAGCGGCTGGATCAGCGGTGACGGATTCTATTTCAGCTCCAGCGGCGACATTAACAGCCACGACGGATCCCTGCTCACCGGGGGCACGACGGTGGAGTCGGGTAACCCGGTGGCGATCTGGGAAAACAGTTTTACGGACGCCAACGGTCGCAAGTATCGCGGACTGTCCATCCCGAACCTGCGCCGTCCGGTGCGCGTGTTGTGGACCTACGGGGACCAGATCTACCTGGATACCGTGCACATCGGCCAGTACATGTTCCAGACCAACGAGGCCTTGCTGGCCGCCAATCCGACCGTGGCCGCCATGGTCCTGCGCGCCCCCGACCAGATCAAGCAGCTCAGCGTGGCGGGCAGCAACCAGAATGTGCCCGAGTCCGACATGGCCATCTGGGATCCCAACGCGCAGCGGTTGTATCCGCTGGTGCCCGGCCAGTTCCGGGCCAAGTGGGTCGGCGACAACGGAACCTCCATCCAGGTGTTGGTGGATGCCCTGGCGCCGGACCAGCCGCATTACCCGCATATCGCCGGCACGCCGCCGGTTCAGTTGACGCCGGATGCCGGGGGCACCTTCCTCTTCAAGGGGCTGAAGTACACGGAGAACGACGCGGCCATCAGCGGGGGCAGTCTGTTCACGGCGGATCGGCCGGGTCGCAGCGTGCTGTTGTTCGGTGAAATCAAGCGGGTGGGCCGCGGCGATCCCAAGGAATACCTGCGCGTGCGCATGGTGCAAACCAAGGATTGGAACGACGGCATGCCGGCGGCCTCCACGGCCGTGATTGGCCGGGCCATCAGCGATCCCTCCCTTGACCTGGCCCAGCTGGGCACCGGTTTCATCAAGTTTGAAAACGCGCGCTACAACCCGAACGTCTACGACTCTGCCAAGTTGGCCGGCCTGACCGTGGGCAGCGTCTACGACCTGGCCCGGCTGCATTCCACCGGTGGCGACAAAGTGGTGGTGAACCGCGATGCGTTGCCCGGTCCGATCATTCCGGTCAACTTGCATCCCGGGGCTGCGGCGGAGCAGCGGATCGTCGTGGTGTGGTACTACGATCCCGCGCTCACCGATGAAATTCTCTGGCCGCACGCGGCCCGCACCTACCTGCCGCGCTGGCCCACCAACGAGGCGGAAGGTCTGAACCGCATCGTGATTGCCAGCCGCTACGGCAGCGAGAGTCTGAACGCCCAGGGCCAGGATCAGCTGGTGGCCCCCGGTCTGACCAATATCGTGCCCGACGGGGTGGGCGGCTTGCTGACCAACGTGATCGCCCGCACCACCACCTACAATCCGACCCGCATCCAGCAGCCCGCGGTGTATGTGCAGAATGACGCCGGCGCCCCCGGTTATAATCCGAATGAAGAACACGGTTTGATGGCGCCGTCGCTGCGCTACGCCCAGGTCTCGCCGCGTCCGCCCGCGGCCTACGCCCTGCGCAACAACGACCTGAACCGGTACAATGCGGCCTCGATTTCCGAGGTCGGCCAGACCGCGGATTACACCTCCCATCCCTTTGTGCTGGTGCAGTATTACGACACCGCCCTCGGCGAGTTCCGCATGCGGGTTTACCAGGTTGAAAAAGAAGACCAGAACCTGCCCAACTACCGGTTTGCCAACCAGACTCTGGTCAGCCTGGCCTCCACCAGTCAGACCTCGGTGGCCGCATCACCGCAGACCCTGGCCCTGGAGCCCTATGTGCGCATGGAGGCGGGCGAGCCGGTAATCCCGTTCTATCCGCTGGGTGTGGTAATCGGCGCTTCGCCATCGCCGGAAACGTTCGGCATCAACATCAAGGACCAGGCCACCTACTGGGAAGATCACAAAGGAACCAGTTGGGCTGTGTCCGGCGGCGAAAACGCGTGGTTCACTTTCTCGATCTTCTACCCGATGGCGCCCGATTTCTGGTGGCCGGCCGGCAAGCCGGGCCGCGTGCAATACGACGAGGTGACCGAGACGAAGCGCGCCGTCTTCCCAGGCATCGGGGACAGCGTGTCGTTCATGCCCACCGACATCAGCACCTTGCGCAATCTGGCCCTGAACAGCCTGGTGGTGGAAGCGGTGGAGAACGGGGCCAAGCCCAACAAGATTCTCTACAAGAGCGATTGGCCGAAGCTGGCGCCCGTCCTCAAGGCGGGGGAAACCCTGACCTATTCCGGCGGTGAGTATCGCCAGGATCATCCCACCACCCAGGTGCTGGATGATAACAACCAGTTGCAGACCATGCCCACGCCCGGCCTGCCCGGCGTGCTGGCCTTTGCCGTGGGCGAGGTGGTGTTCGATGCCTTGAACCCGCGCGGCCAGACGTCCCTGCTGACCAACAGCTGGACGGTGCGCATGGGACAGGTCTTGGAAGTGCGCACGGAGTCACTGCCCATTGGCAGTTTCCCCACCCAGCTATTGCCCGCCAACGGGCGCACCCGGGTCAGCGGCGGGAAGTATGTTTTCAACGATCTGCCGGCCTCCCTGCAGAAGCGGTTCCGCTACGACCCCCTGGCCCAGAGCGTGGACCCGGTGAGCGGGCTCACGGTGAGTGGTCGCCTGGAGATTCAGGGTCTGCTCAACGACCGGGAAATCGGGGACACCGACCTGACCGCGGCCCCGCCGGCGGTCTATGTGTTGGAACCGAACATCATGACCAAGGGCGACCGCGATGCGCTGCTCGATCTGGCCGATGATACAGATGCGGCGTGGCGTGGGGCCGTGTTGTCCCTGTACGAAAAAACCCGCAATCCAGCCGAGCTGCAGGACGCGGGCGGCAATCCCATCACCGGCCACTACCTGGTCGGTCT
>CAYTVN010000082.1:8624-11647 GCA_964441655.1 uncultured Verrucomicrobiota bacterium | reverse complement strand
TGCCCTGCCAGGCCTGTTCCACCTGCACCAGGGTTTCCGGCCAAAATGCGTCGCGCGCGTATATTGCGGAGGTCGCTTCCCGCACCCAGGTCACCTGGTATTTGTTGTCCGAAATCAGGGTCCGCCGCATGTCCTTGGACGGGGCCACCCGCACCCCGGCTTCATCGCGATGCTCGGTTTCCACCACCACGGCCTGAACGCGATACCCCGGTTGTCCGGTCAGCGGCCGCACCAGCGAAGGGAGATCGGGAACTCCACCGCTGGCGGCGGGTTCATCGTCACCAAACTGCAACAGCAGCCCGCCCTGAACCTGTTCGCGGAGCAAGGGCGGCGTGGTTATTTCCAGCCGCTCCACCCAGCCGGTGCTGGCGGAGGCATGGACCGCCCCCGCCAACCCGACCAGCACAACCAGCATCATCCGTCTCATTTACGCTGAATATCCTCGGCCTTGAGTTCCTGCAAGCCCGCGGGCGTGACGGCCAGGCAACGCCGTTCACCTTCGCCGCTATAGCTCAGATAAAGCCCGATGCCCTGGGCGGTCTGCATCATCTCCACCCCCACCAGCATGACCGGTTGGGCCGGATCACTGACATCCACCACCCACGCGGTGCTTTCAGCAAAGTCGGCAAGCAGGTAGCGAACATATTCCGGCCCCGTCACAAAGTCCAACTGGCGTCCATTTTCGGCCACGCCCATCCAGGTCTGGCCCTCGTCCCACGAGGGGCCGGCATAAACGGTTTGCATGCGAAGGGCATCCGCGGCCAGGGCGACTTCGATGGAGGCGCCCGCCGCCGGCACATAGACCAACACGGCGTCGGTCTCGCGCAGGGGACGTCCCTCCGCCGAACTGTACAGCGCGGCCGGTTCACCGTTGAGGTACAGCGCGAGTTCGTCAGCATTCACGCTGTACACCGGCAGGCCCGCCGCGGCCAGCGTGGTGGCGCGAATGAGGTGCAGACCGCCGGTCACGGACAGGAACTGCACGCCCGGCAACTGCTCCGCGCCCAGGTGCACCCGCACCGGCCCGTGCCGCGTGGCATCGCCGTCGTATTCCACATCTTCCAGCCAGTAGAAGTAGGTGCCGCCCTCTGCCGCGGTTTCATCCAGCCACTGATACGTGCGGCCTTCGCCAGTGCCCGTACCCGGAATGAGATCCGTAGTCAGTCGCGCAGGCGTACCGTCTTCCGTAGCCGCACGATAAATATGGTAACCGAGATTTTCGCGTTCCACCGCCGTGGCCCAGGTCAGGCTCACACCACCCTCGGCGGGCGCACCCCGGAAGTACATCAGGCTGACTTCGGTAGGCCGGTCCGCGATGAAGCCGAAGTCGGCATTGATGAAGAACCCGTTAGGCGTCAGCTCGGCATCGATACGCCGTGCCGTGGTAATCACATCCAGGTTGGACGGCACGGTGGTGAGATCCACCTCCACCTGATAGAGCCCCAGCACGAGGTTGGTGAACAGATAATAACCGCGACGGCCACCCGAGGTGAACGTCGTGGTGGTGGCGGCCAGATTGGTTACGCCACCCGCGATGGAATACAGGCGCACCTTGATACCATTCAAACCCTGTGCATTCAGATCTTCATCCGGCTGCCCATCCGAATCCAAATCCACCCACACCGTGTCACCCAACCATCCGAACTGGGCGGCATAGGTGGTTGTATTGGTCTTGGGTGATACCGGCGGGAAACCGGGTGGCGTGGTCGGCGCTGCCGTCACCGTATTGGTTCGATTCAGGCCGAGCGAGGTGGCCACCGCTTGATACGTCACTACGATGGACGTACTGGCTCCGGCCGGCAGCGGTCCGATATCGGCCCATGTGCTGGTGCCGTCATTCACGAAATCATCTGCAGCCGGCAGGGCGCTGACGAAGGAAAGGTAATTCGTTTCGTAGATATCCTGCACCGGTATACCCACCAGCGTGACATCCCCGGTGTTCTGAATCGTCAGGGAGAAAACAATATTCTCCGTGACCACTGCAGGACGGTTGGTCGGCGAGATGACAACCTTGCTCAACAGGTAGCCCGGATGGACCAGATCCACCACCGCCGTATCACTGTTGGTCGGGGGCACGCCGACCGGCGGGTACCCGATCACGCTGGCCATGTTGGTCAGATCACCACTGATCACACTATTGACGAACAGGGTGATGCTTTGACCGGCGCCGAGCGAAATCAGATTATTCGAGTAACTGAGCAGGGTGTCTTGCACGACCACATTGGTCAGGATTACATCACCTGAATTCGTCACTAAAAGGCTGTACACCACGGGCGATCCATTGGTGCCCGCTACGTATTCCAGCCCATTCACCGTCTTAAAGATCAGGATCGCCGGATTAATGACGTCCACTTCGCTCGGGTCGTCCGCCTGTACCGTGCCGCCCACCGGGTCCGTCCCCACCACCGCCGCCGTGTTGGTCAGGTCCACCGTGATCGCGCTCGCCACCTCCACCGTCACGCTCTGCCCGGCGATCAGCGTCCCCAGGTTGGTCGTGACCCCCAGCTGCGTATTGGTCAGCACCACGCTGGTCAGCGCCACGTCACCCGTGTTGCTCACCACGAACCAGTACGTCACCGGCGTGTTGTTCGTGCCCGTGGCCAGCTCTCCGCCGGGGTACGCGCCCGGGCCCACCGTGTTCACGATCCCGATCCCGGGGTTGATCCGGTCCACCACCGCGGGGTCGCTGTTGGTCGGCGGCACCCCCACCGGCGGGTACCCGATCACGTTCACGATATTGGTCAGGTCCGCCGTGATGCTCGAGGTGACCGCGAACGTCTGGGCCGCTCCGGCCGCCAGGCTTGCAATGTTGTTCGAGTAGCTGAGCGCGGCATCCAGCACCACCACGTTGGTCAGCGCCACGTCGCCCGTGTTGGTCACCACCAGGCTGTACACCACGATCGTCCCGTTGGTCCCCTGCAGGGTATCCACTCCGTTCACCGTCTTCTGGACGGCGATCCCGGGCGCGATGACGTCCACTTCGCTCGGGTCGTCCGCCTGTACCGTGCCGCCCACCGGGTCCG
>CAYTVN010000082.1:0-8524 GCA_964441655.1 uncultured Verrucomicrobiota bacterium | reverse complement strand
TGGTCCCCTGCAGGGTATCCACTCCGTTCACCGTCTTCTGGACGGCGATCCCGGGATTGATTCGGTCCACGACCGCGGGGTCGCTGTTGGTCGGAGGGCTGCCAACCGGCGGATAGCCGATAACAGTGGCGATGTTGGTCAGATCAGCTGTAATGCTCGAGGTCACCGCAAAACTTTGCGAAGCACCCGCAGCCAGACTCGCGATGTTATTCGAGTAATTCAACGCGGCATCCAGCACTACCACGTTGGTTAAGGCCACGTCGCCCGTATTGGTCACCACCAGGCTGTACACCACGATCGTCCCATTAGTGCCCTGCAGGGTCTCGACCCCGTTGGCCTTTTTCTGCACCGCGATAGCGGGGTTGATCCGGTCCACCACCGCGGTATCCACCGCACTAACCGTGCCGGTGCCGAAATAGAAGGCTTGCGCGGTTACGGTGTTGGTGAGGTCAGCACTGATCGCCCCGGCTACTGTCACCGTCTTGCTCTGGCCGATGATCAAGTTCCCCACATTGGTGGTCACTCCGAGCAAGGGGTCGGTCAGGATGACGTTGGTCAATGTGATGCTGCCCGGATTGGACACCACAAACTGGTAAGACACCGGCGTGCCGTTCGTACCCTGCACAAACTCCACCCCATTCACGGTTTTCGCCACCGCTACCGAAGGGAATTGTGCGTCAAAGAAGTCGTTGCCGGCATAGGTCGTCAGCGTGCTGATCACCACGGGAATGCAATTGTCATTGGCTCCGACAATGTCACCCGTGCTGACGTAACTGAGGAGATCCGTCTCCACGACCACGTAGTTTCCGGTGCCCAGGTTCAGGAATTCATAAGTACCGCTCGCCAGCGTGGTGGTCAGGTCCACCAGCACACCATCCGATGGATTGCCGTCCCCGTTGGGGTCGGTAAAGAGCTGCACCGTGATGCCGGCCAACCCGGTATCCCCGCCGGTCAGCGTTCCGGTCTTGTCGGGATCGTTATACACCGTGCCCGTGATGCGGGCGGCCAGCGTCGTAATGCTGGCGCTGCTGTTGACCGGCGGAACAGGATCGTTGAAGACATCCACCGAATAGTTCGCCGCCGCAAAGTTCACCGCCGGATCGCATCCACCGACGGCACGCAGCACGACCGTGATCGACGTCGAAGTGCCGACGGCCAGGCTTCCCGAACCCGTGATGTCGTTCCAAAGCAGACTCCCGAAGCCGCTGGAATCCGGCGGCGGAATCGCCGACACAAACTCAAAACAGGCGCCACTGAAGGTGTCTTCCACCGGCAAATTCGTGATGGCGGTCGTACCCGTATTGGTGATGACAATGCTGAACGTGACATTGCTGCCCTTGTTGACCGGGCCGGCGGGGGCCACCAGCGTCTTCGTGATCTGATGTTGCGGCCGCGTAATCAAGACCGGGGCCCGGCCCGTGGCCACCGTGCCACCGCCCGCATTGGCAATGGCCACATTGGTCGCCTGGTTGGCTACCGCCAGCGCAGTAAAGTTAACCAAAATATCCGCGCTGCTGCCCGGCGTCAGCGGTCCGATATTCGTCCACGTCAACAACCCGGCACTGAAACCGTTCGGCGAAGGCGAGGCGGAAACATAGGTAAGACTGGCCGACGGATACGAATCGGTGAGCGTAATGCTGCTCAGCGTCGTGCTGCCGATGTTCACCGCCCGAACCCGGAATTGAACCGCCTCACCCACCAGGGCCTGGCCATCCGCGGGCGTCAGCAGCGTCTTGGTCAGCGAGAGACCCGGGGAGGCAACCAGCGGAACCGTGGCCGCCGCCGAACACGGATCGCTGGAGTCATTCGGGTCCACGTAGTTGAGGGACAACACAGAGCCGGCCGGCGCGCTGAGCACGCCGTTGGTTCCGGAAAATCCGGGCAAATTCGTGGCAGAGATGCACGCGGTGAAGATGCCGCTGTTGGTGGTGGTTTCGGTGAGGATGATCGGCTCCACATCGCCGCTGCTGCTGGAAACAACCGCCGAAAGCGTGTCAAAGCCCAGCGAATTCGTATTCTGGTCGAGATCACTCACCCGGATACATACCGTCGCGTTGGTCAGATAGGCGTTGGTCACCGGCCCGTTATTGCCGAAGGTGAACGCCACCGCGCAGGGCGTGCCCAAATCCAGGTAGCTCAAATTGACCGACGTGGCCGCGGTGTCAGTGATGCCTTCCGAGCCCTCGTTGGCCGTCACGGCAATGGTGTAGTTCCCCTCGGTCACGCCGGTCGTCCACACATATTCATACGTCTTGGAGCAGGAGTTGCTCGCCACCAGGCTGCCGTCGAAAAGCGTGGTCGAAACATCGCTGACCGTGCCCGAGGCGTCAATGGATAGGCCCAGACTGGTGATGTCATAGGCCCCGAAGGGATCGGTCACCGTGGTCCGCACGTAGAGCGTATTGCCGTTGTTGTCCGCACTGACCAGGCTGCCACCCGGATAGGGCGCGTCGTATACTTCCAAGGACGAAACATCAATAACCGTAGTCACGGGCAGGCCGACGCGCGAGGGCCGGTTGGTGACATCGTACAGCACAGAGAAAGCGGCCCCCTCGCTGCTGATCAATTCCAACGTTAAGGCCGACCCGGCAGGAATATTGGTGGTGGACGCGAGAACCGAGGTCCAAACAAGGTTGCTGGTTGCGCTGCTGAAGACCGGGGAACTCGACGAAGCGACCACGCTTGCTCCATTAAGGATGCGGGCCGTTATGGCCGGATTGGTGGGCAAACTGCCGGAAACGATGCGCAGGAAGTTCGTTATGGTGATGGTTCCACCCGCGGGCATGCTCAAGGTATCGCACAGGACCGGCGTCTGGACAAAGGTGGTCCGGTTGGTCCCGACCGGAGCCGGGTTGATCGAGACCGCAACCAACGCCCAATCATCGGCGGTCAAGGTCCATGAGTTGGTGACGGTTGTAGCGGCTCCGGCCCGCGTGCTGCCACCACCGCGAATACCATCTGCGCTGGCCGTTCCGGCAAACAAATTCCAGTGAGAGGTTTGGGTCGCGGCATTGGTGCCCACCCGGGCATCATCGAGGGCAAAGTTATCAAACACCACTTGCCCCACGGCAGAGGTCACCACGATGACCGCCGGAGAAGTGGTGCCACTGACGCCATTCGATGAGGCCAGGGGAGCGACCTGATTCACCCCGGTAAACGAGACCGCGCCCAAAACCATGGCGTCCTCGAGCCCTGTGGCATCATCTGTCAGCAGGGCCCGCACCACGCCCGTGCCCGCGACGGGATTCACCAGTTGCCAGATTTCGCTTTGCGCCTCAACGGCGGACTGCTGCTGGATCACCCGGGTGAAACTTTGGGTGGTCGCTCCCACAATGAATCGCACATTGGTGACCGCCGTACCGTTGTCGTCATCATCTTCCATGGAAATACCAACCAGCAGCAACGAATTCACGGTCGCCGCGTTGGTGAAGGGCAGATTGACGACTGTAAGCACATCCGCATTGCTCGCCGTGGATGATATCGCTTGCACGGCGATGCTCCCGCTGCCGGCCGAAACCACCACGCTGGTGGCCAGGGTGGCGTCACTGGCGGCCACCGGATCAATGCGATCCAGGTCCTGATCGGGACTGCCGCTGCCATCGGTGCTGAGGTAGAGCGGCTTGATGAGTGAGGGCGTGGATATGATGGCGGAGTCGCTGCACGAATCGCCGTACACCGGATCGGTGTAGCTGACCGAGAGGGTATGGCCGGGCGAGACGAACAGCGTGCCGTCCTGCTGGCCCACGCCGGCCGTGGTGGAGGACGGCAAGGCCACGCTGTTGCGGAACACATTGGTATTCGCACTCAACTCAGTCAGGGTGATGGTTTCCAGGTCGCCGCTCGCGGGATTCTGAATGGTGACCGAAATTGTATTCACCGTGGTGGTGCTGGTGTTGGCATCGGCATCGCGCAGGGTCACGTATATTCCGGAGCCCGCCGCATAGAAGGAAACGGCGTTGCCGGATCCGTCGGTAAAATCAAACACGCAAGCCGTAGCCCCCGCAGGTGGCGGAACGTCCACCACATTCGTGGTCACCACCGGATCCCCCCCAATGCTGGCGCCGTTGGCAATGGTGCCGCTGGCCAGAATGCGAGCGCGATATTTGATCACCGTGCTGCTGCCGCGCGGGATGATGGGAATCACATATCCACCCTCGTCAAAGGGGAACAGGGTGGCGGGCCCCACATTGTCCGGCACCGACACGCTGTCTCTGGACGAACTGTTGGTGACATAAAGCAGGCTGGGCGGCGGCGCATCCAGCACGATCACATTACCCAGCACGATCAGGCTGTTGTTATCAATGGTAATGGAATACTCGAGAATATCGTTGGTACTGATGCCCGCGGGCGGATTATCGGTATACAACGTGGAAGACTTCTTGATTACGGCCTGCGGGAACGGCAACACCGTGGTGCCCACATCCAAAAACGGATTGCCCGCCCCTGCCACCGCCGGATCCTGGCCCCAGGCCGCGGTGATCAAGGTGCCATCGAGGGTATAGACCCGCATGGCGGTCTGGTCCTTATCGGGATCGTAGATGATCTTCGATTGCAGGGCCGTCACCGTAAAGTTGGTGTCATAACCATCCCCGTTGGCATCGGTGAGCGGACCCGACTTGTCTCCATCGTAGTCCACATACAGTACGGTGGCGCCCACGGCCGTGACCCAGACCGGACTGCCATTTTGGCTCAAGTCACTGCTGCCCGGCCCCCAGCCCACCTGAGCGACCGTGGTGAGATTGCCCTCAGGCACCAGGGTGAAGCCCCAGTCGTGTACGTTGTTCGCGGTCGGGTTGGCGCCCACCGTTTCCACGGCAAAGTAAGGCGCGCCGTTCGTACTCTGGAACTTGGCCCCCGAATTTTGCGGCACCTGGTATTGGTAGGTCCCGTTGGTCGGCACGGAAAAGTTGGTGGTACCAATCTGGGTCGTGACCAGGATGGGCAGGGAGCTGGTGCCCGGATTGTAGATGAACACATAGGCCGGATCGCCATCCCCTGCAGTCCCCACGGGCGTGTAATAGGTGGCGCCCCATTGGTCGGTTGGATAAAGGGTGAACCAGCGCGATTCGTAGTTCGCCCCGATATCGCCCGTGATCAGATGAACTTGAACCGGCTTGGAGGCCAGCACGCGGGCCCCCTTCAACACGCCGCCATTCACCCGGGTGGACTCACCGCGGTTAAGCGTGAAAACCGTCTCATAGGACCCATTGGCATCCTTGTCCAAACTCACAGACGTGCCGTTTTCGGCCGCCATGACAAACAGGTCCACGACCTCGTACATGCTGGACGCGGATACATTTTCGCCAATCGGGGAGATAAACTGGGTGCCGTAATCGAGCACGGAACTGACTTCAATGGCGTCAGCCAACACGCTGCCCGGGTTCAAGGCCCAAGCGGAACGCGAAACGACAATAGCTTTGGATGCTCCAATGCGATCCCGTCCATCGTAGAGGATGGTGGACGCACTCCGCGGCAGGGTCACATTATTGCGAAGTGAAAATACCGTGCCCGCCGGAAGATTTGTCGGGTCGCTGCCAAAGCCAGGGGCTATGCCGTTAGCGTTATTCCCGTCACCCCAGACAGTTGTAGAAGACTGGACCGGAGAATTCAGGTTAATTTCGTAGCCATCCTCCCAATGATCGTACACCACTTTGGTACCGGCGGATCCGGCGACCACCGAGATAACGGAGTCAAAGGTTGCCCCCGTTCCGGTATACAACTTCAGAAATGAGCTGCGAATCTGGTCCTCGGGAAGTGGTACAAAAAACTCCTGCACAATAGATTGCGCATGAGCGCCAACGACGGAAATCACGCCGAATAAAGCCATGGCCAAGCTACGTTTGAACGACTTCAACATACCCACCTCCGCCGTATGGCCTGAGCGACCATAGAATTGATAAACTGAAATACCACCGCCGCGCAATCGGTTGAAACCTGTCCCGGACGCGTTCCTCTTCCAAATGGCCTGACGCCTGCCAAACAAGACATCTGCCCGACTGATACAATGACCCGACTCCATTCGGCTGCGCCTCCACGTAATCAAAGGACTACATCACGAAGCAGGTATTGTGCCATCTGAACGCCCCGGGTACCCTCCCCTGCACGCAAAACTCAACGATGCGCCCATGCTAATGTGTTCCGTCCCACCATGTAAGCAAAATTCACTATCGGGGATTCCCTTATTTTTGGCCCGAAACTTGCTACATATATCCCCCGCGATTTGACTGGAGCGAGGCTTTGGCCTAGCATCGTCGGCACCGGGGAACAGACATGGTTAGGCGCTATCAACGATCGGAATCTGTGGTGGAACGCCGTATCCGCGGCGAGCATGTCTTGGTGCCCATCATGGGTAGCCTGGACCAGCTCGACAGCATTTATACGCTGAACGAAACCGCCGGACTGGTATTCAGCCGGGCCGCGGCAGGTGTCGAACTGTCGCACATTGCCCGCGAAATTGTTCAGCTTTATCACGTCAGCGCCGAGCAGGCACAAACGGATGTGGACCGGGTGGTGCGCGACTTGGTGCATATTGGCGCGCTGGAAGCGGTGGGAAGCTGACATGGCGTGCGGAGATTGCATAGCGCACCAGATCGGCTCCACCGCACTGCTGGAGGATCTGGCCAACCGCTCCGGACCGGACAGCGACTTTCCGTTGGCCGGTAGCCTGGAACTGACCCTCGATTGCAACCTGTGGTGTCGCCACTGCTACATCCGTTACCCGGGCGCCACGGTGGACGAACGGGAGACGGCCCAGATGAAGGCCCTGCTGGACCAGCTGGCCGAGCGCGGGGTGTTGTGCCTGCTGCTGACCGGGGGGGAGATTCTGGCCCGGCCTGATTTCCGCGAAATCTACCTGCATGCCAAGCGCTGCGGATTCCTGCTCACCCTCTTCACCAACGCCACGCTGGTGGACGAAAATACCGCGGATTTTTTTGTGAAGTACCCCCCGCGGCGCATCGAAATCACCATTTATGGACACACCGCGCACACATATGAACAAGTTACCGGAGTTCCCGGCTCGTTCGCCGCCTTCCGGCGCGGGGTGGATCTGCTGCTGGCTCGCGGTCTGCCTGTTTATTTGAAAATGATGGTTTTGAAGACCAATTTGCACGAGTTGGACGAGGTCAAGGCCTGGGTATCGGGCTTGGGCCTGCCCTTCCGGTACGACGGGGTGGTGAATCCGCGGCTGGACGGACATCTGGGCCCGCTGCGGGAGCGACTGGAGCCGGAGGATGTGGTGCGCATCCAGGGCATCAGCGAGGCCAACCGCGAAGAATTTGTCGCCTTGCGCAAGAAGGCCGAACTAGGGCTGGCCCGCGGCACGGATCAAAGATTGTTCCGTTGCGGGGCCGGCATACGAACGTTCCACATTGATCCGCGCGGTCAGATGCATCCCTGCATGATGTGGCGCACCACCCCTATCCCCGCGCGGGAAGGGTTACGGCCGGGGGGGTGGGCCAACCATGTCAACCAGCTGCGCACCCGCACGCGGCCTCAAGATACAGGTTGCGGCAGCTGCGTGAATTCCCTAGCGTGCGGGAATTGCGCGGCGACCTCGGAGCTGGAAACCGGGGTGGCGGGGAAGAATGTGGATTACTACTGCCGCATCAGCAAGGCGCGCGAACAGCTTTTTGAGATCAGGGAAACCGAGCAAGACCGGCCGCGGGCCATGGTGGGGAATCGAACATGAACGAAGCGCAGGAAACGAAAAAAGAGTATCAGGCACCGCTCATCACCCAGGTGAAGCTGGAGGATCGCCGCGTGGTGGCCATGGCCGTCTGCAAGGACGATTTGGATAACCGGGCCTGTGCGCAGGACGGCGTGACGCCACTGTTCGACATCAATCCCTCCTGATGGGTTCGCACCACGTTACGCTGGCTGGCTTCACGTTTGAGATGAACGCGACCGCAGGGGCGGACGTGTTGCCGCTGCCCGCCCCCTACGCAGCGTTCACCGGTTGCGCACACTCAGAACCCGTGGCCGCCCGCTTTACCCTTGGGCGCGCCGATCAGCCCCTGCAGACTCCCTCCGATGCAACCGTGGCATGGTCCTGCGAGACCTGGCGACTACGCCGCGTTGGGGATGGCTCATCTTTTCTCGAAATTCACACCCTGCCCCACGGGACTTGGGTAACGGTGGCGATCGCCAGTCCTGACTTCACCTCAGCCCGTTTGCGACCGGTGGCGGGCCGACTGGGCGAACCCAGCGCACTGGCTCTAAATTATCCTTCCGACCAGGCGCTGATAACCAATCGCCTGCTCCGCTTGGGCGCGGTGGTGCTGCACGCCTGCGGGGTGGTGATGGACGGACGCGGGTATGTATTTTGCGGGCGATCCGGGATAGGCAAAACCACCATGGCCCGCATGTGGCGCGATCGGGGCGCCGTCCTACTCAACGACGACCGCAGCATCTTGCGCGTAATCGGGAATGAAGTTCGGCTGTTCTCCTCGCCGTGGCATGGTGAAGGGCGAGTGGTCAAAGCGGGTCACGTGCCGCGGGCCGGTGGTTTCCATCGTTCCCAGGC
>CAYTVN010000081.1:0-11686 GCA_964441655.1 uncultured Verrucomicrobiota bacterium | reverse complement strand
GTTGATCAATCCGAACGGGAATAACTCCAACGTCATCGCCACCGTGTTCAACCAGATGCCGCTGGAGCGGGTGCCCTACGATCCGGCAACGAATTATGTATCTCTTGGCTTTACAAATAAGTTCACAATTAATGATCTCAAAGCTTTGGGACGTCGTTTTGTTAACAAGGATATCGCCTTCACCAATCTCTCCGACCTCAAGTTCATCGGTCCGCAGGTCGCGGCTTCCGTGCCGGCCCTGCCCGCAACGGTGTATGAATCCATCGTGCGCAACAGCGCCGGACTGTTCGCCCCACGTCAGCAATTGTACGCCGTGTTCCTGGTCGTCCAGGCGCAGGATGACGACAAGAATATCCTGGCCGAGCAGCGCGGCACCGGCCTGATCTGGCGCGATCCCTACATCGCCAGCAACAACACCCACGCCGTCATGGTGCGCAATTTCCGCTGGCTGACTGAATAGCGGAAGGCACAAAGGCACAGAGGGACAAAGGGACAGAGGGTCACCGTCCTTGGAAATCTGATCTGCTGCTGCGCGCCGCGACGAGAACCTCTTTGCCGATTGCTTCGCAGGACGGGGGCGTCCCGCCTCCAGGGTGGGGCCTTGCCCGAAACAACTCGATACCGAGACCCGATCCCGACCCCGACGCCGATGGGTGATTATTGCGCCTGACAAATCGGGGTCGGAATCGGAATCGGTATCGAAAAAAATAACGCCGCGCTTCTTGGCGAGAAATTCATCACCGATTGCTTCGCGGGACGGGGGCGTCCCGCCTTCAGAGTGCTGCTAATTGAGCCTTCCGTCGCTTTGTGCCTCTGTGCCTTTGGACCTTTGTCCCTTCCGCCGTCCATTCCGCTACGGATACTTCTGCCAGATGCGGATGAGCACGGGGCTGTTCGTGACGGGCGGGTTGAAGGTGGTGATGTTGGTGCCGTTCAGGTGGCTGTTGGTCCACGTGGTCACGGGCAGCCAGTTTTGCGAGCCCATCAGGTTGGTGGTGTATTCCGGCGCCACCGACCAGTTGTTGGTGCCCAGGGAACGCACGGTGATATTGGTGCCCATGCTGATGGCAACCACCTGCACATTGGTGGGCGGCGGCGGGGTGGCGCTGGTGCACACGTCGTCCACCGCGGTCACCGTCACCGTGCAGGTGCGCGACAAACCGCAGGCGTCTTGCGCCACCAGATTCACTTGCGTATCACCCAGGCCCACCAGCGTGCCCGCGGGCGGGGTCTGCGAAATGCTGACCGCGCCGCAGTCGGAGACCGAGATGGCCGGGGCCAGGTCGGGCAGTACACCCTGGCAGCTGAGCCCGCTGGCCGAGATGGTGTTCAAGGACAGCGAGGCGTCATCAATAAACACTTCGCCGGATGCGTTGCCGCGCTGGATGTACACCACCGTGAACCGCGCAATAGTGGTGCCCGCCGGCGACACGGCCGAGGTGGAGAAGGAATAGTAGGCACCCGCGGTCAGGTTGGAGGTGATGGGCGGCGCAAAATAGGTGGCCAACAAGCCGCCGGGCCCCAGGAACTCGATCTTGATATCGCAGGTGGACGCCCCGCTGATGCGGTTGCTGACCGGGGTCATGGCATAGCCCGCGATGCGCCAGGTTTGCCCGGAACGTGCGGCTATATCTTGATAGAACCCGGTGAAGTTGTCGCCCGCCCCGCCTGCGCCCTTTACCAGGGCATGCCGGATACCGCTGCGCGGCGCGTTGGTCACCACAAACTTGTTCACCCCAAAGGTGTTCCAGCTCGAGAAGGTACCCGTCTCAAAACCGTTGTTGGCCAGCGGTTGCGGCAGGGCGCAATTCATGGAGGGCGGATTGGTATCCACCACCTTGATGGACTGGGTGGTGGTTATGAAGTTGCCCGCCTGGTCGGTGGCCCGATAGACCCGGCTGATGAGCACCGTCTGGCAGATGTTTCCGCCCAGCACCGTGTCGGCCTCCCACGTCACCTGCACCGGCCCGCAGTTGTCCACTGCCGTAATCCCGCCGGGATTGGGGGCCGGAATGTTGTTCGTGCAGCTGGCCACCAATTGCGTCGGCTGGGTGATGACCGGCGCGTATTCATCCACCACCACCAACGGCACCTGAGTCGTGGCCACCAGCCCGCAGGCGTCGGTGGCCCGGAACGTCACCGCCACATTGGTGACCGACAGGGTCGCCCCGTTGGTCGGGGTCTGGCTGATGGTTACCGAGCCGGGACAACTGTCCGTCACCGTCACCAGCGACATCAGGTTGGGCATGGTGGGGCAGGCGTTGCTGGGCATCAGCACCACCAGGGTGGAGAGCACCGCGTCGTCGTAATACACCGTGCCGCCCGATCCGGCGGTATCCTGCTTGAAGACGGTGGAGAGGCGGGCCGACGCCGTGTTGCTGGGCGCCGTGCCGCGGGCGGACAGACGCAGGAAATTGGTCACCGGACTGGATGCATTCAGGATGCGCGAGGTGAAGGTGGACAACACCCCGCCCGTGCTGTTCAGGTAACTCAAGGTCAGGAAGCTCTGGTTGGCCCCGCGCAGGGGATCGGTGGACGGAATGAGCGCCCAGGCACTCGCGGTCCAGGTCTGGCCCGATACTGCCGCCAGCACCTGATGGAAACCGGACGTACTTATTGCCGACCCCGAGGCATCGTTCATCTTGTAGTTGGCCGTCTCCGTGCCCAGCAGCACCCCGGCGTTGGTGTAGATTGCGACGATTTTCGCGGCGGCCAGGGGCTCGTCAAAGACGCGCACGTCGTCCACCCAGCCGGCAAAGAAGTCGCGTGCCGCGGCCTCGGTGGCCCCCGCGGCCACCCGCAAGGGCTGGGAGGAATTGGGCAGATAGTTGGTGATGACACGCTGCTGGTTCAGCACCCCGTTCATCCACAACTGCTTGGTGGCCACCCCGGCGTTGTTCGACACCATGCCCACAATGTGCGCCCACTGCAGGTTAGTCACCACCGGCCCGGTCAACACGTCCCAGAACACCCCGTCGCCGGTCCAGAACTCGAGGGTATTGCTGGCGCTCAACTGCAGATGATAGCCCGATACTTCGCTGATGGTGAACTGGCGCGACGACACCAGCCCTCGCTCCTCGTTGGTCCACGCCAACGGCTTCACCCACGCCGACACGGCAAAGCTGTTGCCATTCAGCAACCCGTCGTACGGCACCTCCGCATACTGGTTGGTCCCGCTGAATCGCACCGCCGTGCCATTCACCGCATTGGTGCCGGACTGGGCCCGCGTGGGCTGCCCGAAATACAATCCGTTCAGCTTGTTGCCCGTGCTGTCCAGCATCACGCTGCTGGACGCCCCGGCCAGCAAGGCGTGACGGAACCCGCTGTGCGGAATATCGCTGCCGATGGTGATGTTGCTGAGGCCCGCCCCGTAGGTGGTCCAGCCCGTGTAGTCCCCGACCTCAAAGCCCGCGTTTTCCAGGGCCGAGGTGGAAGTGATGATGGTGGGCGGCGAGGTGTCTTCCACCCAGATGATTTGCTGGCATTCCGACGTGGTCGCGCAGGTCGACACCGCCCGGTAGGTCCGGGTCACAATCTTCGGGCTGCCGAAACAACCTGACCCGCTGTTGGTGAGGGAGGATACCAGCGAAACCGTCACCGCCCCGCTGCCGCAATAGCCCGTCGCCACCACTGATGCCACATTGGCCGTCGGGATCGCCGACCCCGGACAATTCAAAAAGATGTTGCTGGGACACTGGATAAACGGTGCCAGGTTGTTCGTATTCCCGCCCGTCAGCGTCTGCCCCACGTTCACGCCGCTGGCGGTGCGCGGGACGTCTATGGTCCAGGTGAAGGCGGTATAGGTTCCCCCCGTGCCGATCAGCGAGATGCCGTTGGTGCTGAACAAATCTTCATCTATTCCCAGAAATTGGAATCCCGGCCATGTCGCGGGTTGAGGATCACTTCCATACCACTGCAACGCATACATCTCATCGCCGAAATCATTTAATATTCTTACGCCACCAGCGTTGGGAATGACGTCAAACTCGTTACTCCAACTGATATCCACGCCGGGCACATTAGAGACGCCGAGGACATAGAAACCAAAGCCATTGGTTTGATTGCCAAGGATGGTTCCGCTGGGGATGGTAAATGAATAATTTGGTAGGGCGTCCGGATCAGTAAAGAACTGCACCTTCCAGTTGGAAATATCGCTGCCCGCCACCCCGACGAGTTCCAGGAATTCAGTGTCAGCTGTGGGCAAATTAGTATCAAATAGTGAACTATTCGGATTCACCTCATTCACCCACACTGCGCCGGGGGCGGAGCGCAGGACGTTGTAGCTGGCGGGGGAGGAGGGGGCGCCGGACGGGTAGACGTCGGGGCTGTTGGTGCCGTTGCCGGTGTAGTGGGCGAAAACGTAATATTCGACACGGTAGCCGGGGGGCTGGGCGGGGATGGGACTGAAGGTGCGGTAGTGGTTCCCGGTCCGGCTCATGGGCAGGGGCAGGAAGCGGTTCATGGTATTGGTGACGCGGTAGAAGGTGGTGGCGAAGATGTTGGTGGCGCCGAGGACGGGGGAGATATCCACATCCACATACACGGTGGAGTTGGAGGTCACGGGGGTGGGGCTGTGTACGAGGTTGGAGAACGTGATGGAGACGGCGGGCTGGCCGGTGGCGACGCCTTGTCCGACATTGATCTGACCGGGGGTGCGGTTGGTGGGACCGATCCACGTGAAGCCGGGGTAGTCGCCGGCCTGGCCGGTGAGTTGCAGGGAGAAGTCCCACTGGCTGCCGTTTTCAGACACGCCGATGTCGGTGGAGGTGATCCCGGCTGCGGGTCCATCGCCGGCGGTGAAGGATCCTTCGTAGCTGATGAACCACAGGAGGGCGGCGGGGCCGCTGCGGCGGGCCAGGGCAATACCGTCGGGCGCGCCGTTCTGAACTTTGTTCGTGTAGGTGAATATTGCGGTGCCGAAGCCGTTCTGTTGGTTGGGCAGCGTGCCGGAGAGGTTGCGGGTCTCGTAGGACGCGCCGTTATTGCCGTTATAGACGATGAGCTGGTAGTTGGTCAGATTGAGCCCGGCGCCGCCCATGACTTCGATGAACTCGTTGGAGTCATCGCCCGCGTTGTCGTAGTGAAACTCGTTGATCCACAACTCGCCCGCGGCGGAGCCGGGGGTGACGTTGTCCACCGAGTAGGCGCGGGTGGTTTCGTTGAATTGGAAGCGGAAGATACCGACCGGGTTGTTGCTGATGACGATGTCTTTGCCGCTGTTGAAATCGGCCAATTCAGCCATGGGCACGGTGAAATCGGTCTGGGTGTTTTTCTTCCAGGTCTGGGCGAAGCCGGAGGTGGTGAACAGGAAGCGGTTGGTGTCGCCCGACGGGGTGAGGGGAATATCGAAGTAGCCGACCCAAACGCCGTTGGAGATCAATTCCAGGTTGGGATCAACGCTGTTGAAGCCGTTGAAGTTGGCGGCCACGGTGACAAAGGGATAGGCGGAGGTCCACTGCGCGGCCGCCGGAAGGCTAGTGCCTAACCAGCAGGCGGTTGCAAGAAGGCTGAGCAAGCCTCGGACGTGGCATTTCATATAGATGTACATACCCGTGTTGAAACGTTTTGCCAAGAGGCGATGCAAAGGAAGGCACAGAGGTACAAAGGCACAGAGGGGGCAGAGCCTCAAGTTCCAAGTCCAAAGTTCCAGGTCCCGGGTTTCACGTTTCAGGTTTCGCGTGTTTCGTGTCATTCGTGGTAATTTCCATCCATGCGTATTACGGGCGGAGAGTTAGGCGGGCGGCGGCTGGAGGTTTCGCCGACCATACGGCCGACCCAGGATATGGTGAGGCAGGCGATATTTTCTGCGCTGGCGGCCAGGGTGCCGGGGGCGCGGGTGCTGGACCTGTTCGCGGGCTCGGGGTCGCTGGGCCTGGAGGCGTGGAGCCGGGGGGCGGGGTCGGTATGCTGGGTGGAGGGGGATGGGCGGACGCTGGCTTTGTTGAAAAAAAATGTGGAGGCGTTGGCGGGTGCGGGGCCGGACCGGGTGGTGGTCCGGGCGGACGCGCTGGCCTATCTGGCCCGGCAGGCGGCGGGGCGGGGTCCGTGGGATTTGATCCTGGCCGACCCGCCTTATGACAAGGATGGGCGGGCGCATTGGCTGGAAAAGACCTTGTCCGCCTTGGCGGCGGCACCTATCTTGGCCCCCGACGGCATCCTAGTGTTTGAGCAGGGCGACGACGAGCCCGTGGCGCAAGCCCCTAATTGGACCTGTTTCTGGACCCGGAGTTACGGGGGGACGCGGGTGGGGATGTGGAGAAGAGAGGGACAAAGGGACATAGGCACAGAGGCACATAGGGAAGCGTAGAAAGCGGCTCGCATGCAGGCTTTGTGCCTTTGTCCCTCTGTGCTTCTGTCCCTTCTTATTATGAAAACAGCGATTTATCCCGGAACGTTTGATCCTGTGACGCTGGGCCATCTGGATGTGATCCGGCGGGCGGCCAAGGTATTTGACCGGCTGATCGTGGCCGTGGCGGACGGGGGTCGCAAGAAGCCGTGGTTCAGCGCGGAGGAGCGGGTGGAGCTGATCCGGACCTGTGCGCGGGACATTCCGGTGGTGACGGTGACGACGTTCAGCGGGCTGCTGATGAATTATGTGCGTTCGCAGGGGGTGAACACGGTGGTGCGTGGGTTGCGGGCGTTTACCGATTTCGAGTATGAGTTTCAGATGGCGTTGACCAACCGCAAGCTGGCCCCGGACATTGAAACGATGTTCCTGATGACCTCGGAGCAGCACAGCTACGTCAGCTCCACTGTGGTGCGCGAGGTGGCGGAGCTGGGCGGGGATACGTCGGAATTCGTGCATCCCTTCGTGCAAAAAGCGTTATTGAAGAAGCTGGGAAGATGAGTCCCACGTCCCAAGTTCCAGGTCCCACGTTGTGACCGCAAGACCTGGGACTTTGGACTTGGAACTTTGGACTTGGGACTTTGGACTTGGAACCTGTTTATGTTTACCATCGAAATACCGAAATTAAATCCGGACGGGGAGTGGTTTGAGGGGGAGGTGCCGGTGGCGACCCTGGGGGTGGAGGACGAAAAGGTCCGCCTGGAGCAGCCCATCCGGTACCGGATGTGGGCTCAGCCGGTGTCCGGCCGCCTGGTGGTGAAGGGGGAATGGTCGCTCGAGTTGGGGCTGGAGTGCGGGCGGTGCGCGGATTTTTTCTCGACAACCCTTGGTGATTCGTCTTTCTTACGCGACTACGAAATTTCCGGCGGCGTTGAATCTGTGGATGTTACGCCGGATATCCGGGAGGATGTTTTGCTGGCTTTGCCGGCCTACCCGGTGTGTCGGGAAACGTGTCGTGGGTTGTGTCCCACCTGCGGTAAAAACCTGAATGTCGATTCGTGCAGTTGCCCGCCTCAGGGGGGCGTACATTGGGGTGGGTTGGACGGGATCAAGCTTACGTAGGCGAAGTTGTTAACCGCGCTGGTTGCGCAAGATGCAGGAGAGTGGATCATGGGTGTGCCGAAAAGAAAAACGTCGAAGATGAAGCGCCGTCAGCGCCAGTCTTCCCACAAGAAAACGCTGGCCGGTTCCTCGAAGGATTCGAAGACCCAGTCCTGGCACGTCCCGCACCGGGTGGATCCCGTGACCGGAATGTACAAGGGCCGCCAGGTCGTCATTGTTTCTGCGGACGAATAACGCAGTCGGCCGGGCTGTGAAACGCCGGGCCATTTGATTTGTTATGCGCATCGCCGTGGACGCCATGGGTGGTGATTTCGCTCCCGCCGCGCTGGTGGAGGGGGCGTTGCGTGCCGCCCGCGAACTGGAGAAGGTCACCCGGATCATTCTGGTGGGCCAGGAGTCTGTGCTGAAGGCCGAGCTGGCCAAGCACGGGCCGACTCCGGATAAGATCGTGATCCACCACTGTTCCGAAGTGGTGGAGATGGGCGAGAGCCCGGCCGTGGCGGTGCGGCGCAAGAAGGATTCCTCCATCAATGTGTCGGTGGACCTGGTCAAGCAGGGCCAGGCCGACGCGCTTTTTTCCGCGGGCAGCACGGGAGCCCAGGTGGCGGCCTCCACTTTGAAGCTGCGCACCCTGGAGGGCGTGCAGCGCCCGGCTATTGCCGCCGTGTTCCCGTCGCCCACCAAGCCGTTTGTGGTCATTGACGCGGGGGCCAACACGGACAGCACGGCCACCATGCTGCTGGAATTTGCCGTGATGGGCATGGTCTATGCGCGCGATATTCTCGGGGTGGCCAATCCCCGCATCGGGCTGATGAACGTGGGTGAGGAGGATGCCAAGGGCAACGCCCTGACCAAGGAGACGTTCACCCTGTTGACCAATTCCGGACTCAATTTTGCCGGCAACATCGAGGGGCACGACCTGTTCGAGGGCGAGATCGACGTGGTGGTGTGCGACGGTTTTGTGGGCAATGTGATCCTGAAGACCAGCGAGAGCGTGGCGCACGCGATCGGGTCCTGGTTGAAAACCGAATTCAAGGCCAACCCCCTGCGTATGGCGGCGGCGTTGTGCCTGAAGGGCGCTTTTTCCGATATGAAGAAGAAGACCGATCCCTCGGCCTACGGCGGCGCGCCGCTGCTGGGCGTCAACGGGGTCAGTATCATCGGGCACGGCTCGTCCAACGCGACCGCCGTGTACAACGGCATCCGGGTTTCTTCCGAAGCCGTATCGCACGACATCAATCAAGGCATTCGCGATGTGCTGGCCCAGGTGGCCGCCCGACTGCCGGCACCCGAAGCGGCGCGACCGAATTAATCCCGGCGCGGTCAGGAATTCTACTATGTCTTCATCCACCTCCTCAGCTCGGATGGTTCGCGCGGTTGGCATCACGGGCACCGGCTCCTATGCCCCGGAGCGCATCCTCAGCAATGCCGATCTGGAAAAGATGGTGGATACCACCAACGAGTGGATCCTGACCCGGACCGGCATCCGGGAGCGCCACATCGCGCGGCCGGACGAGACCACGTCCGACATGGGGGCGGAGGCGGCGCGGCGGGCCCTGGTTTCGGCCGGGGTCACCGCGGAGCAGGTGGACCTCATCATCGTGGCCACCATCACCCCGGACATGGGGTTTCCCAACACGGCCTGTTTTGTGCAGAGCAAGATCGGGGCGGTCAACGCCTACTGTTATGACATCGAGGCCGCGTGTTCGGGCTTCCTGTATGCCCTGGAGGTGGCGCGGCAGGCGGTGGCCACGGGCAGCGTGGATACGGTGCTGGTGATCGGGGCGGAAAAGATCAGCTGCATCACGGACTGGAAGGATCGCTCGTTGTGCGTATTGTTCGGGGACGGGGCCGGGGCGGCGGTGGTCCAGGCGACCGACCGGGCCGGGCTTCAGTCCAGCGTGCTGCGCTCGGACGGGCGGTTGTCGCACCTGCTCATGCTGCCGGGCGGGGGCAGCAAGTTTCCGGCGTCCGCGGAGTCCCTGGAAAAGGGTCTGCATTTTATGAAGATGGACGGGCGGGATGTGTTCAAGCACGCCGTGACCTGCATGACGGACGTGGCCCGCAAGGCGTTGGAGAAGGCGGGCAAGACGGTGGACGACATGAAGCTGATCATTCCGCACCAGGCCAACCTGCGCATCATCAGCGCGATTGGCGACCGACTGGGCGGGCGGCCGGACCAGTACTACATAAATCTGGATCGCTACGGCAACACGTCGGCGGCCTCCATCATCCTGGCCCTGGACGAAGCGGTGCGCGGTGGCCGGCTGGAGCGGGGCGACCAGGTCCTGCTGGTGGCCTTCGGCGGCGGCTTCACCTGGGGCGCCACCGTGTTGGAGTGGTGAAGAATTTCGGATGTGGGATTTTGGATGTCGGATTTACTGAACACTGAACACTGGTATCTGGACAGGCACGTATGAGCAAGAAAGCCATCTTATTCCCCGGACAAGGCGCGCAGGCGGTGGGCATGGGCAAGGATCTGGCCGAGGGTCTCCCGGCGGCGCGGGCGTTGTTTGACCGGGCCAGCGCGGTGTTGGGCTACGATCTGGCCGACATCTGTTTCAACGGGCCGATTGAGAAGCTGACCATTTCCGCGCACGCACAACCCGCGATTTTTGTGCACAGCGTGGCGGCGTGGCAGGCCTGGCAGTCGCGGCACGCGGGCTCCTTTGATATCATGGCCGGGCTGAGTTCGGGCGAGTGGACGGCCCTGCACCTGGCGGGCGTGATCAGTTTCGAGGACACGTTGAAGGTGTTGGAGGCGCGCGGTCGCTTTATGCAGGAAGCCTGCGAGGCCCAACCGGGCGGCATGCTGACCATCATTGGCGCCGACCAGGCCACCCTGGAAAAGATTTGTGCGGGGTCGGGCATTGAAATGGCCAACCTGAATTCCGCCGAGCAGACGGTGTTGAGCGGGGCCCGGGAGGGCATTGACCGGGCGGAGGTGCTGGCCAAGGAGCTGGGCCTGCGCAAGGTGATCCGCCTGAACGTGGCGGGTGCGTTCCATTCCAGCCTGATGCGGCCGGCCGCCCTCAAGCTGGAGGCCGTGCTGGGCCAGGTAAACATGGTAGCGCCGTCCGTGCCGGTGATTGCCAACGTGACCGGGCTGCCCCATGGCGGACCGGACGACATCCGCAGGCAGATGGTGGCCCAGGTGTACTCTTCGGTGCGCTGGTACCAGGGAATCGAGTACATGAAGGCGCAGGGGGTGACCTCCTACCTCGAATGCGGCCCCGGCAAAGTTCTCAGCGGGTTGGTCAAGCGTATTGACAAGACGGCTTCTCTCCATAGCATACAGGACCGCTCGGGTCTGGAGACCGGGGCGGCGACCTGAGTACAGGCACTATTTATGGCAACATTGAATGGCAAAATTGCAGTGGTAACCGGAGCCAGCGGAGGCATTGGCCAGGCGGTGGCGGTGCGTCTGGCGGCGGACGGGGCCGATCTGGCTCTTTTCGGCCAGAACGTGGAACGGTTGCAGGAAACGGCGGGCAAGGTGAAGGCCCTGGGCCGTCGCGCCGAGTGTTTCCAGGTCGACAACAAGAGCCCGGAAGCCATCGCCGGGGCGGTGGCCAAGGTGGAGGAGGCGTTCGGCCGCATTGATGTGCTGGTCAACAACGCGGGCATGACCAAGGACGGCCTTCTGATCCGCATGTCGGTGGACGACTGGGACGAAGTGATGGCGGTGAACCTGCGCAGTGTTTTCCTGTTCACCAAGGCGGCGGGCCGGCTGATGATGAAGCAGCGCAGCGGGTCCATCATCAACGTGGCCTCCATCATCGGCCTGATCGGCAACCCGGGGCAGGCCAATTACGCGGCCTCCAAGGGCGGTATCATTGCCTTCACCAAGAGCGTGGCCAAGGAGTTGTCCTCGCGCGGGGTGCGGGCCAACGCCATTGCCCCCGGCTTCATCAGCACCCGCATGACCGAAAAGCTTTCCGACGACCTTCAAAAGAAGATGCTGGAGATGATTCCCCTGGGCCGTTACGGTAGTCCGGACGATGTAGCCGGAGCCGTGGCGTTTCTGGCGGGTGACGACGCGGCCTATATCACCGGACAGGTAATCCAGGTGTGCGGCGGCATGGTGATGTAAACAAAAAAGCAGGAGATCCGATCATGGCACTGGAAGAAAAAGTCAAAGAAATCATCGTAGAGCAGTTGGGCGTGAGCGCGGACCAGGTCCGTCCGGAGGCTTCGTTTATTGACGACCTCGGCGCGGATTCCTTGGACACGGTCGAGCTGGTCATGGCCTTCGAGGAAGAGTTCGGCGCTGAAATT
>CAYTVN010000080.1:0-11714 GCA_964441655.1 uncultured Verrucomicrobiota bacterium | reverse complement strand
CCGGGCCGGCAATCGCCCCGACCAGCCAGTCGCCCCCCACCACGAACACGCTGGTTTCCAGCGAATACTGGGCGGGCATCAACCAGGACGGGCATGCGCGCAATGCGAGTGCGGTATCGCTGGACGGCGATCTGCGGGTGCGGTGGGCGAGGTCGCTGACGAACTTCAACGACGCGCTGCTGCAGGCGCGCACGAACTACGCCGGGCAGCGCGGCAATGGGCTGGCCATCCGCGACGGACGCATCCTCGCGCTGGTGCCCAACGCCACCAACCCGCTGGCCAGCGCGGCCGGCCAGTACTTCGCCTCGTTCGGAACCTTCGCGCTGCACGATGGCACCAAGCTGCACGAAACGATCACCCCGCATCTCGGCGCGGGTACGCGCGGCGCGGCCGCCTTGCAGGACTCCGACACCACCTACGGCTACGTTAACTTTTACTGGAACCGCGAAGACACCGTTTTCACCGGCTACGGCGCCGACATCGGCCGCTCCTATGCCTTCGACGCCTACACCGGCACCCTCGCCCCCTACACCCCGTTCTCGCTGATGGCCCAATCGCCCAATGGCTCCGGTTACTTCGCCATGACCTACGATAATCCACGGGTCTACGCCCGCGGCGCCCTCAACACCCACTACTCGTTCTCCAAGGCACGCGCGGGCATCGTCGGGGCGGGCGAACAGCAGATTGATGCTATGAAGCACTACAACGCCTACCTCGTCAGCGGGTGGGACGTCATCGGCTTCACTATGACCGACTACACCGACGACTCGTGCTTCCCCGTCGGCCTCGGCACCAAACTCACGAGCTACCGCTTCACCAACAGCCCCTACGGCGTGACCACCAACTGGGCCGTCAACATTCCGTCCAACACCTTCGCCGGGTTCGGCCTGCACCATGTGCGCGGCGCGCCCCGCCCGATCGCCCTGGGCGCCGACGGCCGTATCTACTACTACGGCTTCCGCAACACGATGAGCGGCAACACGCCGACCGCGGCCGACTATGCCTCCGGCATGCGCCTCTTCGCGGTGAACGCCACCAACGGCCAACCGACCTTCGAGATCAACACCGGATGGAACCCCGACAGCGACGCGGGCCTCGCCTCGACCGCCACCTGGGGCACCCAGCGATACCACTACTTCCTGCCTCAGATATCCGTTTTGAGCAACCGGGTCCTGGTCCTGCACCCGCAGGTCAACCAGGGTCACAGCACCAACCTCTGGACGCGCGGACGCCTCTTCTGCTTCGACGTGGGATCGACCAGCCTCGCGTGGAGCGTCACCTACACCAACAACGCCTTCAACGCCAAGGTGCGGATGGACGACGTCGTCTACAACCCCGCGAACAACACCTCTCCGAACTGCATGTGGGGCGACAACACGGAGCAGGCGGTGCAGCTGACCATCGCCGGCAACCATGGGTACGTGGTCGATCCCTCCATCTAGGGCGGCGGAGCCAGCGGTCCGCTGCAACTGACGGTCTATCGCTACGCGCTGACCGACGGCAGCGTGACGGTGACGAACCTAGTGCCGGTGGACGAAAACAGCAACACGATCACCGCCTACGCCGAGCGCATGGTGAACAACAACGACAACACCAACCGGGTGGCACTGCGCGAGCTGGCGGCCGTGGATGGCGCGCTGGTGGCGCTGGTGGACGTTGACCTCAAGGCGCAGGCGCTGGTGGTAATCGAAGGCAGCACGAGCAGCACCAACGACCGGGCTCCCGCCGCTGCGATCTCCGCCCCTTACGCGGGCATCCCGCCGGCGGTGCAGTCGTTCAACGATCACCGCGCCACGACGGCGGCCAGGACGAATATCGTACCGGTTCTCAACCGTCTGGGTGCGCCGCAGATGAAGGTGTACGACACCGGCACGGCCGTGCCGTTCGACGCGACCGGCAGCACAGACCCGGACGGCGGTCTGCTGACCTACAGCTGGGCCTTCGGCGACGGAAGCACAGGTGGCGGGGCGGTCACCAGCCACGTGTACGCCAGCTGGGGCGGCGCGCCTGCGATCAGCAACGTGACCGTGCGGCTGACTGTGACGGACAACGAAGGCAACACGAACACCACCACGCGGACCATTTGGGTTCGCGATGTGGGCGCGAGCGTCACCACCACGCTAACGGCCAGCGCGGATGGATATATCTACACGGCGGGCGCGAACTCCAACAGCAACTACGGGACGGCACAGGACCTCGAGATCCGGCGCGTAGACGCCAACGGCCTCACCCAGGAAGTCGCGTACCTGAAGTTTGACCTGGCGGGTGTGGATGTGGCCGCAGTGACGGACGCCGTGCTGCGGGTGTATGTGATGACCCCACAGGATTTCCAGCTGGAGGCGCATGCAACGTCGAACGGCTGGACGGAGTCGACGCTGCGGGGCAGCAATGCGCCGCCATACGGCGCGCGGTTGGGCGATGTGATCACCAGTCGCTACGACCCCATCGGGACGTGGGCGCGGGCTTTCCACCAGTGGGTCGAATTCCCCGTGCTGGCGCATGTAAAGGACACGGCGTACGGGACGGAGCGGAGCTTTGCGATCGTGGCCACGAACGCGAACGCCGCTCCACTGGAACTGGCGAGCCGGAACAACACGACCTGGCCCAATAGCGCACCGCAACTGGTGCTGCGCACGGGCAGCACGGGCTATGGCGGACCCAGCATCACCAGCGCACCCGCGCCGGTGATCGTGTACACGAATACGACGACACAGACGTTGAGTGTCGCGGCGAGCAGCTCCATCGGCGCCACCAACCTGGCGTACAGCTGGAGGCAGGTAAGCGGTCCGGCGCGGGCGGTCCTCGGGACGCGGCACAGCCTGGGCTCCGGATCGAGCACGGTGGCGATACCGCCGGGCGGCGGGGTGTACGTGTTTCGCGGGATGGTGGACGACGGGCTGCTGTACAGCGAGACGGAAGTGACGTTCCAGGAGACGGCGGCGATCAGCTACAGCCTGACGGCCACGGCAAACAACGTGAGCGGGGGCAGCGTGAGCCCGGCAGCGGGGACGTACACCTCGGGCACGGTGGTGCAGGTGACGGCCACCACGTCGAACGGGTACAGCTTCGTGAACTGGACGGGCGACGCCTCGGGCAGCGCGAACCCGCTGTCACTGACCATGGACGCCAACAAAATCATCACGGCGAACTTCGCGACTAACGCGCCGCCCGCAGCAACGACAAACATGCTGACCGTGGTTTCGACCTACGGCACCCCCACCCCGTCCGGTACGAACCTCTACACCAACGGGACTGTGGTAGCCTGCGCGATCGGCGGCTCGCCCATCGATCAGGTCACCACGCAGTTGGTCTCCACCGGGTGGACGTTGTCGGGCAACAGCCCGGTCTCCGGCAGCGCGACGAACTTCAATCTGACACTAACCAACAACGCCACCCTGACGTGGCAGTGGCAGACGAACGTGCTGCTGCAGGCGGCGGCAGCGGCAAACGGATCGGTGAGCAGCACGGGCGGCTGGTACGCGCTCGGCGGCAGCGTCACCGTGACGGCCACCGCGAACAGCGGATTCTCCTTCGCGGGCTGGAGCGGCGACGTCGCGACGGGCAGCACGAACATCAACCCGCTGACGCTGACGATGGACCGCGCGCGGGCCGTTACCGCCAACTTCGTCACCAACGCGGCCCCGACCGGCAACGGGCTGATCTGGCGGGTGGACTTCAACAGCACCGATGGCGATACGCTGGCAACGTCCAACTTCACGGGGTGGACGGTAGCGAGCACGAGCCGCACGCAGACCTTCGCCAATGTGGACGGCGGGCCCATCAGCAGCTCCATCACGGTTCGCCTGCTGGGCGCGGGCACATTCACGGCCTACCAGCGCACCATGAACGCGGGCAGCGCGACCAACCTCTACCGGGACGGCGGCCAGAACACGACGGCCTTCACCATGGCCATCAGCAACCTGACCGCCGGAGCGGGCTACACCCTGAAGGTCTGGTTTTTCGACGACGAGTTCGCGCTGGGCACCACGCAGACCTACGTCAACGTGACCGACGGCGGCAGCACGTCGCTGGGCGCGCTGACCAACACGTACACCGGCAATGCCGCCGCCGGCCATGCCTCCCTGCCCACGAGCCTGTACGACACTCGCTATCACCTGTCCGCCAGCCTCACAGCCGGCACCAACGGCCAGCTCAACATTTCGGTCACACCGAACGCGGGCAATGCCAAGATAAATGCCCTTGAGCTGTCGGAAACAAGTGGGGCGCCGCCCCCCACCTACACGCTGGCGGTATACGCCTCGGCGGGCGGCGGTGTGACCCCGACGGGCGGCACCTACAACGTGGGATCCAACGTGCAGATCGTGGCCACGGCCAGCAATCACTTCATCTTCGCGGGCTGGACCGGAGCGGTCACCAGCGCGAATGCCATAACCAATGTGGTGATGGATGCGAACAAGAGCGTATGGGCGGTCTTTACTGCGGAGCAGCTCACGCAAACCATTGTATCCGCACACGGCTCCCCCACCCCTTCGGGCGCTTTCGTGACCAACTACGGCGCGGTGATCACCAATGCGGTTAACAGCCCGATCGTGGCCGACGCCACGCAGTACCTCTGCACCGGTTGGACTCTGGCAGGCAACGAGCCCGTTACGGGCGCGACCAACCTCGCCATGGTTACGCTGACCAACAGCGCGACCCTGACCTGGCTGTGGATCACCAATGTCACCACCCCGTCCACCGTTACCAACGAGCTGATCGTGGTCTCGACCTATGGCACGCCCGCTCCCTCCGGCACGAACCTCTACACCAATGGGGCCGTGGTCGCGTGCGCGGTCGGCGGCTCGCCCGTCGATCAGGTCACGACGCAGGTAGTCGTCACCGGATGGACGTTATCGGGCAACAGTCCCGTCACCGGCAGTGCCACGAACGTCGACCTCACCCTGACCAACAACGCAACCCTGACCTGGCTGTGGCAGACCAACGTGCTGTTGCAGGTCGCGGCTGCGGCGAACGGATCGGTCAGCAGCACCGGCGGCTGGTACGCACTCGGTGGCAACGTCACCGTCACCGCCGTCCCGAACAGCGGCTTCTCTTTCGCGGGCTGGAGCGGCGAGGTGGCGGGGGATACCAATGCGATGGCCACGACCCTGACCATGGACCGCACCCGCAGCATCACGGCGACCTTCACCACCAACGCGCCCTCGGGCGGGAACGGACTGGCCTGGCGCGTGGACTTCAACAGCACCAGTAACGACACGCTGGCCGTCTCGAACTTCACGGGGTGGACGGTTTCCGCGTCCAGCCGCACCCAGTCGTTCGCCAACGTGGACGGCGGATCGGTCAGCAGTTCCATCACCGTGCGCCTGCTCGGGACCGGCACCTTCGGCTCGTTCCAGCGCAACATGAACAACGGCATCGCCACCAACCTCTACCGCGATGGCGGCCAGAACACCGCCGCTATGACGCTGGCCATCAGCAACCTGACGCCCGCCGCCAGCTACCATCTGCGCGTGTGGTACTTCGACGACGAGTTCTCGCTGGGCACCACGCAGACCTATGTAAACGTGACCGACGGCGGCAGCACGGCGCTGGGTGCGCTGACGAACACCCTGACCGGCAATGCAGCAAATGGTCACGCGAGCCTGCCGGCCAGCCTGTACGACAACCGCTACGTGCTCACCGCCACACTGGTGGCCGGCACCAACGGCCAGCTCCACGTCACCATCACGCCCAACTCGGGCAATGCCAAGATCAATGCCTTCGAGCTGCTGGAACAAGGTGGCTCCTCGCCTTCCACCTACACCCTGTCCGTCCTCGCTTCTGCCGGTGGCAGCGTTAGCCCCGAGGGTGGAACGTATGCCTCGGGGACCGTGGTGCAGGTGACCGCGACGGCCAGCAACAGCTACAGTTTTGTGAATTGGACGGGTGATGCAACAGGCAGCGACAATCCATTAAGCCTGACCATGGACGCGGACAAGAACATCACGGCGAATTTCGCATCCAACGCGCCGCCGCCAGCCACGACCAACGAGTTGGTGGTGGTTTCGGCGCATGGCTCGCCGTCGCCCGCGGGCACCAATCTGTTCAGCAGCGAGGACGTCATTCTGGCCTCGGTGGCGGGCTCCCCCATCATCAACAGCTCCACCACGATCACCTGCACCGGTTGGACGCTGGTCGGCAACAGCCCGGTATCCGGCAGCGGAACCAGCGTCTCGATCACCCTCACCAACAACGCTCTGCTGACCTGGCTGTGGACCACCAATGTGGCGGCGCCCGCCATCACCAATGGCTATGTCGTGGTGTGGAGCAGCATCCCGGGCGCCCGGTATTCCATTGAAGTGGGAACGAACATCTACGGTACGTTCACGGCCGTGGCCACCAACATCGCGGCCTCTCCCGCGATGAATATTTACACGGCCGCGCCGCCCAGCGGTTCGCCCGAATTTTTCATGTACCGGATTCGCAAAGAGTAAGGAGGCACGTATGGACCAAAACGACTGCCGTCATTCATTTTTCCAGCACGGATTGCGGGGAGGCGTCGTTGCCCTAACCCTCTGTCTGGGAGCCATCGCACCTGAATGCAGGGCCCAGGCATCTTCCGCCAATCCCAACGTCATCTTTATTCTGGCCGACGACATGGGCTGGGGTGACATCAGCCACTTCGGGGGCACGGATTTCACCACGCCGAACATCGACAGCCTGGCCTCGCAGGGCATGACTCTGGCGCGCGCCTATGCCTGGCCGGTCTGCTCGCCATCGCGGGCCGCATTGCTGACCGGCATGGATCCCAAGCGCGTCGGCGTACCGGCCGTCCTGCTGCCCGGCGGGGCCGGTATCAACACCAACAGCTACACCATGGCCGAACACCTGCGGCGACAGGGCTACGCCACCGCTGTCATCGGCAAGTGGCACCTGGGCTATGAGGGGAACGCCCTCCCGAATGCGCGCGGTTTTGACACGTTCTTTGGTTTCCACGGCGGCCAGATCAACTATACCAACTACTTCTACAGCACGGAGGGGACCAACGATCTCTGGGAAAACGAAGCCGATGTGGCCACCAACTACATCGGACAATACTGCACGCGGGTCTTCACGCAGAAGGCGCTTGATTTCATTGACGCGCACACCAACAAACCGTTTTTCCTCTACCTCGCCTACAACGCCCCGCACTATCCGCTCGCCCGCTACGAGACGAACATCGTGGCGCAGTACAGCTACCTCACCAACCAGAACCGGCGCTATTTTGCCGCCATGACCCGCGCAATGGACGACGGCATCGGAGAGGTTCTGACCAAGTTGCAGCAACGCGGCCTGACCTCCAACACCATGCTGTGGTTCATGACGGACAACGGACCCATGCCCAACCAAGGCGGCGACGCGGATCCGTTTCGCGGCGAGAAATTCCTGCTGCTGGACGGCGGGATTCGCGTCCCGGCGGTGGTGAAATGGCCGGGCAAAATTCCGCCCAATTCGACGAATGGCGTGCCTTTTATGATCTGGGATGTGTTCCCCACCGTGGCCGCCGCCACCGGGCTCCAGGCTCCGCCCTCCCTGCGCATGGACGGCACCAACCAGCTGCCCGCCCTGCTGGGCGGAACACCATCCAGCGATCCGGCCCTGCCGATGTTCAATGACGGCAGTGTCAATCGCCGTGCCCTGATTACCGTCGACTGGAAGTACATCAACACCAACGGCACCTCGGAGCTCTATGCCATGCCGTATGACCTGATGGAAGAAACCAACCTGGCCTCCGCCTATCCGTCCCTGGTGGAACAATATGAACTGTTGCTGACCAACAAGTGGCTCAACCTGTTGCAGGGCATCTACGCCACCAATGATCCCGCCGTCATCCTCCGGCACCGCAAACAATAGCCAGCGGCCCTTTCATCATTGGGGCAACGCCCAACTCGTCGCGTTGTAATACAGCTTAATCGTATACGCGACTATTCCGGTCTTCGCGCGCACCGCTATCTTTAGGTGTGGATGGTGCCGTCATATCGCCAGAAGATTGCGGGGGCCACCCAGGAACCCGCGCCCGGGAGCAGAACGCCATGATACGGATTCGAATGTTCAGCGCAGCGATGGCCGTCGCGCTCCTGCTCGGCTACCCGGCGTCGGCCGAGGTGTACTACGCCGACCCGGGCGCCTTGAATGACGGCAACCTCTATGTGGACATTCCGGCCAGCGTGGACAACGTCCGCGGTGTCTACATCGTGGGTAAACGCGGCGACATGGACACCGCCTTTTGGAGTCCGCGCACCAACGACTGGCAGCCCTTTCTGAATTCCTTCGGCTTCGTCATGGCCTACCGCACCCAAGGCGAGGCGCTGTGCCCGGCCGACCGCGACGTACCGCAAAAAACGATGGCCGCGCTCACCGACATCGCCGCGCAATCAGGCCATCCCGAACTGGCCCATGCCCCGGTGTTTATCTTCGGCTTCTCAGGTGACGCCGCGGGACCCGCCGCCATGGCGGAGGTCTATCCGGGCCGCACCCTGGGCGGCGTGTGGCACAGCACGGCCGACAACTGCAGCTATGGAAGCACGGAAAGCCAGACCAACGACCTCTTCTATACCCCCACCCTGGAAATCAACTGTGCGCAGGACAGCTGGGGCTGGCAGTTGATCCACCTGTGGACCACCATGTCGAACTACGTGGGCCGCACCATCACCGGTAGCGTGGCCTGGACCCACGCGCAGCAGGGCGGCGGACATGGCGCGTCCATGAACCGCACCACGCTACAGTTCCCGTGGATCCTGTCCGTCGTCGGCCAGCGCCTGCCGTCCGACACCCGGCCCTACACCAACCTGCCCACCCTCGCCCGCCTCGACACCAACCACCTGTGGCGCGGGGACCAGGGCCCGCGGGGCCTTTTCTGGGACGGTTCCTTCTGGAGCAACTTCGACAGCAATGGGGCCAGCCGTACCGTGGGCAGCTTTGCCATCTGGGCGGCCACCAATGTCCAACCCGCCGGCCTCTCCTCCTGCCCGACCATGTCCGCCCTGCCGGACGAGGCGTTCGCCCGCGTTTGGCAGACCTACTGCGACACGACCAACGCCGCCGTCTCACCCTCCGGCAACGATGCGGCGCTTAATCTACAGACCGTTGGTGTGCTGCCCATGGAATCCAACGGCGAGGAGGAAAGCGGACGGAAGCTACGCTTTGCCGTGGTTCGATCACGCAAAACACCCTCCCCACTCAACGTCGCCTTCACCCTCTCGGGCAGCGCCAGCAACGGGATCGATTATGCGCTCGTGACAAACTTTACCTGCACGATCCCCGCCAACGAATGGGCGGGCTATGTCGAACTCACCCCACTGGACGACCCATCGGTCGAGGGTGCGGAATCCGTTGTGATCACGCTTCCCCCTCCTACAAATGGCTATTTCGTGCATGCGCCGAATTTCATCTCCGCCAACCTGCGCGAGGACGAAACCGCCAATCCGGTCATCACGGCCCTGAATCCAACCCTGAATGCCAGCTCCTTCATCGCCACCAACCTGGTGGCAACGTTCTCCCGGCAAATGGCCAAAGGAACCGGACTCATTACGATATCGAATCTGACCGACGGCGTGCCGGCCGACGCCTTGGACGTATCCAGCAGCAGGGTGAGTGTTTCGGGCACGACCGTAACGATCGCGCTGACCAACTATCTCGACGGGCCCAAGCTCTATGCGGTGACCATGGTCAGCAACGCGCTCCACGACACACAGGGGCACCCCTTCGCAGGCATCACCGACAGCACGACCTGGCGGTTCACCGCCGTCGCCTACGAAACCAACCCACCGCTCGTCGCCGCCACCTGGCCCACCAACGGAGCGACCGGGTTCAATCGATTCGAAACCCTGCGTCTGACCTTCAACGAAGCCGTGCAGGCGTCCGGCGGACTCATCACCATTTCCAATCTCACCCTGTCCCGCAACGTCGAGCGCATCAACGTAGGCAACTCCAGCCAGGTCACCATCAGCGGGTCCAATGTGTTCATCCAGCCCAGCCATCCGCTGGCCGGCGGGAACACCTACAGCGTGCGCATCGAACCCGGGGTGATCACAGACCTCTTCCCGCCCGCCCCCAATCCCTTCGCGGGCTTCACCCAGAACACCGATTGGACCTTCGCGACAAAATCCGACCCGGCGGCTTTCACCGAAACCTTCGACAACGAAAATGCCGCCGCCGATCCGACCTTCGCCACGAATATCTGGGGCGCCTTCACCGGGGTCTCCGATGTCCAGTACACCTGGTACAAGCTGTTCTCCGCCACCGGATCCGACTGCCAGCTGATCAGCGGCAACGGGGTGGTCCTCGAAAGTCCCAACGGCGGGGCCAGCCAAATCACCACCGAGTTTTTGCCCAGCATCTCAGCCTTGAGCTATCAGCTCCGCCAGGCGGTGCTGACGCACACGCCCGGCTTCTACAATCGAACGCGCGTTTATGCCATCACCCGGAACGGGGTAACCAATCAGCTGAAGCAGTTCGATTACAATATGCCGCCCGCGGTGGCCACGGTCACCAACATGACCCTGATGCCGTTCAATGAGCCCGCAAAAATCCAGATCGTCAAGGCCCTGGATGAATTAGAGCTGACGCTGGACAACCTGGCGTGGACGCCATACCTGCCCGCCGACACCAATGCTCCACTGCCCACCTTCCTGCCCGGCACCGGCAGCATCGAACTGCCCACCAGCCAGGTCTTCGTGGTACGGTTTAATGAAGACATCGAGGCCGCCGAGGGTGGACCCATGAGCGATGCCCTCGCGCAGGCAGCGTTCACGCTCACCAATGTCCTCACCGGCGCAGCCGTCCCGTTCACCGCCGTCTTCGACTACGAACTCGGCCTCCCGCAGATTACCCTCACTCCGCTCAGCTCGCTGGCCCCGTTCACCTCCTACCAGCTCGCGCTGAAGCCCTCAGTTCTTCGCGATCTCGCCGGCAACACCAACACGCTCGGCGCCCGCGTTCTGCTCACCACCGCCCCCGCCACGCGCTATATCCGGGAGACGTTCAACAACAACAACGCCAGCACCAACACCAATCCCAACCTGTGGGGCGGCGGCTCTTTTGTGGGCGACGAAGGCTTCAGTTGGTCCTTCTATTCCGTTGGCTCGGCCGGCTACGCCTCCGGCCTGTATCAGCTCGATGGCAACGGCATGGTGCTGCGCGGCAGCGGTTCCAACAGCATGATCACCGCCGTGAATGTGCCGGGCGGCGTGGGCAGCTTCATGGTCGTGTTCCGCAATGGTGACGGTACGACGGGCGCACGCAAACTGGCCCTCGACGTGGCCGGCCAGCACTACGAGTCGGCCTCGGTCGATTCCGCCGATGCGACCCTTTTCCGGGTGGATAACATCAACAATGCGGGCAACGAGAACACCTACAACACCATCGTCCTCTCAAATGCCACCAGCAAGTCGACCACCATCGACAGCATCGTCTGGACCACGTACCGCGACCCGCTTCAGGTGATCGCCTCCACCACCCCGCTAAGCGTGGCCGAAGGCGGCAGTGCGTCCGTCACGCTGACCCTGAATCGATACCCGGATAACAAGGCGACGGTGACCGTACAGCGGGTCAGCGGTTCAACCCACCTCTCCACGGCCACGGCCTCCTTCCTGCTGGACGAGATAAACTGGAGTTCCGGCGTGTCCGTCTCCTTCGATGGCGCCGAGGATTCGGATGTCCTGAACGATACGGCGGCCTTTGTATTCAGCGCGCCCGAGGTGGTGGCCGCGACGGTCACCGTATCGCAGATCGAC
>CAYTVN010000079.1:0-11720 GCA_964441655.1 uncultured Verrucomicrobiota bacterium | reverse complement strand
CATGCGGGCTCCTTTTACCATCCCCCGCGTGTCCATCAAACCGGAGCAACCTCAACCTGCAACCTGCAACATGAAACTCGCAACTCCACCTCAACCCCCGGTGAAGTGCCTCTGCGAGATGAAAAATACCGGCTACAGATCAATTTAATCTGCCCTGGCTTCCAGGTCTGCCCCCGAGGACCGACCTCCGGGGAGGACACACGCAGAACCTGGTGGTTAGGCGCTTCTCTTGTCTATCAGCGACCCGGATAGATACTTGTGAAGTACGCTCGAAATCAGGGTTTGATAGGGCATGCCTTCTTCGACAGCTCGGGTCTGTATCCCAATCAAATCCCGCTCGGAAAGTCGGATGTTTATCCGTTTGTTCTTTTGGAGCGTAGCACGCGCTGCGCGTTGCAGGGCCACCAGGTCCTGGGCCTTGGTCTTTGTCCTCTTCAGGGCCCCGCGTTCGTATAATCCCAGAATAGCTTTCTCTTCGGGCTCTAGTAGTAGGTTTTTCATGGTCATTTCCCTCCCAAGTATTTCTTGGTCGATTTTCGACTGGGTATGATGGTTCTCAAGATCATCTCGTCGCCAACGACTTCAAAGGGGACCAACAGTGCGTAGTGATCAATTTCAACGACGGCTATTTTCTGACCTGGGTATTTGTCCTGATCAGGATGGTCAAATACGTCCATGGTCTTTCCCTGTTCTATCAGTACTGCGACCTGCTCAAAGCTCACTCCCCGGTTCTCTTTTAACCAGGCATTCTTGGGTTCACTCCACGTGATGAGGCGCATTAGGGGAAGGGTAAACAATGTGTGCCTTATGTCAACACGATGTATTCTGCGGTTGGCACCGGGATTGGACCACAAGCTTGCTGGCGGCGACCCTCGAGCGAAGCATGTATACTCAGCGGATATTCATCAGGTTTCGCGAACCGCCAGCATTCACCACGCTATCGATCTGGACTAGAGATATGCCGTCACGATAGGCATATACGGTCACATCCATCATCGCGTAGAGTGCGCCTCCCCGACTACGAAGGTAATACCGCCGTTGTTCGCTTCGGCTCCACATCTTGTCTACGCTCGAATGTTCACCTACAACTGGGGAAGCATATCCGACCTTTGGGGCCTCGAACGGATGCGCATCTTCTGTTGGGATCAGACCACCGTCAGGCGTCGACAGGGTGAAGGACCAGTCATATTTGGGGCCTGCATCAGAGCTGTGACTGGCCGACACAACCCTGACGCTAAGGTCGAAGATGTCTTCCGCATTCGTAACACAGGAGCCGATCGCAAGGTCAACCCGATACTCACGTCCATCAGCGGGACCAGACATCTTGATCTCGTTCTGGACCAAATCTGCCGCATGCTGAGCCTTGTCCTTCGACCACATCTTGAACACAACAGGCTGATCTTCTTGCGCCTTATGTACGAGGTTTCTATAAAGCTTCTCCGACACAAGAAACACTTCGCCATCGTACGCGGGGGCTATATATCCATCTTTTTCCAGCTTGCGAATATGAAGTGATATTCCCGAAATTCCATCTACCATAAATCGACCATTTATATCTGTCGCTGCAGTCCAGTCTTGGTCTTTCTGATCACTCGCCCCCGGCACAATGCCCTCCAGATAAGAGCTATCATACGACCTAACAATTCCGCTGACACCAACCCCTTCAAGATACAGACCGTCCTGGTCAACCACCACCCCGTAGAACCGGACTTTCTCATTTTTAGACATCTTTATCTTGTATCGCTCTAAAATTTCTTTCCAAGTCTCCGGCTTGATAGTGTCGGGTCGCTTGACTCGCTCGAGAACTGCACGAGCACCTTCATCGAGATCGCCTTCGTCTGGGACCTCATTCAAGTTGTGCTCTGCCCACACAGGCATTGAAAACACACACCGAAACAATGCGATGATGAAGTATCGAACCAATAACCGAGGATAAGGGATCCGTCCTTTATTCTTGCTCATCCATCATTCCCAATCATCAAGCATCTACTTCAGTCAAAGATAAAGGACTGACTCTATTCTCTCAGAATTAAAACTCCAGCTGTCCCGCCTGCCCGCTCCTCTGCGCAATCCCGTTACGCACGTTGTGCGCCGCCGACTGAAGCCACTCGGCATTAAGCGCCCGTGAACGATATGGGGCAACCCTAGTCGCCCCGAAGCGGTAGAGCACACAAGACGCAGAACTACGGCTTACCCTTATCCTACTTCGCCGCGTCCTGCGCTTCCTTGACCAGCTTTGGCAGGTCAGCCTTATTCAGCCGCTTGCCAGTCATAATTTCAGCTCTGGCCTCCTTCTCCAGTCGTTCCTGCAACTGCCACAAGGGTTCGAGTTCCGCATCAGGCTCCAGACTGCGGGTGCCATAGGGATTCGAAACAGAATCGTAGGAGACCACGCATGAATCGGGGCGGAGAGAATAGCTAATATCAAAGCGGCTATACAAAGCCGGCGTCCGCGATCGCAAATAGAGATAGCGGGGAAAGTCCCGATCGTGGAGTCCGACAAGGACACACTCCGACACATATCCAGATGCCGGAGCCTCAAACAGAAGAGCATTGGTTACAATCAGGCCATCTCCATCGCCGGGCGTGCGATAGAAAACGCGCCATGCGCCATTTGTGCCGTGGGGTTCAACCCGGATTTCCATATCCGAATAAAACATCGCCGGTGGTTGATTTGTCGCTTCCGCAATGGGCAAGGTCTTACGTCGGAAGATGTCAAATCGCTTGGCAACAGGGTATCCGGCCGATGGTCGCGCCAACTCGGCCGCATCCGTCACCAGGAACACCGGCTCTCCAGTCTTGTGCAAGCGCACAACGATGCGATTTGTTGGAGATGTCCGGTTGTTCTTCAGATCGTCACTTGTAATGCCCCCGAAATCCTGTTGCTTCATGCTGAATACGTAGCCGTCACACCTTGCCTCCCGCACACTTGCGCGCCACGCCTTTTGACGAAATTCCCACAGCCCTTGGCCATCTGTCTTGACCCACGTCTTTCTCATTGGGCCAGGGAAAGGAATAGTAAACTCCTCCCAGCTGATCAGAACTTCCGCACCTTTTACGGGATTCTTGTTTTGATCAACAACCATCCCATATGCGTTGATTTCGCGTCGCTTCAATTCATCAATTTCGCGCGATCTCTTTTCGTCGAGAGAACTACTCTGGTCTTCTTCGGCAAACAATGGGTTTCCGCAGGCAACCATCAGCGTGATACAGAGCAAAAGAGAGTTGGTGATAGGATAGAGCCTCATAACATTGTTTCACACCGGGGTCGGACCACAGGTTCGTCTAGAGCATCAACGGGTTACGAGGATAATTCGGGTAGATTCCAAATCCAAGTGCACCAACCATAAGGCTAGATAGGAAGGGTTAGCTGTTGCAGGCTGAGCCCATCCAATCCGCCAAGATAGGAGTGCACACGGCCTACCGACAGCTAACCCAATAACAGCGTTACATGATTTATGCCCTGAGACAAGAAGGCTGCACGCATCGGCACATAGCTCGTGTGGTGGGTATTCATCCATCCACGATCAGTCGTGAGCTTCGCCGCAACATACGGCGGCGAGGTTATCGCCCGGCGATGGCTCATGCGATGGCTATGGAGCGCCGATCCGTCCCGCGCAAGACTGGCAAGCTCACGCCGCGCGTCCGGGCACGCCAAGTCCACTACCTCAGAAAGCGTTGGAGCCCAGAACAGATCTCCGGTCGACTCAGGAGGCTCGGCACCTTGGATATAGGTCGGCAGACCATCTACAGCTTAATAGAGAAGGATCGCCTAAGCGGCGGCAGGCTATATCAGTTCCTCATGAGAGGGGGTCGTCGCTACAGACGCCAGCTGACTGCGGATAGCCGCGGTATTCGCGATCGTGTGTAGATTGACCAGCGCCCGTCGATCGTCGCGGAGCGGTCGCGCGTGGGGGATTGGGAGGCGGACACGATCCCTCCACCCGACCGCAAAGCTGTCTTGCTTAGCCTGGTCGAACGTTACTCGCGACTCACAATTCTAGCCAAATTGCCGAGTAAGCATGCCCGCCAGCTTTCGTAATCCATGGTCCGATTGTTGAGCCCGCTAAAAGCCAAGGTGCATACCATTACATCGGACAACGGAAACGAGTTTGCTTGCCACAAGATAATCAGTCGCAAATTGGATGCGGGATTCTTCTTCGCGCATGCCTACAAGGCTTGGGAACGGGGGCTGAACGAGAATGCCAATGGGCTGGTTCGCCAGTACCTGCCTAAATCAACCTGCTTCGAGGACGTCAGCCCTCAACAGGTGAGCGCCGTCATGGTTGCCCTGAACCATCGCCCGCGAAAATCCCTCGATTTCCGAACGCCAGTGGAGGTCTTCTACGGTGTTTAGATTGCACTTGGATTTGGAATCTACCCTGTTTTGCCAACGCTACTCGTTAACTCCCTAGAGGCACCTGAGATCCGATCCCGAATGCCAACCAATCCGAAGGAGCAAGGAATATCGCCTGGCGCGCATACCCGCGACAGGTAATGCGATAGATCGCCCCCGCAAAGGTTTTTCTCCACAAACGCGGCACGAACCGAAACGTGCGCGCTCAGAGTCGCTCCCACAAGGCATATTATCTAGTTTCTAGGCCTGCCCCCGACGGCGCGTTCTGAAGGACGGGTTTCTCGGCGCGTTTGTTCTGACGCAGACTGATTCGAGCTTCGGTTTCCATTTGTTGGCGTCCGTTGTAATCCAAGTCGGTCTCTTCCTCAAAATTCCGGTCGCCATAGGGATTGATCGCACTCTTGAATCGGATTGATGGCGTCACTGCATCAAAATCAACGTCCAGTCTGGCATAAACCGTCGGTTCTGCCGTCTTGATGAACAGCCACATCGGTTTCTTGACCAGGAAAAGCCGCTTCTCATTGCCCCTTGCGGAAATTGCGACAGTTACATTCGTCTGATACCCCTGCTCGGGCGCTTCGTACAGGATCTTGTCGCTCAACAAGAGCGCGCCACCTTCGGGCGCAACGAAAGTAAGCCAGTACACAACGTCATTCGTCGAATAGTCCACCTTCACTCCGAATCCGATTTGCCGATTGCCTTGCATCTTGCCTGCCGCCCTCATATCCAACTCGGCTTGATCTGGCCCCGGAAGGATGTCGGCGAATTGGGCAACATCACCGCCCAACTTCATATCGAGTCGCATCGTATCCCGCTTCAAGAGGAACGTTGTTTCGCCCTTCCTCCGCAGATACAAAAGAAGCGGACTGTCTTTTGACGTGGTGTAGATCATCTGGCTCCCGTCTGGATTTGAACAAAAATACGGGCTGCTGATTTCCATGATAAACTCATAGCCGGCCCTCTCTAACCGAAGGATCGCGGGATCGAATCCTTTGACGATTGTCCATTTAAACAAGCCGTTCCCATCGGTTTGGATTCGATCGGTTTTGACGTGACTCGCCCATCTGGCACCGAGCTTGGGGACCTTCCACGTCACTTCTACGGCGACATCAGCAACCGGATCGTTGTTCTGATCGATGACTTTACCATAGACCGTAATTGGAGGGATATTGTCCATCGCTTCTTTAACTTCTTCCTGGGTCGGATTCTTCGACGACCGATCGTCTTGAAGTGACTCGTCTGCAAAACATAGTCGAGGAACCATAATGCTCCAAGTCAGACAGGCGATGATCGCAAACATTCTCATTGCAGGATTCTTTCCGTTAGAAACCGCAATCGATTTTCAGTTGATGCCAGTAGGCATATTCGTCAATTGCGTTCGATCTGAACTGGCGACTGTGGGAATAGTGTTCCGCGTTGTAGTTCAAAGGCGCGGAACGAAGATTGAAACTCTGGAACCCGGCCACACCTTCGATTGCGCCCAGCGCCCGCACCCGCGACTCAGCACAGTAGGAGAACACTTCGTACCGCTGTCGCTCAATTGTAACACTCAAGTTGCCGTGAATTGGATTGCCGCCTGGATCGTCACCCAGCCAACGGTAGAAATGATCTTGGACTTCGTCGTATTGATCCTCTCTACCCTCATAGCCAAAATAGAGCGGAAGCCAGTTGTCAGGCCGGGATGCGACGTCAAGTTCCCAGTGATTGCCTCGCAAGGCATAATCCAATGAGTTGTGATAGTTGTACCACCGAGTTGCCTTCTGCGTGTCGACAGCTAGGTATGGCTGTCTGTTTGCATCGCCGGAATGGTAGTGACCGATGATGTTCGGAGTTGAAATCGGGCAATAGACCGGCGGCAAGATAAAGCCCTGCTGGATTGAGGGTATGGTCGCCGTGATGTCGTAGAAATTGGCCGACAATGCAGCTTGCGACCCAACGAAGGCGTTGATCGGCGCACCTGTGTATTTCCGCAGTGATTCTCCCGCAACGACGTTTCCCATACTGTGGGCCAAGACCCGTAATTTACCATTCCCGTTGAGTGCCCCAAAGCACGATGCGAGATTGTCGGCACACACCCACGAGCGGAATTCGCTCGTGTCGAAGTGATGTGTGTTCCAGAGGGCGTTTTGCCAGTCGAAGCCGGATAATGTCGGCCAACTGAATAGTCCCAGCTTGCCTTTGTACCCTTGCCACCACAGCCTTTTGAACGCCGTTTCCGCCCATCGTTCCTTTTCCCATTCGAACATGTTCCATCCATGGACGTAGAGCAGATAATCGTCCGTCCCGGCGGGATACTGTGCCGTGTTCGAGTGCGTGTAGTTCTGAACCTGAACCGTCCATTGATTACTATCGGAACCAGTGACGATGTCGGTATTGTAGATGTCGTAGAACCATTTGATCGGGTGAAGGTCTAACGAAACGGCTTTCCGGAAGACTTCGCTGTTCCCTACCTTGACAATGAAGGTGAGCTCGCCTTGGCCTTCAGTCTTGCCTTCCAGAATAAACGGCGACACCTGATTGCCGGTCTTGATGTACTGACTCGGAAGTTGCAGCTCCGTGCCGTCCACTGTCAGCAATTTCACTTTCTGCAGCTGCTGATCAGCGGCTGAACCATCCTGGAGGTAGGCCATGGACTCGTTAACGGCCGCAAAGATGTTAGCGGAAGGCAAACCGTTTTCAAACTTCAGCCAATAGGTGATTCCAGACAGGTTCGCCGCGTTGTTATCCACCCTGATGTGAAGTCGGGTGAAGTCCTCCAAATCGCGCCTGCAGGTGATAGCACCGGCATCGTCATTGCAGTCCGGCGTCCCGGTGTTCGCGTCGTCTTCTTCTCCGCCGGAGTTAACGTCAATGTCATCATTCACCCAGAAGGTACAAGTCTGATATGCCGGGTCGGCGAAATTCATTGATGCGGTCGGGTCATGTTCCCCGTCTATAGCCAACTCTACCTTCAGGAGGCTCATACTAATTTCGTCGGTACACTCGACTGAGCCAACCAGATAGCGCAGGCGCAGCTGGACATCGCCCGACTGGTCGCTGGGCTGGATGCCTTCGATGTAGCGCACCTCAGGCACGGTGCCGGCGGCGGGATACCACGTCATGGGCAAGTGCACCTCCTCGTCTTTCGAGGCCGACTTCCACACCCTAATCTTATCTCCTCCCGAGGGCGCGTCCAAAATGACCATTCCGGTCGGCATTTTCGGATCAATCTTCAAGTAGATCGGAACTAAATCGTTCTCACCGACGACAACACCCGCTTCATCCAGATCATTGGTTCCGTTGGCGTTATCATCGTCGTTGTTTACGCCCACCAATCTACCCGAACCATCCTCGAGCAATTCATCGGCCTCATCACATACGCCGTCCAGATTGCTGTCCACATCCAAGTCCACCCGAACAATACTGACCTGACAGACGTCGCTACAGGCTGACCTGGACCTGGAACTGGCACGCACCGTGTAAATTCCTGGAGGCTTCGTGCTCGGGTCAAAACTCACGCTGGCCCCATCCTTACTCTTCTTCCAAAGCGTGCTATTCCAGACGAAGCCGCTGGGTGAATAGCTGTCGCCCGTCAAACTCAGAGTGGCACTGGTATCGTAACTACACAGCACGACGTTTGATTCAGCAATATCCACCTTAATAGCGGTAAAGTTCGTGGTAATTGCAAATGTCGTATTGCAATCCTCACAAGCTCGGACCCTGCAGCGAAGAGCGAAGGTGATGGAACCTTCTCCGCCGGTTATGTTGGTAAACGTTGCTGAACTTCCTTTACCGCTGGATGGCGTCGCTTCAACCCCCTCAACAACCCAGGTCCATTGCTTGTCTAGATACGTTACCGGAACTTCTCTGCACAAACCAGGGAGCTCAGTAAACCATGCCCCCACCGTCATGGACTCCATACTGCAAACAGGTGCCGGATTATCTATGCCAAGCGATATTGAAGGGCATATTTCAATCCCTCCAGAACTCACGGCGGACAACGACAGGGCTGACAAAAGGAAAGCGAAACGCGCCGACTGTATATTCATGGGAGTCGCTTTAAATCACCTTCTAAATGCGTCCGTAATATCTCCAACTCCGCTGCGGCGAAAGGAGTCGACTGTGCCTCCACCCTTGCTACATCCATGTCTGCCCAAAGAAGCATGGCCTTCCCGTACAAGTCTTTTTGCGTAGGAACCCCACCTTGGTCACCGGTCGCCCGACGCAAGCATTCAATGCATCGGTTTCTTTCGTCCGGCGTGTTCTTTTTGTGAGCCTCCAGAGCCTTCCAATACCAGGCGTATGCGCACGACGGATTCATGGGTGCTTCGGTCAGCAACCGATCGAATAGCACCAACGCATCTCCGAAGCGTTGGCTGTTAATCAAAAGCTTGCCGTACGGAATACCAATCTGCACCACTCCGCCCGGCGGTGTGGCCGGATCACTGAGCCAATGCAGGGCGAATGATTCCGCCTGCGGGCATTGCCCCTCAAGAACATAAGCCTTAACCAGCAGTCCCAGATACTCCCAGAAAATCGTGCTGTTTGACCAAAGCCAGGCTTTTTTCTTATCATCAAAGCCTTCCCACAGGCGGATCGCATCTGCCGCGCGATCAAAGTCATTGATTTGCCGCCGTGCTAATATGAATGCCATTTTAACGGCCGTGTCGGGATGTTCAGCCTTCTGAAACTGTTCAAGAGCGAGCGAGGCGCCTTGACCGAACAGCTCATAACTCCACTCTTCCAGTTCAGGCGTAAGGGTGGGTAACTGTCGGGCAAAATTCATCAACACATCGGGTTCTTTTATACCCCGGAGTGTAGCCATGATGAGCGGCCTAGACGCCAGAAGTGCACCTGGCTGCCCAGCCGAAATTAAGGCCTCGGCCCAGCGTATCTGCGCCTGCAATCGGAAGCGCACGGGCATGCTCTCTTCTTGAAAATAGTCGCGATAACGAGCGGCAGCAGCCGCGTGATTTCCCTGCCCCCGCTCCAACTCCGCCAAAGCCCATATAGATTTGCCCCAAACAGCCTGCTTCTTTTCGAGCGTTTCCGCATTTTTACGTAACAAAGCGCGCGCGAGATCACCACGCTTTGCCTTTATGCACGTCACGCCCAGACTGAGAGCAGTCTGCTCCGCAAAATCAGGGCCGTACTTTGCCCGCCCTTCCATCATGTATGGCTTGAGATCAACCTGGCTTCCATCGCCAAGACGTGCCTTCACCAACTCTTTCACGGCAGACAACCATTCGCGGGGACTCAAACCGCCCGTCTCCAGCAACCGGTTCGCTCCAGTAACTCGCTCCGAAGCATTGCCCAAGCAGGTCTTTTCCGACGACAAAATCATCTTCCGAAGTTCCGCCTGAATAATCGGGAAATCTGCCCCCTCAGCCTGTAGCCATCGATCCGCGATTTCGCGCCACTGCCGCATGTCATTATTTCTCAGTTCTCGGGCTATCGTGAGCACGGTTCGAGCTCTCAATCCCGCAGGTGCTTTTTTCAATCCATCAAGGAGACGGTCGCTGATTCGCCACCCGCCCAGCTTGCGGCGCGCAGAAACCACAATGGCCCATGCTGACAGCGTTTTGGCGCGGTAATTTCCTGTACGTATGCAATTGGCAGCCAACTGCATGGCCTGAGCATAATCGCCCCGCGCCAAGGCTGTTTTAGCCAGCCCCTGCTGGGCGCGGTTAGCACCGCCGGGCGATTCTTTAATGGCCAGCACAAACAGCTCATCCGCGATTTGCGGCTCACCTTCGTACAGAAAAAGATTAGCCATTCTTGTTGCAACAACACTCACCCGTGGCGGGACCGCAACAGAAAACACGACCCGCTGCTCAGCTATCGTGCGATTCGCCAACCTCACATGCCGGTCAAAATCTTCCATCTTCTTCTTCGCCACGGCCACCGCATGTAAAGCCATCAGACGCGCCTGCGCCACCTGTGGAATCTTCAGTAGTGCACCCACATGCCCAATCAGGGGGCGAAGCCATAACCGCTCATGCCTAACGGTCATCGTCGCGGAACGCATGTAGAGTTGCGCGGCGCGCGCAAAACGCCCTTGCTTAAACTGGCTGTCCGCTACTACAGCTAGAATCCGCGCCTGATCTTCCTGCTCAACCGAGGAGTCTGCCAGTTCTCGGTCAGCCTTGTGCAGACCCGCCGCTATGTTCTCCCCGTGAACATCTTTTCCGATTTCACGAAGAAGGATCGATAACTGCGTCTTATCTTTGGGCGCACGGTACAACCGCTTGCGAAATCTCTGGCGCTGATTTGGCATTTTGTATGCCCCTCCTGCAATCTCCTCTGTCTAAAAAAAGCGACCGGATGAGCATAACCCCTCGCGGAAAGCTAGCGTTCCGGTCACCGTCCTAGGGGTGCAGCAGCTATTTCGCGCCCCCCCTAAGACAAATCATAAATATATATTTCGACTTCTATTTCCCGGGCAGCAACTGCCCTGATGGCGTCGGCTGCCGTGTAAAATTGCGCACGTTGGCAGAATTTTAAGTCTGACGAAGAACAAGCTTGGGGATAAATAGGCCGGACTCGAATGTTGCGCATCTTCTGCCGCGAACGTCCCGCCGCCTTAACCGAAACCCCACAGGTTGCGATAACCGTAGCCGCCGTGCCAGCAAGTCCTACGAAGTGCCTGCGACTCATGCCTTTCATCGCACGAATTTTTATTCCTTGCTGTAGAAAGCGCAATATCTTTGGTAAAAAATTTTCGCTCATCTCATAATGAATCCGTTGCACTACCTACTCCTGATCTTCGCGCTCGCGGGAACCATCAGCCTGACACAAGCTGACGACATTGCCCTGCTTTATGCTTTGGACGCCGACTTGGCAGAATTTAAAGAAACAGCTCAGGAGACCGGCCGCCCAACGGTTATTGGCACCCGCTCCATACGCCGATTTCAACTCGTGGGTCACACCATATATACGGCCAAGATGGGGTCTGGTGCGGTGGAAACGGCAGCTTCGGCACAAGCCCTGCTAACGCGATTCCCTTGCGATTATGTTTTGTCCATTGGGCCTGCCGGTGCGCTTTCTTCCAACTTGAGCGTTGGTTCGTGGTACCGCGTAAATCAAGTAACTGCGTGGCAACGCGGATATGAAGATGCGACAGGATACCATCTTCCCGAAAGCGCAACGCAGTCTCTACCTTGGGACAAGCTGGTTTTACTCAACAGTTCCAACCAATATGCTGGTGCAAAATATATTCATGTCGTTTCAGGCGAGGAGTTTGTAGCGACAGCGTCAAAGCGTTCAATGGTTCGATCCTTGGTGCAGGCAGATGCCGTGGATATGAACACATTTGGTCTATCGCTGGTATGCACCGATCACGGCGTGCCTTTGTTTGTTTGGCGCATTATCAGTGATCATGCCA
>CAYTVN010000078.1:0-11744 GCA_964441655.1 uncultured Verrucomicrobiota bacterium | reverse complement strand
CCCAGCACGGTGACCAGCGCGCCACCGTGCACCTGGCCGGTGGCCACCAGGGCACCCACGATGGTGATGCCCGAGATGGCGTTGGAGCCGGACATGAGCGGGGTGTGCAACTGGGAGGGAACCTTGGCGATCAGCTCCACGCCCAGGAAGATGGCCAGCACGAATACGAAGAACAATAGACCCAGCATGATGTGTCTCCTAGATTCCCAGCGCCTTGCGCACGCCCTCGTGCACCACCTGGCCGCCGTGGGTGACCGTGCAGCCCTTCAGTATTTCGTCCTCAAGATTGAAGCGGAAGGTCTTTTCCTTCTTGTCCCAGAAGTGTTCCACCAGATTGCCGAGGTTGCTGGCATACATCTGAGTGGCCGCCACGGGCACCCGGCCGGGCAGATTGCCAAGACCCACCAGCAAGACGCCGTTGAGATCGCGTTCTTCGTCCAGCACGGAGCCTTCCACGTTGCCCCCGGTTTCCACCGCCATATCCACCACCACGCTGCCGGGCTTCATGCCCCGCACCATGTCCGCGGTCACAATCACCGGCGCCTTGCGCCCGAAGACCTGGGCGGTGGTGATCACCACGTCGGATTCCGCGCAATGGCGGGCCATGGCCGCGCGCTGCTTGGCCAGCTGCTCCTCGGTCAGGGCCTTGGCGTAGCCATCCTTGGTCTGCCCGGTTTCGCCGAGATCCACTTCCACGAATTTCGCCCCCAGGGATTGCACCTGCTCCTTGACCACGGGACGGGTGTCAAACGCCTCCACCCGCGCGCCCAGCCGCTTGGCGGTGGCGATGGCCTGCAGGCCGGCCACCCCGGCGCCGATGATAAAAACCCGGGCCGGCGTAATGGTGCCGGCGGGGGTCATCATCATGGGGAACACTTTGTTCAGTCGTTCCGCCGCCAGCACGACCGCGACGTACCCGCCCAGATTGGCCTGCGAGCTCAGAGCGTCCATTTTCTGGGCGATGGTGGAGCGGGGCACCAGTTCCATGGAGAGCGCGGTGGCCCCGGAGCGGGCAAAGGCTTCGATGACGGCGCGGTTGCCAAAGGGTTCGAGGTAGCCGATGTGCAGGGAACCGGCCCGCGCCGCCGCGGCTTCCGCCTCGCTGGGTGGACGCAGACGCAACACAATGTCGGCTTCTGCCACGGCGGAGGCTCGATCCGTAAAGACCTGGCCGCCTTTGGCCGTATAATCGCCGTCGGCAAAATGAACACTGGCTCCCAGGCCGGTTTCCACCCGGACGTCGGCGCCCAGTTTCACTAGTTTTTCCGTGGTGGCCGGATTCAATACGGCCCGGCGTTCGCCCGGATGTTGTTCACGCAGCGCTACAATCTTCATGGCTCACTCTCGCAGGTGTCGTAGGATCAAGATGTTGAATATCACTGGCGCGCTTGCGCAATTCAAGTCATTTGACAGCCGGTCCCGGCTTCGCTTTGATCAACGGCATGAACCGGTTGTCACGCGTAGCGCTGATTGGGCTGGCCGTCTGCGGGGTGGGGCTGATGCCGTGCCGTCCGGCCCTGGCCCAGGAGTTTGACCACACCCACGCCGCCTTGGCCGCGATCCTGCAGCAGCATGTTCGGGATGGCCTGGTGGACTATCGCGCCTTAAGCCAGCACCCCGAGGCTCTCAATCAATATCTGGATCAACTGGCGGCGGTGTCGGAACGTACCTTCAACGGGTGGGTCATTCCGAAGCGGTTGGCCTACCTGATAAATTTGTACAACGCCACCGTGCTGAAAATGGTGGCCGACGCCTATCCGGTACGCACCTTCCAGCGGGTGTCGGGGTGGTTCGGTGATCCGTTTACCGAGCCCACGGTACGTTTGTTTGGCGCCCGCATCACGCTCACCATTCTGCGCGACAATATCATGCGGCGTCACTACGCCGAACCGGGCATCCATTTCGCCCTCGTGCCCGCGGCCCGCGGGTCGCCGCCGTTGCGCAACGAACCCTATCAACCTGACCGGCTGTACGAGCAACTGGAGGATCAGGTGCGGTTGTTCCTGGCCGATTCCCACAATAACAAAATAGATCTGGCCCGGGAACGCCTGGAACTGTCGCCCATTTTTCGACGCTTTCAGGAGGATTTTATCCAGCGGGCCGGTTCCGTCCGGGTCTATCTTCAACCCTACCTGCCCGCGGGACAACGCGCGGGGGATTTTTCCATTCGCTACCGCTCGTTCGACGATGCGCTGAACGATCTACACCCGGGGCGATCGTGATGTGGCCGTGCGCCCTGTCTTTTTCTGCCGGTCGTATTGCGTTTTGATCCAGGCGTAGGTGGCGGCCAGGCCCTGATCCAGAGGCGTGGTGGGTTCCCAGCCAAGTACACGTTTGATCAAGGTGTTGTCGGAGTTGCGTCCGGCCACACCCTGGGGTGCCTTCAGATCATGGACCCGCCGCAGGGTAACCCCGGCCAACGCCTCTGCTTTGCTGACCAACGTATTCACGGAAACCAGCTCGCTGGAACCCAGGTTGATGGGGGTCGCAATCAGTTCGTCGCAGTGCATGATGCGGTCAATGCCGAGGATGCAATCGTCTATGTACATGAAGCTGCGCGTCTGTTTGCCGTTGCCCCAGATGATGATGCGCAGGTCGTTCCGGTCGACCGCTTCAATGACCTTGCGGCAGATCGCGGCGGGCGCCTTCTCCCGGCCGCCGGTCCAGCTGCCATGTGGGCCGTAGACATTGTGGAATCGGGCGATAAACGTCTTCAGGCCACGTTCGTGCCAATACTCCTGGCACAGCATCTCGGACATCAGTTTCTCCCAGCCGTAGCCGCGCTCGGCCATAGCCGGGAAGGCGTCGGTTTCCTTCAAACCGCGCACCCGTGGATTTTGCTGAAGTTGGGTGTTGTAGACACACGCGGAGCTGGCGAAGAAGTACCGCCGCACTCCGGCCCGGCTGGCCGCCTCCAGCAGATGGGTGTTGATCAGGATGGAACGCATGCATTCGATGCGGTAGTTCTCGATGAACCCCATGCCGCCCATGTCGGCAGCCAGATTATAAACTTCGGCTGCACCTTTGCAGACCCGGCGGCAGTTGGCTTCCCGGCTGACATCCAGGCAGAGATTCTGCACGCCGGGCAGGTGTTGATGCCAGGTGCGGACCGGCTTTTTGTCCACCGCCCGGATGTGCGTGAAGCCCTTTTGCTTGAAATAACGGACCAGATGCCCGCCGATGAATCCGCCGGCACCCGTGATGACGATCAGGTCATTCCGGTTCAGGCGTGGGCGGACGGTGGTGTTTAGTTTTTTAATGGCGGATTCCATTCCAGCAGCTCGTGGTGCAACAGTTGGGCGATGTGGGCAATGCCTTCACCCTGGTAGTGAACGCCGTCCCGGGAAAAATATTCGGCGTTGGTGAACGCCAAAGCCAGATCAAAAAGCCGGGCGTTTTGCTCGCGGGCCACGCGCCGGGTGATGTCGGCATATTCGTCGTGCAGGCGCAGCGCTTCTGCTTTTGATCGAGCATGGCCGGCATTCACCAGATGCCCTGAGATGGTGTCGGCGCGGGGCGCGGTCATCAGCAGCGGCTCCCCTCCGGACTGACGTATGGCCGCGATCAAATCGCGCAGTCCCTGGGCATAGACCGCGGGAGGGACGCGTACCGTGACATGGTTTTTGTCAGGTTTCGCTTTCCGGGTCAGGGCCACGACCAAGCGTTTTCGGGCCAGGGCATTACGCACCGCGGTCAGCGCGGGAGACCCCACCCGGGCCAGGCGCGGGACATCCTCTTCGGGGGCCAGCCAATGGTCATTCCACCCGAACAAGATGGTGACGATGTCGGGCGAAAAGCTGGCGACCCGCGTCCGGAAGAGGGCGAGGCCTTGCAGCACGGTGTAACCATGCACCGCGGTGTTAAACGCTTCCCACGGCTGGCCGTCCGGTGACTTTTCCTTGAGCAGATTGTTCAGGTGACCCGAGTAGGGCGGCGTGCCCTGTGCGGTGCAGGAGTCACCCATGCAAATCACCCGCCTCATGCCGGGTGGTTTGGCGGCCGTGACCTCGCGGTCGAGGAAGCCCAGGGCGTTGACCGTGCGCCCGTTGAAAACCTTGCCCGACTCGAAGCGCCACAGCAGGTCGGCATCCTTGACCATCGATCCGTCATCGCGCATGGCCGTTCCGCCCTGGCCGTGCATGAGAAACACTGGTTCGCCCGCCGGCACGCCCACCCGCGCCAGCAAGGCCTCCGCGAGAGCCAGGACCAGCAGGGTCATAAACACCGCCAGGGCCGCCTTGGGAAGTCGGCGGGGTCGCGCGGCGGAGGCTAATTCCGTCGTATGTGCGCGGGAAAAAACCACCCGCAGGAGGAGCAGCAGCAGGGGGACCACGATGGGTTTGAGCCCCCAGCTGAAGCGGCCGTGGATGGGACCGAAGGCAAACTGAAAGGGATCGAAAAACCAGGCCAGCAAGGCCGCCAGCCAGGCCAGCAGCAAGGCGAAGTCAATAAGGGTCAAGTGTCGTTGGGCGCGTCTACTGTGTGTCTGGCACGCTATCATGATGCGGCCCACGGGAGCGCCTACGGCCGGGCGGGCAGTTGCACGTCCTGCAGGCGGATGGGGGCCAGGTTGGTCGCCTCGGTGGGCAGGGACAGGCCGCTGTCGTCCGCCATCTCGGCCAGACTGACGTTGCCGTGGACCGGATCGTACACATAGCCCTGGCCGTGGGGCGGGGTGGGCAGGGTGGCCAGGTACTTTCGCCCGATCAGTTCGTTGAGATTGGTGGGCAAACGGGAGGTTTCATACTGGAATCGTGCGATGGCATTTTCCAGGTCGCTGAGGATGCTGGCGGCGCTTTGTTTGGAGCGGGCCCGGGCCAGCATTTCCTTGTAGTCGTGCTGACCTTCGGCGGTTTCATCCTGCTCCTCCGCGCTGACCACACGGCTGCGTTGCCGGGTACAGGCCGGCGTTGTACACAACACGGCCAGCATAAGTCCTGTGGTGAGGTAAGCTCCAAGCATCTTTGACTAAATAGCGGGGCGGCGAAGGGGTGTCACGTTCATTCCGGCGTGGCGGTCGGCGAGGTCAGGCAGGCGCGCAGGGCGCTTTCTTTGCAGGACCACGCGATGGCCAGGGCGGGGATACAGGGCAGTAGGGCGGGCAGCAGGGTCAGGTGCGAAGACTCCATCAGCAAATGGTGAAGAGCGAAGGCCGGATCAGCCAGCCAGACCAGACGTCCCATACGCAGGACGTACAATGCGATGGCCACCCCGCCCAGGATGGGAACGAGCCAAACGCACATGCGGGCTTCCGCATGCAAAATCGAATCCTGCACCTGCGTGGACCAGGCCACGGCCAGGCGGGGTATGGCGGCCACCAGCAACAGCCCGCTGGCGATGAAGATGGCGAGGTTCAGCGCGGCGTACCACGCCGCCGTGCCCGCCCGCCACCATCCCAGAAACGGCACCAGATAGATTTGCAGGAAAACGGCCAGGCCCAGGATGTGCAACCAGCCTCGTCCGCGCTGCGGGGTGCGCCACACCTGACGGAGATGGTGAAGGCCCGCCAGCAGGACAAGCAGGCCGAACAGGTGTCCAGGAAGTCGGTTCAGGCCGGGGAGCAGGATTTTGATGGCTCCGGTCAGGTGCAGGGCGAGAATAAACAAGCCCCAGTACAGAGCGGAGAAACCGCGCGCGGCGGCGAGGGCGGTTGCGTTGGTCATCGGGTGACTCCCTGCCGTAAAACGGGCAACACGTCCTGCCGCAGGGTCTGGCTCAAATCATAAAGGGCAAAGCCAGGCGCCTGGAGTCGACGCAGGATGGAGATTTGTTCCACCACTTCGTCGGGGCGCAGCTGGCTTTCGGACGCGGTGACGCCGATGCCGGGGAAAATTCGTCCACGCGCACCCGGCAGGGCCATCTGTTTTTCGACATAGGCGGAAAAGCGGAACGGGTCTTCGGTGTAGTTCATGGGGCACACGAAATCCAGATAGCCTTCCTTGAGCCACTGCCCCCAGTCCTGCCCGATGGAGGCGATGGTGTCGGGATAGCCGCCCCACACGGCGGCGGAGAGTTGAAGGTCAGGCTTGATGGCTTTGAGGCGCTGCCGGATTTCGCGCACGTGATCGGTGATAATTTCGGCCCGCCAGCGCCGGTAGTCCTGCAGGCCCGCGCCGCTGCGCACTTCCGCCGGCCATTGGCTCACCGCGCGTCCACGCCAGGCTTCAAAGGCGCGCCGACTGGCCGGGGCATAGCAGGCGCTGCTGTCCGGATAGCGGATGTAGTCGAGGTGGATGCCATCCAGATCGTAGCGGCGGGCCAGTTCCTCCAGGGCGGCGATTTCCAGTTGGCGATTGGCGGCCAGCGCGGGGTTCAGCCAGTAGACGGTGGAACCGTTGATATTCTGCTGCAGGCGCCCTTCCTTCTTGAACTTCTCCTTCCACTCCGGCGGCGCGTTCTCGAATTGCCAGCAGACTTTCCACGCGTGGACTTTTAAGCCGTGTTTGCGCGCCGCGGCCAGGCAGGCCTTCATCTGGTCGCCCAGCCGCCGGTTGGTGTCGGAGGACGGAATCACGTCGCTGGGATAGTGCGCCAGGCCGGCCCACAGCACATTGACAAACAGGGTGTTGATGCCGGACGCCTTGAGCTCGCGGCACGTCCGGTCCCAGTCGCCCGGATACCAGCCCACGGCATCGTGATCCCACACCGCGCGCATTTCCTGCGGGCGGGGCGGCTGGGCCATGCTGTAGGCTTCCGTCAGCTGGCGGCGTACCGCGGCCGCGGCATCCACCACGTCGGCATTCCGGCCTTTGGCCAGATGCTCGCGCATGGCCTGATGGGTGGTGAGCGCGGCGGCCAGACGTGCTTCCACAGCCTCTATGCGATCGCCCTGTCTGGCCAGGCGGCGAATGCCCTCCACGGCCGCGGTGAGGCTTGCGAAGTCGTCCACGCGCCCGGCGGAGCTGGCTGCGTGTGAGGCCGCCGCCGCCCATACCGAGGGGTCGTAGTGGCCGAGCAGTCCGATCAGCAGTCGCTCCTTGCCCGCGCGGTCGTCATCCAGCAGCACATGCGTCATCCACAATCCACGTGTGGTGGCGATCCACGCCGACTCCGCCTGCACGTCGCCGTTGGCATTCGCCCAGCGGGCGATAACACGTCCTTGCCCCTCCATCGGGCGGGCGGCGCGGATGTTCCACGATTGCTGGTAGACCTGTTCCGGCACGCGCCAGGCATCGGCATCGGTGAAGTGCATGGCCGCCCAGCGCCCGGTTTCCTTGCTTTGCAGGTATTCACCCAGCTCGACTTGCATGAGGGCGGCCAGCTCCGGGCTGTCGCTGAAACACACCATCAGGGCGCCGCCGCGGTCGGTCACTTTTTTCAAGGCGGCCAGCAGGGCGGCCGTGGGCTTGGGCTGGTAGGGCAGCACCACGAGGCGGGCGGTGGCGACGCCGGTGCGCAGGAAATCCTCTTCGGTGGTCAGCACGTGAGGCACCCCGGCGTGGGTCAGCCAACCGCTGATGCGATCCGCCACGCGGGCGGAGAAGGCGCGTTCTGTGGGGTCGCGCGCCGAACCGGTGGCTTTCAGTACATAGAGGTCATCACGTTGGGCGGTCAGGCTGTAGGCCATGAGGCGGGTGGCCACCGGCGAGCCTTTCCACGGCGAGAGCCGGATGCGTTCGATGCGGTTCCAGCCCGCGGGTTTGCCTTCAACGGCGAAATCGGATTTGGCCAGGAAGAGGCGCTGCCGTCCGGCTTCGGGCAGAGGCTTGTTCCAGATGTACCAACCGTCGCCACTCTTCAGATAGATGGCCAGCGAGCGCAGCGCGGTGGGCTGTTCGCAGGACAGGTCGAACTCCAGGCGCGTGCTGCGAGATAGGTCCAGTTTGACTTCGCGATCCCAGTACACGCGGTCGCGTCCGGTATCGAAGGGGCAGTTGAATACCAGTCCACCGCTGGCCAGGCGGGTGACCGCGGGCGAGCCGTCAATGGCCCGCCACGCCTGGAGGGCCGCCTGGTCGGAGGGGTACGTGAACGACTCCACCGGCGTGCCAGCCTGCAGGGATGAAGCCAGGAGTAGACAGATGGCTATGAATATGGAGAAACGCACAGAATGGAAATCTACGGGGGAGAACATCGAACATTCAACGTAGAACATCGAACATTGAAGGAAAGAATGAGTTACTTCGATGTTGAGCGTTCGATGTTGGATGTTCTTGCCCTCTCTTCGCACTTGGGATTTATCGTGCGGGCTTTTATGCTGGGCGGCATGAAGTCTATGTGCAAAGGAATTCTTATGGTCGGTCTCGCTGTTTCGGCGCGCGGGGAAACCCTGGTGGACCACCTGCTGGCCTCCTACGACGGGGTGCAGTCCATGCAGGGTGAAATTCGCAAGGACACCAAGGCGGGCGGGCTTGAAGTTCGCAAATTGAGCCGGGTCTATTTTGCGCGGCCGGATCAGTTGAATGTGGAAACATTTTCCCCGGTGAAGCGCCGCATCGTGGCCGACGGCACCACCTTCTTCAGCTTTATGGAGGGTGATCCCAAGGGATTCTCCCGCCCGGTGGCCCAGCTGGATGAGGATTGGCTGATCTCCCTCCGCCAGGTGCCCGGCACGCCGATGGATCAACTTCTGCGCTTGAAGGGTCTGCCTGAGCAGGAATTGCCGCCCACGGAAACCGCCCCGGTCCGGCGCGGCTATCAGGCGGCCAAGGTCTACGTGGTGCTGGAGGCGGAAACCAACAGCCGGCTGAACGCGATCGAGTTCTATAACAGCTCCGACCTGGCCCAGCGCACAGCCCGCTTCGACTACTCGGCCTACACCGAACTGGCGCCCGGATTGTGGTTCCCGCTTCTGCACAAGGCCCGCCTGCAGCAGGGCGGCGTGGAGTCGGAGGAAACCACGCGGGTCAGCAACGCGGTGGTCAACCAGCCCATTCCTGCTGCGCTCTTTTTGCCCGCGACGTTCTTCAAGGGCGTGGAGTTCACCGACAACCTGGATGACATTTACGGGAAGTAATGAGCATCAAATCGGTTGCAGATTCGGCATTGCACGATTACTATGCGTCTCAACTGGAGGGTCTGAATGAAGAAAATTATTGCATTGATGATGACGGGGATCGTGCTCAGCACGGCCACCATCTCGCAGGCGGCGCCGGAAGGTCGCGGCGGCTTGATGGGTTTTATCGCGGGATGTTGCTTCGGCGTTCGCTCGGGCGGCGCCTACAACTCGGGCAAGGAAGTGCACTGGCGTGAATGGATTCGCCTGGTACCTATCGCAGGTATCGTTTGTGCCATCTGGGACGGCATTGATGGCGCCAACGGCATGACCACGTCCGATTACGCCAAGAAATACGGCGCGGCCTTCTATTAAGATCGATGGAAATTCACCCTATGAAAAAAATTATCGCATGTGGAATGGCCGCGTTGGTGCTCGGCATGAGCACGGGCAACGCCTTTGCAGTCAATGAAAGCCGCGGCGGTCTGATGGGCTTCATCGCCGGATGTTGCTTCGGTATTCGTGCTGGTGGCGAGTACAACGAGGGCAAAGAGATTCACTGGCGCGAATGGGTCGGCCTGATTCCTTACGTGAACATCGTGTTCGCGATCTGGAACGGTGTGGACGGCGCCAATGGCATGACCACCAAGGATTACGCCAAGAAGTACGGTTCGGCGTTCTATTGATCGTGTCTTTCACCGCAAGGTGGCAATGGAGGATTCCAGGCTTCGTGCTTGGAATCCTCTTTTTGTTTCTGGCTGTCGCGGCGCGCGGGGGCTCGTTGGAGCTGGCCACCGAACTGATGTCGGAAGGCAACTGGACCGGCGCCCGCCGGGAAGCCCTGCGCGAGCTGGCTTTTCACCCGGACGATGAACGTGCCCTGTTGCTTGCGGCGACGGCGGGTCTCCGGCTGGCGGCGGCGGATCACAACGTCGACGAAACGTCCGCGCTCGTGGTGTTGGCGCATCTGGCCAAGGAGGCCACCGGGCGAGAGGTCCGGTTGAAGGCGGGTTACGAGGTGGGCCGGGCCCGCTGGGCGCAGGGTGATCCGGCAGGCGCATGGCAGGCGTATGCAGATGTTTTCCAGCAGGCGTCGGATCGCGAAACCCTGCTGCGCAGCGGTTGTGCGCTGTTTTTGTTGCGACGTGAAAACGAGTTGCTGGGGGCCGATCAACCCGCCTTGCTGAGCCAGTTGGCCACCTGCCGGAATCTTTGGTCCTTCGAGTTGCGCGACGAGGTGCGCGTGGGGAAGGTGGAGAAAAAATCGAAGCTGTCCGCCCAGCCCGGGGAATGGATCGTCGCGTTTTATCGGAGCCAGATTGGTCCGGCCATTGGCCATCGCTGTTCCCTGCAACCCAGTTGCTCCACCTATTTTCTGGAAGCCAGTCGCAAACATGGACTGCTGGGTGTTCCGTTGATCGCCGACCGCCTGGTGCGGGAGCCCGGCGTGGTATCGTCCGCGGAGCGCCCGGTTGACGTCAACGGATCCGTCCGTTACGCCGATCACTTGTCCGACCATGTTCGAAGCGCAAAGGAATCCGCACCGTGAAACGATATCTCTTCCTGCTGCTCGTGACGCCTTCGTTGTGGGCCGGTGACACCACGCCGCAGCTGGCGCGCGATCTATGGCAGGAGGGCGATACGGCGGGTGCGGCGCTGGAATACCGGCGTCTGGCCCTGGGGGCGGATTTGGCCGAAGTCCAGGCCGGATGGTATTGGGCGGCCGCCTTTGCACACGTGAAGGGCGGGGCCTGGCCGGATGCCGAACGCATGTTGGACCGGGCCGAGGATCGCGATCCGGCCCTGGGTGCCGCGGCCACCCTGCTGCGGGGTGAATCGGCCTACGCGAAGCGCGACTATGATGCGGCGGCTTTTTACTTTGAAAGCGCCACCCAGGGGTCGGCCACGGATGCCGAGTTGCGGCGTTACGGAGAACGCCGACTGGCCGCCACGCATATGCAGCAGGGTCAAAGTGCGAAGGCCCGCGCGGCGCTGGTCGCCCCGGATCAACCGGGCACGGACGCCCTGCGCGACTATGAAAAGGGGCGGGACCGACGTCCCCAACTGGGCGGCTGGCTGGGTCTGGTGCCGGGCCTGGGCTACGCCTACGCGGGGGAATATGCCAATGCCACCCGCTCGCTCATCCTGAACAGCTTGTTTATCTGGGGCATGGTCAGCACGGCAGAGAACGAACAGTGGGGTGGGTTTGCCGCCCTGACGTTTTTCGAGCTGACCTGGTACACCGGCAGTATTTACGGCGGCGTGGATGCCAGCCATCGGTACAATGAAAGACGACGGGCGCGTGTGGTGGAAGCCATCACGGCGGGCGCCGTGATCAGCCCCGATTTCGAAGCCCTGCCCGCGGTAAAGCTCAACGTATCGTTCTAATCCGGATTTCACCGCGGAGACGCTGAGTTCGCAGAGATTATTTTGATCAGGGCGATCGTCGTATATGGATCAGTCAAGCCACTGGGAACAACCCGGTTTTTCTTCTCCGCGAGCTCTGCACCTCTGCGGTGAAAACGATGCAGACTGATTCGGGCCGGCTCAGGGCGCGATGCCGCTGAGCGTGCGCATGAGGTGGGGCAGCAGTTGTTTCTTGCGGCTGACCACGCCTTCCATGGCGTACATCCCGTCGGACTGGCGGGGATAGTCGATGGCGTCTTTCACCTTCTCGGCGCCCGCCACCATGAGCAGGCTGGTGTGCCGGGTGATATCGGTGATCATCAGCGCGGCAAAGTCGAGGCTCCGTGAACGGACCAGTTCGCCCAGGGCTTCCTGCAGGGGCTCTTTGTGATCCGCGAAGAGG
>CAYTVN010000077.1:0-11801 GCA_964441655.1 uncultured Verrucomicrobiota bacterium | reverse complement strand
TGTGAGTAATCGCGGTGTCCATTGGGTCATATTTCTTCTCCTCTTTCGTGCGAACAGTTATTCCGCGTCTCAAATATTCCGGTGCAGTTTGCTGGCTGGGTGATAGGCGTCGGTCAGATTCAATATTCAGGCCTGCTTGCGTGATTAGATGATGTTTTGCGGGCGATGCGTGATGGGGGGATTGGCTTCGTGCCGCGTATTGGCATACGCAGGCTGGTTGGCTCCGGCGGTTGCTCTGATGTTGTTTTCCTCATTCGCACGGGACCTCCGTACCGCGTGTCGCGAACGGGGTCAGGATAGGGTCGGGCGATAGGCGGAGCAAGGGCGGAATGGCGGATGGAGGATGTCGGATGGTGGATGGCGGATTTCGGATGGGGGCGGGGCGCCAGCTCCCATCGGGGTCGGAATCGCTATCGGAATCGAGGCCCGGCGCCGCGCCCCAGGACAGCGTCAGGGCTTCAATTGTTCAGCCAGGAACGCGTCCTGCGCGCGCAGGGCGATGCGGCAGGCGGACTCGTTATAGGCCGCGCCGCGGGTGGGATCGTTTCCCGCGCCGGGGTCGGTGAAGGCGTGCACTGCGCCGCCGAGTTCCAGCATTTGCCAGGCCGCCTTGGCCTGCCGCATTTCGTTGCGGAAGCCCGCCACCTCATCATCCGGCACATAGGGGTCGTCGCCGCCGTGCAGAATGAGTACGGGGAAACCCGCCAGCGAACCGGCGGCCGCGGGGTGATCGGTGCCCAGGCCGCCGTGCAGGCTGACCACGGCATCCACGGGGGCGTGATCACGCACCAGTTCCAGGGCGACGGTGCCACCGAAGCAATAGCCCAGCGCGGCGATTTTGCCCACCGGCACGGATTGAGCGCGGAAAGCGTCCAGCGCGGCGCGCGCACGGCTGCGCATGAGCGGGCGGTTGCTGCGGTATTTGGTGGTCTCCACCACGCGTTCCTGCGATGTGGCCGGTCGAATGCCCTGGCCGTAGACATCGGCCACGAATACCGCGTAGCCGTCGGCGGCCAGTCCGCGGGCGCGCATCTGCTCGTACTCGCCCCAGCCGCCCCACTGGTGGAACATCAGGACGCCGGGGAGCGTTGCCGGGAGGGCGTCATCCCACACCAGCAGGCCTTCCAGGGTGCTCTCCCCGTCGTGATAGATGACGGTCTGGTTGGTGACCGCGGCGAAACCAGAGGCGCCGCTGCATACACCGAGGGCGAGGCACAGCAGGAATCGCTTCATGATCAGTCACCCTTCTGCACGAGTTCCGGTTTGGCCAGGGGATCAAGAGTGCCCATGGCTTTGCGCAGGCGGGCCAACGCGACCTGGTAGTCGTGCAGCGACTGCACTTCGTTGTCGCGGGCCTCGGTGAGGGCCTGCTGCGTTTGCAACACATCGAGCTGGGTGGCGGCTCCGACATCAAAACGGGAGCGGGCCAGGCGTACACTTTCCTGCGCCTGTTCCACCACCTTGCGGGTGGCGGCCACCAGCTCCTCGGCTTCCTGGAAGGAGGAATAGGCGCGGCGGACTTCCACGTCGATATTGAGCCGGGCCTGTTCTTCGTCCAGCTGGGCCAGTTGCAGGTCGGAGGCGGCCTGTAGGGTGCGGCCCCGGGTGCCCATGCCGTCAAAGAAGTTCCACGCGAGCTGGGCGCCCGCCTGCCAGCCATCCACATTGTCCCAGGTGTCATCGGAGGTCTTGTCGTTTTCGTAACCGTACTTGCCGAACACGGACAGGTTGGGCTGGTAGCCGGCCTGGGCCACCCGCAGGTTTTGTTTCCGGGCCTGGGCCAGCAGGCTCAAGGCCTGCAGTTCGGGCCGTTGTTCGAGGGCGACGCGGCGTGCCTCGGCCAGGGTGACCTTGAAGGGTTCAAATTCCAGCTCGCCCATCACGTCCAGCACATCGTTTTCCGCCGGGCCGTTCCAGATCAGGCCCATGACGCGGCTGAGTTCCTGCAGGGCGATGCGGAAGTTGTTGCGGGCGCGGATCAGGTCCGGCTGTCCATTGGCGCGGGCCACCTCGGCGCGCAGCACGTTGAAGGGGGAGACCGCGCCGGCGTCGAGCTTGTTGCGGGCGGATTGCAGTTCCTCGTCGAGCAGCTGGATATTCTGCTCCTGCACCCGGATCTGGGACCGGGCCAGCAGCACGCCGTAGAAGCGTTCCCGGACCTCCAGCAGGACCGTGTTCACGATGGACTGGAGGTCGCGCACGGCCGCCTCTTCCAGGAGCTTCTGCCCCTTGAAGGCCGCGCGATCGCCGCCGCCGGCGTAAATGGACTGGGTCACCTGGATGCCGAGGTTCCAGTTCTCCTGCTTGGCCTCAAAGCCACCCGGATTGTTCTTGCTCAGCGTGGTGTCACTTTCGCTGTACAGGCCTTCCATCCCGAGGTTGGGGATGAGGCGGGATCGCAATTCCACCACAGTGCCGTATTGACGGCGCACCCGCTCCCGCGCCTTTTGGATGTCAAAGTTGTTCTGCAGCGCGGTGTCCACGCACCGGATGAGCGCGTATTGCACGGTGGCATTGGTGCCGTCGAGCTGGGTGACCACGGGCGAGGCGTCGACCGGCGCCGGGGCTTCCTCCGCCTGCGCAGGACCGGTGAGGGCCAGGCAGGCCAGCAGTCCGGTGAGGGCGGTGGCGATGGCAGGCCGGGCGGCCCGCCGTCCACGCAAGCGGGCGGCCAGGTCGGCGAACAGGGTATAGGCTACCGGGATGACCAGCAGGGTCAGGAAGGTGCTGGTCAGCAGACCGCCCACGGCGGCCACGCCCATGGGCCGACGGCTTTCCCCGCCCGCACCCCAGCCGATGGCGATGGGGAGGATGCCGAGGATGGTGGAGAAACTGGTCATCAGGATGGGCCGGAACCGGATCAGACCCGCGTCGAGCATGGCGTCCATGGCGTTTTTTCCTTTGTGCATTTGTTGATTCGCAAATTCCACGAGCAGGATCGAGTTTTTTGTAGCCATGCCGATGAGGAGCACGATGCCGATCTGGCTGAACAGGTTCATGTTCATGGCCGGAATACGGGGGACAATCGCGCTCAGCACCTTGGCGATGGCGGGCGGATTGGGCGCGTAATTGGCCCAGCCGTAGAAACCTTCGCCGAGGTTGTTGATGCCGTGGAGCGCCCACAGCGCCCCGAAGGCCCCGAAGGCGGCGATGGGCAGGGTGAGCATGATGGTCAGGGGATGGAGCAGGCTCTCAAATTGCGAGGCCAGCACCATGTAGACCACGATCAGGGCCAGGATGATGACGAAGATGAAACCCTGGCCCGCATCCTTGAGGTCCGAGGTCTCGCCGGCCCACGTATAGCGCACTTCGGGGTGGTCCGAGGCCATCATCTGCTCCACCCGTTCCACCACGGTGCCGAGGGGCAGCCCCATGGGGGTGCCTTCCAGGGTGGAGGCGCGGAAGCGGTTGAAGTGGTTGATGCCGGTCGGGCCGGCCCCTTCCTCGTAGCTCACCACGTTGCTGATCTGCACCAGATCGCCCCGGTTGTTGCGCACGTACAGACGGTCCAGGTCGGCCGGGGTGAGGCGGGATTCGCGGTTCAGCTGGGCGATCACGTCGTACTCCTTGCCGCCCACCTTGATCTGGCTCAGATCGGTGCCGCCAAACAGCACTTGCAGGGTGCGCGAGATGGCCTCCACGGATACGCCCAGGGCGGCGGCGCGGTCGCGGTCAATGTGGATGCGCAGTTCCGGCTTGGTGACTTCGTAGCTGCTGCGCACGTTGGCGAGCAGTCCGGAAGTCCGCAGCTTGTTGCCGATTTCCTGAGACAGCGAATTGAGTTTGGCGAGATCCGGCTCCTGGATCACCAGTTGGAAGGACTGCCCGAACCCGCGGCTCACCGCCTTGGGAATGATCGGGAAGGCCAGTGCGCCTTCCACGGTGCTAATCATGGTAGCGCCGAGCCCGTGGGGTCCGCCCACAATGTCCGACACCCCGCGCGTGCGCTCATCCTTGAGCCGGATGAACATAAAGCCTTCGTTCACCGAGCCCGGTCCTTCGCGGCCCAGCGCGATGGCGGAGAAGTACGACTGCACTTCCGGGGTTTCGCGCACGATGGTTTCCACCCGCTGCATCATGCGATCGGTGTATTCGCTGGTGGAGCCTTCGGGCGTGATCATGAAGGTGAGCAGACGCCCCTTGTCTTCCGCGGGCAGGAATTCGTTGTCCAGCCGGGTGAAGATCCACGCGGTCAGGGCAAAGATGACCAGGCTTCCGATGGCCACCAGGCGACGATGGCTGAGTGCCCAGCGCAAGATGCGCTCGTAGTGGCTCTGGAAATGATCAAGCCCGCGCTCGAAGAAGTTGAACACCGGACCGTGCTTCACCAGGTGCATGGGCTTCAGGATGCGGGCCGACATGCTGGGGGTCAGGGTTAACGCCACAAAGGACGAGATGACCACCGATCCGGCGAGCGCGATGGCGAACTCTACAAACAGGCGACCGGTCACCGTGGTCTGGAAGGCGAGGGGGATGAACACGGCCACCAGCGACAGCGTGGTGGCGATGACCGCGAAGGAGATTTCCTTCATGCCCTGCTGGGCCGCCGCCATGGGCTCCATGCCGTCCTCGATGTGGCGGTAAATATTTTCCAGCACCACGATGGAGTCGTCCACCACGATGCCGATGGCCAGCACCAACGCCAGCATGGTCAGGATGTTGACCGAGTAGCCGAGCATGGACAGCACCATGTAGGTGCCGATGACCGACACCGGGATGGTGATACAGGGAATGAGGGTGGAGCGGATGTTGCGCAGGAAGATAAAGATGGTCAGCACCACCAGCGCGAAGGCCACCCCCAGGGTCACCCATACTTCGTGGATGGAATCCTCCACGAAGACGGATTCATCGTAGGGCACAAACGTTTCCACCCCCGCGGGCAGCAGCGGAATCAGCCGCTCCACTTCCTTTTTTACACCCCGCGCCACTTCGATGACATTGGCCTTGGATTGGCGAACGATGCCCAATCCCACCGCGGGCTTGGACACGAAGCGGGCGATGGAGCGTTCATCTTCCACCCCGACTTCCGCCCGGCCGATGTCCTGCAGCCGCACCGGCGCTTCCGCGTCCTGGCGGATGACCAGCCGGTTGAATTCGTCGGCCGTCTTGAGTTCTCCCAAGGTCTGAATGGTCATCTCGCGTTCGCGTCCCTCCACGCGTCCGCTGGGCAACTCCAGGTTCTGGGCGGCCAGCGCCTGGCTTACGTCGCTGACCGTCACCTGGTGGGCGGCCATTTTCTCCGCATCCAGACGCAGCCGGATGGCAAAGCGCTTCTGGCCGCCGATGATCACCGAGCTGACGCCTTTCACTGTCTGCAGGCGTTCCTTCATCAGGTTCTCAGCGATGGTGGACAGCTCCAGGGTGTTGAGCCTGTCGCTGTACAGGGCGATCCACATGACGGGGTTGGCGTCCGCGTCCTGCTTGGAGATCACCGGCTCATCGATGTCGTCCGGCAGGGTGCCGCGTACCCGGGCCACCCGGTCCCGCACATCCTGGGCGGCCGCCTCGATTTCCCGGGAGAGATCGAACTGGATGGTAATGCTGCTGACCTGTTCCCGGCTTTCGCTGGTGAGTTCCTTGATGCCTTCGATGCTGTTGATGGCCTCTTCCAGCTTTTCCGTGACTTCGGTTTCCACCACCGCGGCGTTGGCGCCGGGATAGACGGTGAGCACGCTGACCACCGGAGGATCAATGTCGGGCAATTCGCGCACCGGCAGCCGGGTCAGGGCGACCAGTCCGAAAAGGACCAGGGCCAGGTTCATCATGGTGGCGAGAACCGGGCGTTGGATGCTGATTTCAGAAAGTTTCATGGGTTCTCCCGGACTCAGGGCGTCGCGCTGGCGGCGGCCACGGTGTTGGTCACGGGCGCACCCGGACCGATTTTCTGCGTGCCTTCATAGATGACCCATTCCCCGCCGGACAGGCCCTGGGTGATCTCGAGACGTCCGGGCAACCGGGTGCCCAGCGTAACGGGAACCATCTGGGCCTGTTGCTCGGGGCTGATGATGTAGACAAAGGCCGCATCGCCATCGCGCAGCAAGGCTGACTCGGGAATGGTGATCGCTTGTTCGCGCACCTGGAGCACCAGGTCGAGGTTGCCAAACATGCCCGGGCGCAGGCGTCCGTCCTCGTTGGGCTGAGTGGCTTTCACCAGCACGGTGCGGGTGGCCACGTCCACCTGCGGGTCAATGAAGTACACCTCGCCGCGGAACACTTCCTCCGGATAGGCGGGCACCCGGAACGCGATGCTCTGGCCGATCTTCAGCTGGCCCAGAAAACGTTCCGGTACGCGAATCTCCACCTTCACCGGCGTCACATCCACCAGGGTGGTGATGGTGGTGTTGCGGGAAATAACCTGGCCGGGACTGACCATGCGGGCTCCCGTGATTCCGTCAAACGGGGCGCTGATCTTGGCGTCCTTCCGTTGCTGGCGCACCAGATCCAGATTGGCCTTGTTGGCCTGGAAGGTGGAGGTGGCCTGGTCGTATTCCTGCTGGGCGATGGTATTGTTCTTCAGCATCAGGTCGGCCCGCTCCTGGGTCAGCTGGGCCAGCCGGAAGTTGGCCTCCGCCTGGGCCTCGGCCGCGTCCAGCTTCTGGGCGTCCAGGGTCAGCAGCAGTTCGCCCTTCTTGACCGGCTGTCCTTCCCGGAATTTTACCTCGTCAATGATGCCATCCATCTCGCTTTTCACTTCGATGGACTCGTTGGCCGAAACAGATGCCACCAGGGAGAGGGTGATGTCCACCGGCCCCACCCGGGTCTGCTCGGCCCGGACTTTCATGGCGGTGCCGGGAGGCGGGCCTCCGGGTCCCTTTTGTTTCTGGCCGCAGCCGGTGGTGGCCGCCAGGGCCAGGATGATGGATAGACGGGCGATTGTTGACGCGGTCATTTTGAGGTTTCCTTTTCCTTCGACATTGCGCGGGCCAATTTTTCCAACAAATCGAGATACGCCGCCCTTTCGCGGGCGGTAAACGGACGGAACAAATCTGCCATGCCGGCGCGGCGGTGTGCATCTATTTCGTCCAGCGCCAGTTTTCCTTTCACCGTCAATTCCACGCGCACGGCGCGGCGATCGGTGGTGCCACGGGTACGGCGGACCAGGCGAAGCCGGCACAGCCGATCCACAAACACCGTGCCGGTGGAGGATTTGAGCTGTAAAGCCTCCAGCACCTCGTGCATCTGGCAGGCACCCCGTTGCCGGAGCAGCTCCAGGGCCCACAGCTGGGGTAGGGTCAGTTCGCCCCGGGTCACGTAGTTGCTTTCCTGCCGCACCATGGCCCGGCACAGCTTGGGCATCACCCCGGCCACATGGTTGACGAAGGTGTCCAGGGAGCGGGCCGCCCTGGATATTTCATGTTTTGAACTATTCACGTTTGGGAAGGTACAGCGTCGGCGGAAAAATGCAAGCGCGGTCGCGGGACATGAAGCAAAAAGATGGTCCTGCCTGCCGCCTCTGGAGACGGCGTGCCCTCACACCGTTGGATGGCGTAGCGGGACGAGGGCGTCCCGCCTCCAGTGACTTGCCTGAAGCAAGAGGATGGTCCTGTGCAAGCACGTTGCGGGCTACGGCTCGCGCAGCTGGAAGCGGAAGAAGCCTTCGGGGCCGGGGGTCGGGCCCTGTAGGGCGCGCACGCTGCCGGTCGAGAGGGGGAGGCTGTCGTTGCCGGGTACGTTCCAAAACAGCCAGTCCTGCAGGTTGGTGCTGGCTTCCACCGTGACCTGACGGCCGGGCAGCGCATAGCTCACCGTGACCTGGTCGCCGCTGCCGTCCAGGGACGCGAAGCCGGCCCGGTCCGGCTGCTGGGGATCGGTGTAGGCCAGGAACTCCTCCAGGTTGTTCCGGTTGTCCTCGTCGGGGTCGCCGTCCGGCTCGCCCGCGGGTGAGTTGGTGTTGCCGAAGCGATCCTGCCGCCACGCCGCGTAGGATTGTCGGCCGGGCAGATGCTGGGTGATCCAATCGGACAGCAACTGGATGTTCACCGGGTCGAGTTCGGAAGAGCCGAGGGGCGGCATGCGGGTGAAGCCATTGCTGACCGCGATCCGGTTGAAGATGATGCTGTGTACCAGATCGCCCGGCACGACCAGCCGGTTGGACGGGTCCGCGCCTGCGCTGCTGGCCACGCCGTTGATGATGCGGGTATCGGCCAGGAGAAGGTTCGGGCGACCGTCCCACGAGGCGGGCGCGGAGCCGCTGCCCTGCTGGTGACAGTAGCCGCAGTTCACGGCCAGGTAGGAGCGGGCGCGCACCTCGAGGTCAAACTGTGTTTCGTCGGGGCGCACGTGGCGAGGCAGCTGGCAGTATGCGTCAGTGAAATTGGTGACGTAACCGGACTGCTGCAGCAAGGCGATGAAGTTGCTGGAAAGTCCGGCCAGGGTGCCGTCCCGGTTCAATTGGCGGGTGTTGAAACTGAGTCCGTAGCCGCCCGCGGGCGTATGGCAGATCAGGCACTGGGCGCGGCTGGGGATGGACCAGGTCTGGGTAACAGGCTGGCCCTGGTTGGTGATGGCAAACTCAAAGGTGATTCCCGCGTCCGGCACCAGGTAGGCTTCCGTGCCGTTGGTGTTCCACATATAGCTGACCCCGTAGGCCCCGTTGGTAGTGCGCACCAGCACGCGCGTTTCCAGACGGAAGCGCGAGGCGGGCTGGCCACGCTCCTGCTCAAGGTCAAAGTGTTTCACCCACAACATGCCGGTGGGAAAACTCCAGTTGCCTTCCGCCGCATAGCGAATCACGGGGGCCAGGCTGGTCAGCGAGAACCAGCGCTGCTTGATGGCATAGTCGGACCAGAAAGGCAGGTTCACCTGGTAGGGCACGACGCCGGGGTTGGGTGAGAGATCGGTCAGGTCCGCGAAGAATCCGGTGTCGCTCAACTTCTGCGGGAATGCGGCATCAGAGGACTGGCCGACCAGCTTGCGCACGCGGCCGTCGCCGTGGTCGAGCAGCAGGATTTCACCGCTGGCTGGATGCAGACCGAATTGAACCAACCCGCCTTCACCCGCGATGCGCAGCACGTTTGTTGCGCTTGCGGTCCGTTCGATGGTCCAGATATTCCCCGACACATAATCGGCACACAGAAACTTGCCCAACAATTCAGGATAGACCGGGCTCCGGCACACCAGGCCGGCGGTAACTGAAAATCCTTGATAACTGCCGCTGCCGTGCGGATAGACCCAGACCGCGCGGTTGTAGCTGAAGCCCGGCGGAGCGGAACCATTGCGCGGGCCTGCCGCGTTGCCTTCGTAAAACGCCCAGCCGTAGTTGCCGCCGCCGGTGATGACGTTGAGCTCCTCCCACGTGTTCAGGCCGACATCGCCGGCCCACATCGTGCCATCAGTCGGATCGAAGCTGAATTGCCACGGATTGCGGAAACCTACCGCGAAAAATTCCGTGCGCACCAGATTGGTATTCACGGCGGAGCCGTTGAACTGGGTGGCGCCGAGGTAGGGATTGTCGGACGGAATGGCATAGTTGGTCGGCGCGACGATCGCCGCGTGGTGGTTGGGTTTCCGACTGCCGGGTTTTTTATCCACGTCCAAGCGCAGCAAGGCGGACCAGAAGTCCTTGGTGATGGTCTGGCTGTTCAGAAAACTGTCCGATTGGTTGCCGCCTTCGTCGCCGACGCCCACGTACAAATAGCCATCGGGGCCGAAGGAGGCGTCATCAATGTTGTGGATGTCGCTGTCGTTGACTTGGTTGATGAACCTGACCTCGGTGGTCGGACTGGCCGTGATGAAACCCGGGTCGGCGGTGTAGCGACTGAGCCGCACGTAGCGGGTGCTGTTGGTGAAGGTGCAATAGGTGACAAAGAATTAGCGGTTGGTCAGGAAGCCGGGATGGAAGGCCAGCCCCTTCATGCCGAGCTCGTTGCCGTCGTCGTTGACGATGGTGGACAGGTCCAGGAAGAGTTGCTTGGTGGGCGCGGGTGCACTGAGATCGGGCACCACCCAAATCCGACCACCGCGTTCGGCCACGTAGAGCCGGTTGGTTTCGCCGGGAGGGACGTCCATGGACGTGGGCGAGGTGAAGGTCACGCCGGGCAGGGCGTCCACCACGGAATAGGCGGTGGGCGGCGGGGCGGCGGGCATGGCGGCGGTGAGGTGGGGCAGGCGCAGCGCGTTGGTGATGGTCAACGTTACCGTGGCGGGCGCGGAGGTGATTCCGTTGCCGCTGCTGACCCGGTAGGTGAAGCTGTCGGACTCTGGCGATCCCGTGGTGTGCTCGTAGAGGATGGTGCCGTTGGCGCGGGGGATGGCGGTTCCGAAGGCAGGCGCACTGGCGATGTCGAGGCTTCCGGTGGCCAGCACACCGGTATCGTTGCGCAGCACGGGCAGGCTGATTTTGTGCAAGGGTTGGAGAGTAGCAGCATCCGGACGGGCCACCGGCGGGCCTTCACCGCTGGGATCGGGCAGGTTGTTGAGTTGCAGTACCCAACTATCGAGAGCGACCCCGTCTTCGCGAGCCACGATGCGCAGCGTGTAAAACCCGGGGGTGGAGATGTTCCACGTCATGGGGTTCTGGTCTGAAGTGAAAGTGTTTTGCTCGGCCCCGCCCGAGCCGTCCCAGGACACGGCGCTGAAATCGACGCTGCGGTGATCCGAGTCCTCATACCAGTCTGGCACTCCACCGCCACCGTCCGCGAGTTCCAGAATACCCGCATAAATGGAATCGGAGGCCATGTCCGTGCCATCCCAGCGCAGCCACAGGCGATAGTTACCGGGAGTCTGAATCTGAATCAGGTAATCTGCGACCGGACCATTGGTCCAGGCCATGAATCCGGAAGGCGAATCGGGCAGGACGCGCAGGAAAGCGCCGCCTCGTGCCCCGGCAATTCCGCTGGTGTCCTCGCTCCACGCCACTCCTGACCCTGCGGCCAGCGCGTGAACATCCTCCGCTTCTGCGGTCACCCGTCCGGCGACCTCCACATGCAGTTGGTTGGTGGAAAGCAGTCCAGCCTGGGCCGCCTCGCTCAGAGCAAATATGACAAAAATCAATTTAGTAAAACGCATGACTTCAGATAGCGTAACCTTCCAGCGGGGGCTTTGTAGAGGAAAGAATATGTTAAGAAGATATGAACTTTGGCGTCGGGGTTGCGCTGGCTGCGGCTTCTTCCTATCATCCTCGCGCCTTTAACCCGAGGAGTTCAGCCATGGCTTACGAGAAAATCAGCGTTCCGTCCCGCGGTCAGAAAATAACCATGAATGCCAGCGGCAAGCTGGTGGTGCCCGAGCGGCCCATCATTCCTTTCATCGAAGGTGATGGCACCGGGCCGGACATCTGGCGCGCTTCGGTGCGTGTGCTGGACGCGGCGGTGGCCAAGGCGTACGGCGGCGGGCGCGAACTGGTGTGGATGGAAGTCTTCGCGGGTGAGAAGTGTTTCAAGGCTTACAACACGTGGCTCCTCGATGAAACTGTGGAAGCCTTCAAGGAATACCTGGTGGGCATCAAGGGGCCGCTGACCACGCCCATCGGCGGCGGCATCCGTAGTCTCAACGTGGCCCTGCGCAAGTTGCTCGATCTCTATGTCTGCCTGCGCCCGGTGCGCTGGTTCCAGGGCGTGCCTTCCCCGGTGAAGCGTCCGCAGGATGTGGACATGGTGATCTTCCGCGAGAACACGGAGGACATTTACACCGGCCTCGAATTTGAACAGGGCACGCCGGAGAATGCGAAGTTCCTCGAGTTGCTCAAGACCAGTTTCCCCAAGGAATATGCCAAGATTCGCTTCCCGGGCTCCAGCGGTATCAGCGTGAAGCCGGTTTCGCGCGAGGGCACCGAGCGCCTGGTCCGCGCCGCGATAAATTAC
>CAYTVN010000076.1:0-11955 GCA_964441655.1 uncultured Verrucomicrobiota bacterium | reverse complement strand
AACACAAGCAGGAGGCGTCTCACGGGGCATCCTCCTTCACGTCGCGGTCAAACACGATGCCGTAGAGCGGGCGCAGCCGCGGCACCCCGTTGGATACGCCGCAGGAGTAAACGTCGCGCCCGTCGAGGTCGAGCAACAGACCGAGACTGCCGTAGTCGCGGTCCCCGCCGTTGTTGCCCACACCCTGCGCGCTGGTGATGTCGCGCGCGCTGTACACATCGTCACCCCCGCCGTCCAGCAGCCACGCGAAGGAGTTGTTCATGCCGTGACCCTGGGCATTCTGGTCGGCCACGTAGGTGTCGCGCCCGGCCCGGTCCAGCAACCCGCCCACGGCGAAATCGTGGGCCGCGCCCTGGACGAGAATGCCCCCGCGGTAGGTGTCGTTGCCGTCCAGGTCCATCAGCAAGCCGTGGCTGAGGTGGATGCCCGCGCCCTGGCCGTAGTGGTGGACGGTGTAGCTGTCGTGCCCGGCGCCGTCCATCAGGAACGCGGCGGAATAGTAATAGCTGACCCCCTGCCCGTACACGTCGGCCACGTAGGTGTCGTTGCCTGCGAGATCCGCCAGCACCGCCACCCCGCCACCCGTGAAGGGACGGCCCCCGATGGCAAAGCCCTGGGCCAGGCTGAGGTAGCGGTCGGGGTTGCGTTCGTGATCCAGCTCGCGGCCGCCCGCGAAATAGCGGTCCGTGCCCGCGCGGTCCAGCAGGGCGGCGAAGCCGGGCAACGAGGCAAAGGCCTGGCCCTGCAGGCCCACCTGGTACACATCGTTCCCCGCGTGATCGTGCAGCACGGCCACACCCAGCACACTCGCGGCCTGGGCCAGCGCGCGCGCCTCGTAGTCGTCCTGGCCGGCAAAATCCTCCACCCAGGCCACGCCATAAAACGCAGCGGCCTGGCCGGCATAGGCGGTGCGCCAGCTGTCGTCGCCCGCCCCATCCACCACCACGGAGACCCCGAACAAAGCGCTGCCCGGCCCCAGCAGGGCGTCGCCACGATAGGTGTCGTCACCCTCCAGATCCACAATGGCGGACAACCGCTGCCCGCGCAGCCCGTTGGCCACCCCGGCCTCGCCGTAGTAGGTGTTGCGGCCGCGCGGCGAGAGAATGAGCAGCGCGCGGTCGGAGTAACTGTCATCGCCCGCGGACGTGATGCGCACCTTGCCGAGATCGGTCAACAGCAGCACGTTGCCGGACGGCCAGTTGGAGATGTGCCGCGCCTCCTCGGTGAGCTGCATCACCGCACGCTGGAAGATGCGACCGGCCTCCAGCACCGCGCCCCGCTGCACCCGCCCGGCCCGTTCCAAAAACCATTTCGCCCCCGGGGTCTCATCCAGCGCACGCCCCTCGGCGAGAACCCGCTCCAACTCAGCCGCGCCTACCCCGGCCTCCTGCAACGCCGCGCGCGTGGCCTCCTCGTCCTCCGCGTTGAACACACCACCCAACGCGCTGGCGGCCAGATATCCTTGATCCTCCGGGCTCAATCCCTCGTAGGCCTGGCGCAGCAGCCGGTCGGATACGCGCGCCGCTTCCATGAAACGCGACAACACGCCCGCCAGCTCCGCGTCCAGGCCTTCCCAGTTGTCACGCGCTTCCGAGGCCGGGACATTGGTGGTGACGGGCGGACTGGCTTCGGCCAGGGCGGCCGCGGCATACCACAACGAAGTGCCGGAGGCATCCTGCACGGCCTCCCACAGTTCGGAGGCGGCCCGCGTCAGGGCGGCGGGATCGGACAGGGCGGACCGGACCCACTCCAGCACCAGCGTCGGTTCACCGTGGTCCTTGGCGAATCCGGGATCGGTGGGGGTGGCGTTGAGCAGGGTCAGGGCGTGATCAAAAGCCGCCTGTTCGCGATCCGTAAAAAAATCGGCGGCCGGCGCGGCCACTGGAACCAGCAGCAAGGCGAGCAGGCGGGCCCAAAAGTTCCAACGATTGGAAAAACGACTTTGGCCAACTTCCAACGATTGGAACTTTTTCTTCACGGGATTCGAATGTACGCGGGGCGGCGGCCCAGCTCAAGCATCGGGGCGCGGGCCCAGCACGCGCTCGAGCAGGCCGGGGTCCAGGGGCCCGCCCTCCACGTGCACAATCAGCCCGTCGGCATTGATGAAGAACGTGGTGGGCAGGGCGATGATCTGGTCGAACGGCGGCGGGGGCGCGTCGGCGATGGAGGCGAGTGGAACGGTGAGGTGCATCGGGTCCGCGTAGGCGCGGGCGGCGGGCGGGTCCTCCGCGGCAATACCAAAGATCGCCACCTCGGGACGGGCCGCGGCCCAACGGTTGAGCACGGCGAGCAAGTCGCGGCTGGGCGGTGACCAGGAAGCCCAGAAGGCCAGCACCACCGGACGCCCGCGCAACTGGCACAGCGTGGTCGGAGTGCCGGTCCACGCATCGATGGTCAGGTCGGGCGCGGGCTGGCCGTGCCACAGGTCGAAGGCTGACCCGCCTTTCTGCTGGCCCTTGAGCCAGCGCAGCAGCGTGCCGCCGGAGGTGCCGGTGAGCAGCAGGGTGGCCAGGGCGGATACCAGGAGGGCGGCCGCCACGATCATGGCGAACACACGGGGCGACAGGCTCGACGAAGAATGGGTGTTGTTCACGCCAACACTATACCGGCAAACAAAACGGCGACCAGTACAAGTGCCACGGCCACCTTCAGCATGAGGATGGCGATGCAGGCCAGCACGGCCCCGGTGGCGATGTGTACGGCCGGCGCGCTGGCTTGCAGGCGGTTGCGCTCCACCCAGTAGGCCAGGCCGAAGCTGCCCGCCATCATGCCGAGCAGACTGCCCACGATCGGCAGGATCATCGAACCGACAAGCAAGCCCGCCAGGCCGCCACCCATGGCGGCAAACCCGGCCAGCCGCGAACCCCCGCGGCGACGCACACCCCAATGGCTCGCCATCCATTCGGCGACATCCACCCCGGCGGCGGCCAAGGCAAAGGCCAGGGGCACGCCCCAGCCCGGAAATTCAGGGCCGCTCAGCGGTACAGCCAGGGCCGCGGCCAGCGCGATGATATATCCGCCCGAGATGCCGAGGCAGGAGAGGAGTAGGCCAAGGAGAGCGAGGAACCCGACCCCACCCCAGCCGGCCCAGTGGGCCGCTTGGTGAAGGCCGGTGAGGAGGGTTTCAACCATGGAACCGTGTTCCGTAATCAGTAATCCGTGATCCGTCGGACTACGGATTACGGATCACGGATAACCTTCCTACTCCCACGTATTAACAATCACGCCGGGATCGGCCTTGATGATTTTCAGGGAGGCCTTCTCGTAGATCTTGGCCCACTCGTCGGCCGTCATCTGCTCGCGCAGCATGGGTGCTTCGATACGCGCGTCCTTTTCGAACAGGATGCGCTTGGTCACCTGCTGGTAGCCGGGCTTGCTGATGGTGAGAACGTGGTCGCCCTGGTACACTTCGATTTCCTCGACTGGCGAGGAGCCCACGAGGACGCCGTCAATTTCCACCAGCGCGGGATCGGCGTCGGTCTTGATGGCCAGCTTGATGGTGGGCCGCTGCTTCTGCTGTTCGGCGCGCGCGCTGAGCGCCTTCTCCATCGCCGGCACGGCTTCGCTGACCGCCTTCTCCATCAGCATCAGAATATCGTCCTCCCCGAGCTGGGTCTGGACATTGGCGGTCTGGCGCACGCTGTGGCGGGCCACGCCATCGGAGGCGGCGATCACCGAGCCATCCACGGCGTCCAGCGCCTCCAGGCCAATGCGCACGCTGAGGGTGGAGAGGTCGGCCTGGTAGCCGCCCTGGTTGACCATCTGCTTGCCGGAGGACAGGCTGAGGATGCTGCCCCGCAGCACCACATCGGCGCGCAGCAGTTGGGCGGCCTGCAGGAAGGACGGCTTGGTGGGGGTTTTCTCGCCCTGATCCATGGGCTTGAGTTTGTCCATTTGCTCCATCAGGTCGCGGCGGTCAATGAGCGTGAAGCCGGGGCGGTTGGCCAGGGTTTTGCCCAGCACGAAGACGCCTTTTTCCGCCATGGCGCCGGGAGCGATGCCGCCGCCCTGCAACGCGTCGGCCTTCATGCCGGTCTGGTCCTGAAATTCCAATACGGCCACCCGGGTGGGACTCTGCGCACCCGCCAGTCCAACGCTGCCCAACAACAAGCTCAAAGCCAGAAACGTTCTCATGCTGATTCCTCCGAATTGCCTGTCACCTTACCACAACCGGCGGCCGGACTCCATCCGGCAATCGCGCGTCGCAACTGGGACGCGTCCGCCTGGGCGGTTATTCAAATTTTGTTGCCGCACCCCGCGCCCACCCGGCATGGTGGTGCCATGAAGCCGTCGCATCTCCGCGGGGTCCTGGCCCTCCTGATCTACAGCGCCGCGTGGTCGTTCGCGCAGGCCCCGGACGAACCGTGGGCCTTCACCGCGCCGCTGCCGCGCGCGCGCCAGCAGATGCCTGCGGAATCCACCGCGTCATCAAGTCTGGACCTGGAGGCGCGCCAGCACTACGACGCCGCCCTGAAGGCCCTGGCCAGCAACGACCTCAACCAGGCCGGGGTGGAAATCCAGCAGGCCCTGATCCGGGCGCCGGACCACTCGGCGGTGCTGAGCATGGCCGGGCGCATCTATACGCGGCAGCGCAGTTTCGGCCTGGCGTCCACCTGCTGGCGACGGCTGCTATCCGCCTATCCGGGCAGCGCCACCTTGCGGGCGGAATGGGGCGCCACCCTGCTTTACATGGGCAGGGACGAAGAAGCGCGCGCCCAGATCAGCGCGGCAATCGAAGCCTCACCGGGCGACCTGACCGCGCGCTACTACCAGGGCATGCGGCTGGTCAAGAACCGCGAGTTCGAGCAGGCCGCCGAGAATTTCTGGGTCCTGAGCGGGCCCCAGGTCCTGCAAACCATCACCCGCCTGCAGGAGGATCGCCCCCTGGTGGTCGCCCTCACCTCCACCGAGGGCTATCGCAACCTGGCCCGGGCCCTGCTGCAGGCTAAAACCGGCGACGATACCGAGGCCGTGCTGGCCGAAGTCAAACGGCTGCTCCTGGAACTGCAGCCCGCCATGCAGGCCGGACAATGGGCCAAGGCGGAACCCCTGCTACAGGCCGTGCACAAGGCAGGCGCGCGGTTCCCCGCGCTCGAATACGACCTCGCCCTCTGCCAGTACAGCCTCCAGCCCGCGCCCCAGCACCTGGACACCATGGAAGCACTGGTCGTTTCCCCACGCGGGGCCGGCTTCCGCCGCCTATTCGTCTATCTGTGCCTTAGTGCCAGGGAAGCCGCCCGCGCAGATCGTGCCGCGGGTGAAACCCTGAAGAAGGAGGCCGATCCGGAAGCCCTGTTACTCCGGGCCGCCATCCGCCAGGGGCTCGGCGATGAAGAAGGCGCCTGGGCCCTTCTGGAAACCATTCCGTCCGCCCACCGGGCCGGCACCGCCGCCTGGTTCAAACGCGACATTCCCGCCATTCAGCAACTGGGCGCATCGCCCCGCTTCGCCAGCTGGCTGAAGCCTGAAATACCGCCGTAAACCGCCGCCGGGGTCGCCCCAGCCGCGCTGGCTTGAGTTTGCGGTTGATTCACCCCCGCGGGGGGTTCAGTATCCGCGGAGGAGTTTTTGCAGCCATGTCACGCACCACTATTAAAGATATCGCCCGCGAATGCGGCGTTTCGTTGAGCACCGTTTCGCTGGTCCTCAACAACAATCCCCGCATCAGCAGCAGCACCCGCGACAAGGTGTTGAAGGCGGTGGACAAACATCAATATCAGCCCAACGCTTTTGCGCGCAGCCTGGCCTCCCAGTCCAGCCGCGTGCTGAGCGTGGTGGTGCCCAATCTGAACCACGTATTCGCCGATGTATATTTCGGCGAGATCGTCAGCGGCATCTACGAGGAGGCCTCCTCGCAGGGCTACAAGATTATTTTCGACGTCGCCAACCAGCGCTTCATCGGCGGCAACGAGCACATCAACCTGCTCAAGTCGCGCCGGGTGGACGGCCTGCTCTACATCGGCTCCTCCATCTACGACACCTTCCTGTTCGATCTGGAAGCCGACGCCTATCCGGTGGTGCTGGTCAACCACTACTTCCCCGGCCACAAGCTGCCTTACATTTCCGCCGACTACGTGGCCTCGGCCCGCCTCGCGGCCGACCACCTGCTGGACTACGGGCATCGCAAAATCGGCATCCTGTGCGGCACCAACACCAATACCGCCCTGGATTTCCGCACCCACTTCACGGACTTCTGTCTGGCCCGCGGCTCGGTCGCCGACGATCTGCCGTGGGCGGACGGCTGGTTCACCGAACAGGGCGGCTACGAAGGCGCCCGCTGGCTGCTGGAACGCAACCCCAAGCTGACCGCCATCATGGCCGGCAACGACAAGATGGCCATCGGCGCCATGCGCTATTTCAAGGAGCGCAAACTGCGCGTGCCCGACGATATTTCCATCGTCGGTATGGATGACGTGCCCGCCGCGGAATTCACCATCCCCGGCCTCACCACCATCCGCCACAACCTGTTCGACATCGGCGCCCAGGCCGTGCAGTCCCTGATCGGCATGTTCCGCCAGGAAGTGGAACGGGTGCAGAAATACCTGCCCGTCCAGCTCGTCATCCGCGAGTCCACCGGACCGGCACCGAAGACGTGATCCGTCATCCGCATTCCGTAATCCGCTCGGATCACAGATTACGGAACGCGGATCACCAGTTCCTATGAACCGCCTCATCATTGACGGCTACAGCCTGCTTTACCGTGACCCGGCTCTGGACAAACTTCGCCAGGGCGATTTCCGGCAGGCCCGCGAACAGTTGATCCGCCGCATCGACCGCCTGTCCTCCGCACTCGCGCCACTGGTGGAGCTCGTTTTCGATGGACGCGACCAGGGCAGCCGCGAACAGGTGGCCCTCACCGCCCTGCATCTGGTGTACTCCCCCGCTCCGCGCACCGCCGACTCCCTGATCGAGGAAATGGTCGCAGCTTCTCCGGATGCCGTGAATATCTGCGTGGTCACATCCGATCGCGTGGAGCGGGACGTGGTCACCGCCGCCGGCGCCGAAGTCATGTCCTGCGCGGCCTTCCTGGAGCGGATGGACGACCTGGAGCGCAACGTCCGTCACACGCTGAAAACGTCTTCAACCGCCAAGCGCTTTACCTTGGGCGATGTGTTCCCGCAGGCGTGAGGACGGGTTTCACTCCCTGTAGCGACGGCATTTTATGCCGTCGAATTATGGATCAGAACTCCGGCGGGATAAAATCCCGTCGCTACATGACCCGTCTAAAAAAACAAGGGCCCGGCTTGCACCGGGCCCTCGTGAGGTTTCAAGCTGGAGCAGCGCTTACTTCTGCAAACGACGGCGAGCTGCCACCAGGCCGATCGCACCCACCAGCGCCATGACCATGGTCGAGGGCTCGGGGACAATCTGGAAATTATTGAAGTAGGGCTGCGCATTGTCGCCCGGCTGCATTTGAAAGGCATACAGACGGAAGGAATCCGGAGCGGACGCGACCGTGATGTTCTGATTGTAGGAGCCGACGCCATCACGATCATTGGCCTGCACCTGCACCGTGCTGGCATCAAGCAGGGTAAACGACCAGGTCATGACATTTACGCCATACCCGAAGCCTATATTATTGTTATTCAGCGTAATGTCGGAATTGCCGCCATTATTGACGGAAATCAATTGGGTCCCATTCGGGCCCCCGGAGGTGATGTGAAAACCCTTCGCCCCGCTGGACCCCGAGTCAAAATTGATGCCCCAGTCAAAGCTGAAGGTTTGGCCGACGCTCAAGGCACCGGAAAACGAACGGCCGGCATCCACCACCGCACCGGAATTATTCGTATTGGCGAACATGCCAAAGGAGGTCGCCGACATGCCACTGATGCCGCCGGAAGCGGGGTTTCCAATAAATGTTCCGGCAAAACCCGAACCGTTGTTGGCCGTGATGGACCAGGCGCTAAACGCCGCATTGGCACCGCTGCCATTGTTCCAAGTCCCGCCATACGTCGAGGCATCGTCACTGCCTTCAACCGCCGCCCAGATCGTGGACGCAGAAAACAGCGTCGCCACCACCGTCGTCATTAACGCTCTCATACTGACCACCTCCTGAATCCTGGGGTAATCATTATTCCGCGATGAGAAACCTGTAAACGCCTTTTTACTTTACGCGCACTTTACGAATGACACCGAAGTAAAAACAACAAGGGCCCGGTTTGCACCGGGCCCTCGTGAAGATTCAAATCTGGAGCAGTGCTTACTTCTGCAGGCGACGGCGAGCCGCCACCAGGCCGATCGCACCCACCAGCGCCATGACCATGGTCGAGGGCTCGGGAACGATGGTGAAGTTGTTGTAGTAAGGCTGCGCGTTGTCACCCGCCTGCAACGTGGTGGCATAGAGGCGGATCGAATCCGGCGCACCAGCTACGGTCAGGTTCTGGCTGAACGTACCCGAACCGTCGCGGTCATTGGCCTGAATCTGTAGCGTGGTGGAATCGAGCAAGGTGAACGACCACGTCATGACGTTGACGCCATAGCCAAAGCCGACGTTGTTTCCGTTCAGGGTAATGTCCGAGTTGGCACCGTTGTTGATGTTCAGCAGTTCCGTGGCCCCCGAGTAGAGGTTGAAACCCTTGTTTCCATTTCCTGTATCCCAGGAGCCGGAGTCAAAGTTGACGCCCCAGTCAACGCTGAAGGTCTGGCCGACGGCCAAGGCACCTACAAAGCTGCGGTCTGCAGTAACAAATGCGCCGGAGTTGGTGGGGTTGGCAAACATGCCAAAGGAGGTGGCCGACATGCCGCTTATACCGGCCGATGCAGGGTCGCCAATAAATGTGCCGGCGAAGCCACTGCCATTCCCGGAGTTGATCGTCCACGCGCTGAACGCCGCGTTGGCGCCACTGCCGTTGCCCCATGTTCCGCCGTAGGTCGAACCATTGTCCGTACCTTCAACGGCTGCAAACGTAGTGGAAGCGGCGACGAATGTCGCCAGTATTGCCAGAATACGCATCTTCATGAGTGCTCCTTAAATAGAACCTAACCCGAAACCTTGGTGATAAATTAGTACCGGGTACGAATCGTGTAAAGCGATTTATCAATCGCGGTTAGATTTTTATGGAGCCCGCCCCATCGGGCGGGGTGCGGGAAGTTTTTCAAGGGTCACTTTTTCGCGCAGTTCCACGACGGCGGCGACTTTCGGGACATAGAGCTGGGTTTCCGCGGGAAGTTCATCGACGATGGCTTCAAAGCTGGTCCCCACGCTGGTCTTGAGGAGACGGCCCACCCGCCCCTCGCCCGCGTTATAGGCGGCCAGGGCAAGGGGCCAGGAACCGAATTCCGCATGCAAAAAGCGCAGGTATGTGGCGGCGGCCCGGGCGCTCTTCTCCGGATTCAACCGTTCGTCCGGAAATCGTGTGCTCAGGCCGAAGCGCTTGGCCGTCGCTGGCATCAGCTGGAACAGACCCGCCGCACCAACCGGACTCCGCGCCTTGGGGTCCAGAGTGGATTCCACCTCGGCCAACCAGACCAGCTGTTCCGGCAGACCTTGCTCGCGAAAAATTGATTTCAACACCGGGATTAGTTGGTCCGCCCGCTTGGGCACCGGGCGGTCCTTCACCCGTTTGCGCCAAACCTCGGTGGTCCGGGCGCGTGAGGCCATCCGCTTTTTTACCACCACCTGGACCGGCGGCGCGGACGTGGCCGGAGGGGCCGGCAGGATCAGCGGTTGCGGGGGACGCGTCGGCACGGGACGATGAGGCACACTCACCTCCGGCGCTGCGGCCTCTTCCGCGACGGCAAAATAATCCACCTGCTGGCGCAACCAGTCCGCATAGGGCTCCGCCGCCGGCCACTGCTCGACATAATCCAGGGTGGCCTCCACCTCCGGCCGCAGCCAGGCCAGGTCCGCGACGGATCCGGAGGACAGGGTACGGTCGACGCTGTTCCAGAAGCGCACTAGATCATCCCAGCGCGGCACGGCGTTCAGCGCATCGTGGTCCACTTCATAGCCAAATTCGTTTAGACCCTGATCCACCACATTCACGCCGGTTTGAAAAACAGCGTCCAGATCCAACTCCTGCGCAAACACCGGAGTGGCCAACAGGGCCGTGCATAATAAATAATTCATCACACTCCTACGGATCACGGATTACTGATCACTTCCGCAACTACCACGGCAGCCGGTAGCCGCCTTCCATGCTGAAGGCATTCTCAATGTGGCGCACCACAGGATCATCGCCCTCCGGCGTACCGATCACTTCGACGACATCGAAGCGGAAATATTCAGGCCGCTGCCGGGGCTTGAGCTGGGTCAGAAAATGAATCGCGGCGCGGGAAAGATAGCGGCGCTTGGAGCGGTTCACGGCCTCAAACGGCCGCCCGAATTCCTCGCTTTTGCGCGTTTTTACTTCCACAAAAATCAACACGCCATCCCGCTTCATCACCAGGTCCAACTCGTCCTTGTTCCCCACCCGCACCCGGCGACCCAGCAGACGATAGCCCTTCTTCTTCAGCAGGCGCTCCGCCTGATCCTCACCCCATTTACCCGCTTCGATGTGGGCGGGCGAGCGGTCGGAAACGAATTTGGAAAGCCACGACATATGGAATGAGTTCCACGTTGCAGGTTACAAGTTCCACGTTGCTTTAATCGAATTTTAATTGGGCTTGGGCCACCGGGGCGAAGCTACGGCGATGCTGGGGAGACGGCCCCAACTTGCACAGAGCCGCCATATGAGTCGCCGTGCCGTATCCCTTGTGGGCGGCGAACCCGTAGCCGGGAAACTGTTCATCGAGTGCCACCATCTCGCGATCCCGCGTGACTTTGGCGATGATACTGGCGGCGGCGATAAGCAGGCTCTGGGCGTCGCCCTGAACCAGGGATCGGGAGGGAAAGGGCAGTCCGGGCACGGGCAGGCCATCCACCAGCACCAGGTCCACCGGGTGCTGCATATCCTCCAAGGCGCGCGCCATGGCCAGGTGGGTGGCGCGCAGGATATTGATGCGGTCGATTTCCTCCACAGAGGCGCGGCCCACCCCGATGCGCACCCGGGGATCATCGCGCAGCAGCGAAAAAAAAGACGCCCGTCGGGCAGGCGTCAGTTTCTTGGAATCGTTGATGCCGGCGAACCGGCCGGCGGCCTCTTCTTCCAGCAGGGATCGTTCGATATGAACGGTGGCGGCCACCACCGGACCGGCCAGCGGCCCGCGTCCGGCTTCATCCAGCCCGGCCAGGATCAGATGACCCTGGGCCCAGGCGGCTTGCTCATGCTTTAGCGGCAGCAGCATCGGCGGGCGCGGCGATGGCCCGGGCGCGATCTTTCAGCTTCACGGGTTTGCTGCCCACGCGGCGCAGGTAGTAGAGCTTGGCGCGGCGGGGCTTGCCCGAGCGATCCAGCTCGATCTTGTCCAGCACCGGGGAATACAGGGGGAAAATGCGCTCCACGCCCTCGCCATAGGAAATACGGCGAACCGTGAAAGTTTCGGTATGGCCTGCGCCATCGCGCGCAATCACCGTGCCGGCGAAAACCTGGACGCGCTCCTTGTCGCCTTCCTTGATCTTCACATGCACTTTGATGCTGTCACCCACCCGGAAGGCGGGAACTTTTGCATTGTTGCGCTGCTCGTCTGCAATCTTTGCCAGAACACTCGTGGCCATAGTCATATCCTCGTTTGGGAAGCGCCGCATAGTACGGGGATGCGGCGGTGAGTCAAGGGTAGAGATGCAGCTTTTCGCGGCTCGCAAATTCAGGATTCGGAGCTGAAACCGCAGATGAACGCGGATGTACGCAGATGGAAGCGGTTTGTGAAGCGAAGATAACCATCAACTTTCGCGATTTTGATTCCGGTTTATTACCAAATCTGGCCTGCATCCGCGTCTATCTGCGTCCATCCGCGGTTGATATCCCAGGTTCCGGGCCTCAGCCCAGCAAGTCCGGCCGGCGCTCCTGGGTGCGCCGCCGGGCTTGTTCTTCCCGCCAGCGGGCAATTTCCGCATGGTCCCCGTTCAACAGCACG
>CAYTVN010000075.1:0-11955 GCA_964441655.1 uncultured Verrucomicrobiota bacterium | reverse complement strand
ATACGGCCTTCTTCGCCAAGATGATGAGCCCGGAAGTGGTCTCCGGCGCCGTCAACGTCAGCTATCCGGTCAAAGGCACGCTGAATCCCGCCGCGAATACCTATGCCACGTCCACGGAACTGTGGACGCACATGGTCACCAGCAAATGGATCAATGTGGACTTCTCGTTCTTCGCAGCGCCTGGTGTGCAGGCCGTCAAGGGAACGACGGCCAGCGCCTTCACGGCGGCCAACAATGCTTGGTGTGCGGTTGCCGGCCTGACCGATAACGATGCGGACAACACCCCGATGTACTTCACCCGCAACCTCACCATCAACAACCTCGGCCTCTCGACGATTTCCAAGGCTGACCTGGACACCAGCCTGACCGTCAAGGGTCTCATCATGGTTTCCAAGGGCGGTGCGGCCAACATGATCGAGCCGGACGCGCTGAGCACGAACACCTTCTACGGTGGCGGCACCACGAATCTGGTGCTGAAGCCCTCAGCCTAATCGCTAAAACATCCCTTACCCCTGCGCCGCTGCTTCTTGACGGAGGCAGCGGCGCATTGCTTTACTGCCCATCAACCAAAGGGGTTCCTCTATGTGTGGCATTGTTGGCTATGTAGGCAAGCAGGACGCGGTTCCGCTGTTGATCGACGGCCTCAAGCGGCTGGAGTATCGCGGCTATGATTCGGCCGGTATCGCCATTGCTGCGGCTGGTCATGTTGCGGTGCAGAAGTCCGTGGGCCGCCTGAGTGCCCTGGAAGACCGCCTGGCCGCGCATCCCCTGCAAGGACGCCCCGGCATCGGCCACACCCGCTGGGCCACCCACGGAGCGCCTACGGAGATCAACGCCCATCCCCACACGGATGACAGCGGGCGGATTGCCGTGGTGCACAACGGGATCATCGAAAACTACCAGGAACTGCGAAAAGCCCTGGAAGCCAAAGGTCATCACTTCAAGTCGCAGACCGACACCGAAGTCATTCCGCATTTGATCGCGCAGGAATTGAAGGATGGGGCGGGGTCCATGGCGGAGGCGTTGCGCCGTTCCTTGCGCAAGGCGCGCGGGGCCTACGCCCTGGGCATTATTTCCCTCGACGATCCGGACACCGTGTTCGCGGCGCGCCAGGGCAGCCCGCTGATCGTGGGCCAGGGCGAGGACGAGTACTTCATCGCCAGCGACGTGCCGGCCATCCTCAACCGCATCACCAAGGTGATCTACCTGAACGACGGGGAGATTGCGGTGCTGACGCGGTCCGGGGTGCGCATCACCAAGCTCGACGGCACGGAGGTGAAGCCCGAGATCAAGCCGGTGACTCTGCAGGCGGAGGCGGCGGAGAAGGCGGGTTTTGAGACCTTCATGTTGAAGGAGATTCATGAGCAACCGCGCGTATTGCGCAACCTGCTGGAGAAACACGGCGCGCTGGCGGGCAAACTTGATCCCGCCAACCTGGGGCTGAGCGCCGATTACTTCCGCAAGTTGAACCGCATCATGATTGTATCGTGCGGCACGGCCTATCATGCGGGCATGTACGGGCGGCTGCTGCTCGAGCACTACACCGGGCTGGCCGTGGAGACGGACCTGGCCAGCGAATTCCGCTACCGCGATCCGAAAATTGATCCCGGTACACTCATCATCCCGGTTTCCCAGTCCGGCGAAACGGCCGACACCCTGGCCTCCATCCGCATGGCGCGTCAATGGGGCTGCAAAGCCCTGGCCGTATGCAACGTCGCGGGCAGTTCCGTGGTGCGGGAAAGCGACGCGGTGGTCTTCACCGAGGCGGGCCCGGAAATCGGGGTGGCGTCCACCAAGGCCTACACCGCGCAGCAGATGGCCTTTGCCCTGCTGGCCCTGTTCGTGGCGCGGTCCCGCGGAACGCTCAGCGAAGCCGACGTGGCCGCGCGCCTGCAGGACCTGTGCGCCATCCCGGACGCCATCCATCGCGTGCTGGCGCGCAAGGACCAGATCAAGGCCATTGCAGACAAGCATTCCGGCGGGCCGAGTTCGCTCTACCTGGGCCGCAAATTCAATTATCCCACCGCGCTGGAAGGGGCGTTGAAGAACAAGGAAATCTCCTACCAGCATGCCGAGGGGTACGCCGCGGGCGAGATGAAGCACGGCCCCATTGCACTCATCAACGAGTACCTGCCGGTGATGTGCATCTGCACCAAGACGCGGGACGAGGTGTACGAGAAGATGATCTCCAACATGAAAGAGGTGGAGGCCCGCAGCGGGCGCATCATCGCCGTGGCCACCGAGGGCGACACCCACGTGGCGGATTTCGCCGAGGACGTGATTTACGTGCCCGACACCGCGGACGAATTTTCGCCCATTGTCAACGTGGTGGCCCTGCAGCTGCTGGCCTACTACACCGCGCAGGCACGCGGCACCGACATTGATAAACCGAGGAATCTCGCGAAGAGTGTGACGGTGGAATAGGAGTGCGTGATCCGTAATCCGTGATCTGTGATCCGAATGGAAAATTCAAGTCATGCAGGGTCGTTCAGAGATCTTCGGGTCTACCGCAAGGCGGTTGAAGTCGACCTGAGCATCTTTGAGTTGTCCAAGACTTTTCCAAAAGATGAGCGGTATTCATTAACTGATCAAGTCCGTAGGTCCTCCCGTTCGGTCGGTGCCCAGATTGCAGAATCTTGGGCAAAACGCCGCTATCTTGCCCACTTTATCAGCAAGCTAACAGATGCTGATGCAGAGCAGATGGAAACCCAACACTGGCTGGAAACTGCGCTGCGCTCAAATTATGTCACTTTGGAAGAGATAACACCTTTGATCGAAGAACTTCAGAATGTCGGCCGGATGCTGAACGGCATGATTACAAAGGCCGATTCCTTCTGCCGGCCGGGCCCATTCGTAGCGAAAGAAGAAACGACCAATTATATCGTGTCGACACCCCCCGACGGATTACGGATCACGGATCACGGATCACTTCCCCCATGAGCCGCTTCCTCATCACCGGTCAAAAACGCCTCTCCGGCACCTTCACCCCGGTGGGCAACAAGAATGCCGCGCTGCCCATGCTGGCGGCTTGTTTGCTCACGGATCAGCCGGTGATACTGCGCAATGTGCCGGACATCCAGGATGTGCGGGTGATGCTGGAATTGCTGCAGGCGCTGGGGGTCAGCGTGGACAGCAAGGGTGGGACGGTCACCCTGCGGGCGGCCGGCATACGCCGCACCAAGCTGGACCGCGAGTTGTGCCGCAAGGTGCGCGCCTCCATCCTGCTGGCCGGTCCCCTGACCGCGCGCACCGGACGGGCCACCGTGTTTCCGCCCGGCGGAGATATCATCGGTCGGCGTCGCATCGACACGCATATGGCCGGCCTGCGCGCGCTGGGCATGAAGGTGGAAGGCGGCGATTTCTACACCTTCCGGGCCAAGGCCCTGCACGGCGCCGATATCCTGCTCGATGAAGCCAGCGTGACGGCCACGGAGAACATCCTGATGGCGGCGGTCTGCGCGACGGGCGTCACCACGCTCTACAACGCGGCCTGCGAACCGCATGTGCAGGACCTGGGCATGCTGCTCAATAAAATGGGTGCACACATCTCCGGCCTGGGCACCAACCTTATCCGCATCGAAGGGGTGGAGCGCCTGCACGGGGCCGACCACACCCTGGGTCCCGATTACATCGAAGTCGGGAGCTATCTCTGTGCCGTGGCCGCCACCGGCGGCGAACTGACGGTGCAGGGCTTTTCGGATGCGCAAACGCGCGCCGTCATGCAGCGCACCTTCAGCAAGCTTGGCCTGAGCTGGAAATTCGAGGGCGACCAGTTGCACCAGCCGGCCCACAAATTTTTCCGCGTGAAGCGCGATCTGGGCGGGGCGGTGCCCAAGATTGAGGACGGCGCATGGCCGGCATTTCCCTCCGACCTGATGAGCGTGGCCATCGTACTGGCCACCCAGGCCCGGGGCAGCATGCTGTTTTTTGAGAAGATGTTTGAGAGCCGCATGTACTTCGTGGACCGGCTCATCGAAATGGGCGCGCGGGTGGTGCAATGCGACCCACACCGCGTGGTGGTGGAGGGCCCGGCCCGCCTGCACGGCATCCACATGAGTTCGCCCGACATCCGGGCCGGCATGGCCATGCTCATAGCCGCGCTGTGCGCCAAGGGGACGAGCGTGATTGAAAATGCCCAGGTCATCGACCGGGGCTACGAGCGGGTGGAAGAACGGCTGCGCGCGCTGGGGGCGGAAATTACGCGGGAAGCGTGACGATTTCTTTTACCGCCAGCGCTTGGCCCGCTGATAGGCCAGCGTCGGCAATTGATCCAGGATCTGCTGCGTGGACTGAATCAGCGGGTGCATGAGCAGTTGTTCCCCCGGCTCGAGATATCTGTTCATCCTGTTCCAATAAAAAGCACCGCCGTAGTTCCAATCCTCGTCCGTGCTTTTCCGGGCGTTGATCCGAGCCTGGGCCGCCTTCAAGGGAAGCAGGTTTCCCGATTCCTCTGTGCCTGAGTGGGCCGACAGGCGCTGCCATAGGCCTGCAAAATCTGAGAAGCTCTCCAGGTCGGGTCGGACATGCCGTCCGCGGGGATCCAATTCCAGCAGCTTCAGCGCCAGTTCATTTCGCCAAGCCGCATTCTGGAAGGTCTGCTTCCGGAGGTTTTGCATGTTTTCCCAAGCGTCCAAATAGTCCGGGTCCAGCTCAACCGCACGCCGATAAGCCGTCATGGCCTCCTCGTAGCGTTCCTGTTTCTGTCGCAACTGACCCAGCAGGTAAAAGACTTGCGGACGCGGTTTTTCTTCGGCCGCCAGCCGCCCAAGAATTTCCTCCGCGATACTCCGCCGGTGCGGCGCGTCAAAAACCCCTTCACAGCCAAAGCAAAAACTTGCCATGCGCCCGAACTGCTCGGGCATGCGCTCAAAAGCAATGCGGTAATGCTGCTCCGCCCCCTTCACGTCGCCCAGGGCGTGCAACCGTTCGGCCAGCCGCCATTGCACGCAATAGGCATCAGCAAAAAGACCTTCCGCCTCTTCGTATTTGGCCAGACTTTGCCGCAACAAGCCGGCTTCCGCCAAGGCGTCTCCCTCTTCAGCGATGCGAACCGACTGCACCACGCGATCAAAGAAGGCGGCCTCATTGGTCCGTTGTTGATCCTTCAAGAGGTCGCCCAAAACTGAATAGCCCAGCACACGTTGCCCCGCGGGCTGTTCGCCATCCGTGGGATCCACCGCAAGCGCCTGGCGAACGGCTTGCTCCGCTTCAGCCCACTGGCCGGCCCGACGCAGGGCAATGGCTTTCCAGATCAGGGGACGTTCTTCAAAGCGATCCTGCTCGTACAGCGCATCCAGCAAGGACACCACGCCCGTGCCCTTGAGCGTCAGCAATCGCTCATAGACTCCGTCGTCCTGGGGTCGCTCGTTCACCAGATGACGAAGCAGTCGTTCCGCCTCGGGCAGCCGTCCGGCCGTCCGCAGGGCGTCCGCGGTAGCCAGGCCCACCTCCTGATGCTGTCCATGCCGAAGCAGCTCCAGCAGGTCGCCGCCGCTCCACCAGGGCGCCTGCTCCAGTAGATGAAGAACATCGTCGTTGCGACCCGCGGCGGCATACACCCTAGCCAGCATCAGCAGCTCGCGATCTGTCTGGGTTTCGCCATACGATCGGTGGCGAGTGGACTGCTCTTCAGCCGACCGTATGGAAATCCGCGCCAGGTCCATCGCCAACCGCTCCGCCTGTTCAAGACGTCCGGCTTCTACGAAGTACTCAACCAGTTCGCTCCGGTTGCGCGCCGGAGATTCAACCTCCCCGGACTCCACCTGCTCCTCCCTGGAAAACGCGTCCAGAAGATGGGCCGCTTTTTCCTGCAGGGCGGTGTCCTTCAACAGGCGAGCCACCTTGTCCATGCGGATCAAGGCGTCCTGGCGACGCTGGGCCGACACCCGAAACTGACCCGCCTCATTCGTAGCGGTGACCATCGTTTGGGTGAGTTCCATCGCCTCTTCGATGCGGTTGAGCGCCAGCAGGAGCTCCACCCGATAGGGCAGAACGGACCAACGATCCTCCTCGGACTCCATCGCTGAAAACTGTTGAAGAAGCTGGGTCATGCCTTCTCCGCCACCATGTTGCCGGACCACGCTCAAATAAACCCGCCACAGCTCAGGGGTGCGTTTTGCGGACAACAGCAGCTCCATGAACGCGCGCAACTTTTCGCCCGGAATCTGTTCGGCCACCGTGCTCCACTGCCAGAGGAAACTGGAATCGGATTCCCATTCCGCGGGAAAATTTTGAAAGGCTTCGCGGGCTTTCGCGAGATCGCCCCGGTTCACAAGACCCACCACATACCAGGTGGCGGCGAGCTGTTTTGATCGCCGCGTAAAATAGCTGTTGGCCGTGTTCGATTGATCCGGGGAGACGCCCCCACTCGCCTCTTCCTGCTTCAGCAGTTGCTCATAAAAATCGCCGCTGTCCAAACCGTACCCCAGGCTCCACGGAAGAGTGGCCAGTCCCTCCAGATGAGTCAGCGCCACTTCGCGGGCCAGTTTTCGGTTTCCCTCTTCAACCAAAAGGAAGGGGTGCCCGGACTTGATCAGTTTCAAAAAGAGGTTCGTCGCACGCTCCACGCCGACCACCTTCACGATGTCAGGCAGGACCTGCTCGTTCCAGTGATACGGGTTCTGGCTGGAGCCCAGATTCTTTTCGAGTATGTCCACCTGTTCCAGCGCTGTGTCGGCAAAGGTCTCCTCCCGGGCAACCTCCCATTGCTCTATGGCCCGGCGAAGTTCTTCAGGAAAATCGGCGGGCCTGTCCTTAAACGCCTGATGCAACTCCGCCATGCGCGCCTCGATCCCCGGTTGCTGCCCTTGAAGCGCCGCGGCGAGGCCGCGCAAGAGGAGCATGGCGGTCGCGCCCTCCCGCGGATTTACCTTCGCCTGGATCAGTGCTTCCTCCAGATGGGGCCAACTCTCCGGGCCGGGTAAAACCCGCAGCAGGCGTGCGGCATCCACCTGGTTGCTGTCGTTGCGCGATCCACCCCGGATGCTCCATCCATCGGTGCGCTCGTTGACATGCAACATATTCGTCCACAAGGCGACCCATGCGGCCGCGGCCTCTGCGGGCGATTGATGTACGCTCTGCTGCGCATACGTCTCAACGCTTTGGAGCAACAACTGGCTGGGATTGGTGGAGGCCGTTGCCGTCGGGATGGCCACGGCCTGTTCCAGCCAGACCAGAGCCCTGGCCGCGCCCTGTAGATTGGTTTCCGATGCATAGAGAAACGGACTTGAGACCAGCAACCCGGCGGTGCATGCCGCCAAAACTCGCGCGTGGTGACTTTGCATGATCAACCTCCTTGGCAAACGCCGACACCTGAGTATAGATCACGGACAAAAGCTGGAGCAAGCCCGCCAAAAAAACGTGACCCGGCGGTGTCGCCAGGTCACGTCTTCTTCGTTGATGGAGGGATAGATCAGTCTTCGCGCGGCGGGCGCATCTCGTCCCGCTGCCAGGGGGCGTCACCGCCGCCTTTGCCTTCGCGGCGCGGCCCGCTCATGCGGTGTTCTTCCTGATCATCGTCTTCACCGCCACGCCGCTGGCGCATGCGGTCGCCCACCAGGTGTTTGATTTTCTTCATGGTCTCATCGCCCAGGACTTCCCGAACGTTCAGGCGCTGCTCCACCTGGGCCTTCTGAATGGCGGTGCGCGCGGCGCCCGCTTTTTCCACCGCGGCCAGCACGGCCGCCTTGTCCGGGGCATCCGCGTCCATCAACCGGCGCAGCTCGATCTGGGCCAATTCGGCATCGCTCTGCAGAGTCACCATCTTTTTCTCCAGCTCGTAGAAGCTGTTTTGCAGGGTGGCCGCCTGGGTTTCGGTGATCCCGAATTCCTTCATCTTCTCCGGATTATCGAGGAGGCGTTCCAGGATGCGCGCACCCATGGCGGCGCCACCGCCTGGACCGCCACCCGGCCCGCCCGGACCCATGGCGCGTTTGCCTTCAGGGCCACCGCCGCGTCCTTCTCCCGGTTCCGCCCACGCGTTCATGCTCAAGCCCGTCAGGGCTAGTACCAACGTTGCTGCCAATATCTTTTTCATGTTGTTCTCCTTGGGAACTATTCCCGTTGTCTGGAGCGAATAACGCGGCGGGGTTTGGTTTTATTGCAGACCGGTTGCCATCGGCCCCAGGGTTTGGGTCAGAAATTGTTCCAGGACGCGGGCATAGCCGGGGTGCCGCGACCAACCGCCTTCGTCGTGGGGGCCATTGATTTCCACCCACTGTTTGGGCGCGGCGGCGTCTTCGTACAGCTGGTAGCCGAGTTCAAAGGGGACCAGGGCATCCTCGCGGCTGCTGGCAAAAAGTTTGGGGACCGCACTCTGCGCGACGCGGGCGGAGGTATCGTAGCGATAGCGGGCCAGCCAGCGCACCGGCAGCCAGGGATACAGAATCCGGCCCAGCGCAACCGCGGAGGGAAAACTGGCCTCGATGATCAGGCCCTTGACCGGCTTATCGAGGGCCAGCTGGGCGGCGATGGGACCGCCCAGCGAGGCGCCGTACACCACCACGGGCGGTTCCTCGGCGTCGTCGTAGCGCGCGCGCACTACTTCAAACGCGGCCCGGGCATCGCGATAGGTTCCCTGTTCCGTGGGCAAGCCCTTGCTTCGTCCATAGCCGCGGTAGTCGAAAATAAACAGGTTCACGCCCAGGCGATGCAGGTCGGCACACAGGCCCACCCGGTTGGCGATGTTGGCCCCGTTGCCGTGGCAATAGATGAGCGTGCCGCGTGCCTGCGGGTGGGGAATCCACCAGCCGTGCAGCTTCACCGCATCCTCGGCAAAGAACTCCACCTCTTCAAACGCCAGACCCGCATCGGCCGGACTCGCGTCGAGGGTGCGCGACGGCACATAGACGGACCGCTGCTCAAACCAGCGGATGCCCAGCCAGATCAGCAGCAGGCTGACCATTGCGCGTGCTATCATATAGAGAAACGACGCGTCCATGATCAGATCTCAAATACCTTTTCACACGGGCACAATAGGGTGGCACCCGTCCGCGTTACCGCCACCGTGTCTTCGATGCGCACACCGCCAAGATCAGGGTAATACAAGCCGGGCTCTACCGTGACCACGTGGCCGGTCTTCAAGCGCACCGGCGCCGTGCTCAGGGACGGCGCCTCATGAATGTCCAGGCCGACCCCGTGCCCCGTGCCGTGGAAAAAGCCCACGGGTATTCCGTCGCGATCGCCCGTACAATAGCCCGCTGCGGAAAAACACGCCTTCACCCGGTCATGAATGTGATCGGCGCGCACGCCGGGCTTTACCATCGCGAGGGCGGCTTTTTGCGCCTTCAGCACGGTAGCGTAGAGCGCGTGCAATTCGGGCCGGGCCGGGCCTTTGACCACGGTGCGGGTGATATCCCCCCAGTAGCCGTGCAATTTATGCTGCGGAAAAATATCCAGCACGATGGTCTGGCCCGCCCGCAATGGACCGTGCCCACGATCGTGGGGATCAGCGGCGAGCCGGCCGCAGGCCACAATGGTGTCGCGGGACTGGCATTGGTGGCGCATCAGTTCCAATTCGATCACCACCTTCACTGCTTCGGCCGTCAGTTTCTTTCCGTGTCGCAGCAGAAAGCCGCGCCGGTCCACGCTGGCCTGCCGTATTTCCTCCACCGCCGCCCGGGTGGCCGCCACCGCCGCGCGTTGCACGGCGCGGATGCGCGCGATTTCCTCCGGCTCTTTCACCGCGCGCTGCAGATAAATGGGCGCGGTATCAATCTCCACCCGCACGCCAATTTTTTGCAGGTGCTGCATCACCAGCGCGGGGAAAAAGGGGCCGACGCGCACGCGCCGAATCTTGTTGGCACGCAGCAACCCTTCGGCCCAGGCGGTTATTTTTCGCTGGTTTTCCTTTGGAATTTGCAATTCCGACGGTGTGTGAATCCGGGCCTGTGGCGACTCGTTGCGCGCGCGCCCGACCTCCAGCAGCGGCACCACCAGTTGCTGCGTGCGACCCGTATCCAGCAGGATCACCGGATCCACCGGCGTGAAGCCACAGCCATAACGCATATCGGCCAGATCTCCCGCGTGGCCAACGATGAGCAGGGGGGGTGTTGATGGATGTGCCATTTCACGTTCCTTTCCGATGCGCCGGATTGAACCAGCCTGTTTTTCTAAGCTTTTTTCGCTTTTTGCCGTCTGTCCTGCTCCTCGCAAAACGCAAAGCCCGCATTAACAGGTGGTTAACTATTGCAGCTATATCTTGTGTCTCGCGCTTAACAATTTACCACCCCTAGTAGTACCGCAATTTTCTTGGGCTTCGAGATTATTCCCCCTTGCGCAGATGCGGAGAGGTTTCTAGCGTGCGACTGTCACAGGCAGGAAAAAAGGTACCGAGGCTGTTCATAACGTGTTCATAACTGGGTCCGCCGCTGCTGATCCTTGGTTATGTTTTTAGTTTTCGGAACGCGGGTTGTGCGTTTGTTGCGTCACGTGGGATCGCCCTTTTCAGGGAACCTCCGGAACGCGTGCGAGGGGCATGATCCGCATGAATTTTGACAGGTAGCTTCGTGGTTGGACGGGTGATCCGCCACGTTTTTTTTCTTTGCCGGTGCGTGTGGAGATTCTGGTTCATGGACGCTGCATCGGTTTGGTCAAAGGCATGTAAACATTTGCGGGAAACTCTTTCCCGCGATGTCTACGATCGTTGGATCGCGGTCATTGAACCGCTGTCGCTCAGCGACACCTCCCTGATGCTGGGGGTGCAGAATAATTTTTACCAGAGTTGGCTGGAAGAGAATTACCTGCCCTTGATTTCGGATGCCCTCGCCGCGGTGCACGGCCAGCGCCTGACCATCGGTTTTGACGTGCTGCGGGAAGCGGGCCGCAGTCCAACGACCCCGGAGGCCCCCGAGCCGGCGCCCGTCCCGCTGGTGAAGGAAAAACCCGCGGCGCCGCCCGTGCGGCAGCAATTGAACCCGAAGTACAGCTTCGACACTTTCATCATCGGCCCGTCCAACAGCTTTCCGCACGCCGCTTCCATGGCGGTGGCCCAGTCACCCGGCCGCGCCTATAACCCGCTGTTCCTCTACGGCGGCACCGGCCTGGGTAAAACCCACTTGATGCAGGCCATCGGGCATCACGTGCAGCATATCAACAAGCAGACCGTGTGCTACCTGTCCTGCGAAACGTTTACCAACGAGTACATTGACGCCCTGCAGCGCAAGGCCCTGGTTCAGTTCCGCAAAAAATACCGCAACGTGGACCTGCTGCTGCTGGATGACGTGCAATTCCTGGGCGGCAAGGAACGCATGCAGGAGGAATTTTTCCACACCTTCAACGCCTTGCACCATGCCAGCAAGCAGATCGTGCTGACCTGTGACCGCCCGGCCAGTGAAATTCCCGGCCTGGAACACCGCCTGGTTTCCCGCTTCGAGTGGGGTCTGGTCACCCAGTTGGAGCAGCCGGACGTGGAAACCCGCATCGCCATCCTGCGCCGCAAGCAGGAGGAGATGAATGTGCAGCTGCCGGCCGAGGTAATCAACTACCTGGCCGAGCACGTGCGCTCCAACATCCGCCGCCTGGAGGGCGCCCTGGTCCGCGCGGTATCCTACGGCTCCCTGACGGGCCGGACGCTGAACGTGGAGGTCGTGGAGCACCTGCTGCGCGACACGCTGGACCAGGAAAAGGAATCCAACCTCACCGCGGAAGAAATCCAGAAGGTGGTGGCGGACTACTTCGACATCCGCATGGCGGACATGACCAGCAACCGCCGGCCGCAGAACATCGCCTTTCCCCGCCAGGTCGCCATGTACCTGTGCCGCGAGCTGACCGACCAGTCCCTGCCCACCATCGGGGCCTCCTTCAGCCGCAATCACGCCACCGTGTTGCACGCCTGTCGGTTGGTGGGTGAGCGTTTGAAAACGGACGGCACCTTCCGCCAGAACATGGTGGTGCTGCAACAACGCCTGTCCAAGCGCACCGCTTGAACACCCGGACGTTCTCCTGCTTCCCCGGCCC
>CAYTVN010000074.1:0-11967 GCA_964441655.1 uncultured Verrucomicrobiota bacterium | reverse complement strand
GGGAGCGGCGGCTGACCGGGCCCGGCTTTCTGGTAGTGTTTTCCCATCCGCTGATAGAACTCATCCGCCAATCCGCCGATGGTCCATTTCAGCATGTGTTCACTTTCCGCCGTGTTGATACCGCTGGTGGAAAGTCCGCCCACATGTTTTGTCGGCTCAATCAAGATCACTGTCGCGCCTTCTCGCGTCGCTGCCACCGCTGCGGCAATGCCGCAGGGTACGCCGCCGTAGACGAGTACGTCCGTGTCGCATAGTCCGGGCATCCCAGGCCGCTTCGGCTCGGATGAGATGGCGTGGAGTTCAGACATTCCAGTGCTCCCGGATCATTTTGACCTGGTCCGCGCAGGAGAGAATAACCGGAATAGACAACGCCTCGCGGGGTGGTTCGAGGGCGGCAAACTGGGAGGCCAGCATGCCTGGCTTCATGAAGTGTCCGCTGCGGCGGCTCATCAGAAGCTGAATTTCCTCCGCAGTGCCTTCGAGGTGAACAAAACGGACATCGGGCGCACCGGCGCGCAGCACCATCCGATAGCGCTCTTTCAGGGCGGAACAGGCCAGCACGGCCGAGCGACCAGCCCGGTGTTCATCGGCCAGCAGGTCGCGCAGCCGCTCCAGCCAGGGTTGCCGGTCCGCGTCGTCGAGCGGAATGCCGGACGACATTTTCTGGATGTTGGCAGGCGGATGAAAATCGTCGGCATCAAAGAACGGCCAGCCCAGTTCCCGGGCCAGTGCCTGGCCGACGGTGCTTTTCCCGCAGCCGGAAACCCCCATGACCACAATCATCATGGGGCGACCTTTTTCGGGAATTGAAAATAGCGGGCGGCGTTGTCGTGGCAAATGTCGCGGATCATTTCGCCCAGCAGATCGAAATCACGGGGCAATCGGCCGCGGACCACATCCCGGCCCAACACGTTGCAGAGGATGCGGCGGAAATAGTCGTGGCGGCTGAAGGAGAGGAACGACCGGGAGTCGGTCAGCATCCCGACAAAGCTGCGCAGCAGACTGAGATTGGAAACGGTGTCGAGCTGCTTCTCCATGCCGTCCAGCTGGTCCAGGAACCACCACGCGCTTCCGTATTGTATTTTGCCGCGAACGGAACCGTCCTGGAAGGCTCCGCTCAGGGCCGCGAGGACCTCGTTGTCGCGCGGGTTCAAATTGTACAGGATCGTGCGGGCCAGTTTGCCCTCGCGGTTCCAGCGGTCGAGCATGCGGGCCAGGGGCACGGCCTGCTCGAAATCGCCGATTACGTCGCACCCGCAATCGCGTCCCAGTTGTTCCATCAACCGGGTGTTCACGTTGCGCAGGGCGCCCAGGTGGAACTGTTGGGTCCAGTTGCGCGCGGCGTACATGCAGCCCAGTTCATAGAGCAGGGCGGAACGGAAGGCCCGCACGTCGGGCGTGGAAAGGCGTTCGCCCCGGCGGGCCCGCTGGAAGAGGACCGCGGCCTGCTCGGGCGGGCAGGATTCAGCATAAGCTTGCTCCAAGCCATGGTCGGAGAGACGTCCCCCGTGCTGGTGGAAATAATCGCAACGCCGATCCAGCGCGTGCACCAGGCCGGACCAATCATCCACCGGCGTGGCGGCCGCGTCGGCCAGGCGGTCCAGCCAGGGATTCCAGGTTTCCGGCGTGTCGATGCCCAGCGCGGCGTCGGGGCGGAACGAGGGCAGCAGCAACAGCCGGAGCGAGCGATCCTGGGCCGCGGCCCGGTGCCAGCGCAGGTCATCGGTGGGATCATCCGTGGTGCACAGGACTTCGACCTTCGCCTGGCGGAGCAGGCCCCGCACCGAAAACGCGGGTGTTGCCAGCTTGGCGTTGCCCGCCTCCCACACGCGCCGGGCCGTGACGGGGTTCAGTGGTAGGTTGATACCGAAGGGCTTTTTCAGTTCCAGATGCGTCCAGTGATAGAGCGGATTGCGCACCGTGGCGGGCACGGTGGCGGCCCAGTGCATAAATTTCTCCTCGTCCGTGCCGTCCCCGGTGATAAAGCGTTCCGGAACACCCCACACCCGCATGGCCCTCCACTTGTAATGATCGCCGGCCAGCCATATTTGCGTGAGGTTGGCAAAACGCTGGTCCTCCGCGATCGCCTGAGGCGGCAGGTGGTTGTGGTAGTCGATGATGGGCAGCGACTCCGCGTACTCATGGAACAGGCGTCGGGCCACCGGGCTTTCCAGCAGGAAGTCCCTGGTCAAAAACGTGCGGGCAGGGCGGGTTGGTTTCTTTTTCATATCAGGCATTCCAGGCGGCGGCGGTGGATTCACGCACCACCAGCCGGGGGCGGTGGGGCGGGGGCGAGGCTGGAGAACGGGACGGCGCAGCCAAGGCCAGGGCTTGTTGCACCATGTCGGACAGGGGTTGGCGGACGCTGGTCAGAGGTGGTGTGACCAAGGCGGCCAGGGCGAGGTCGTCGTAGCCGGTTACCGAAACGTGGTTGGGTACGCGCAAGCCATGGCGGGCTACCGCGCGCAGCACGCCCAGCGCCACGGCGTCGCTGGAGCAGATGATGGCGGAGGGCCAGGGTTCGCGGGCGGCCAACTGGGCCACTCCCCGCGCGCCCGCCTCCAAGACATCGGTCCCGGCCAGGACGCCCTGGGCCGGGCGCAGCTTCAGATGATGTCGTTTCAACTGTTGGCGGACCAGTTCCAGACGGTGCTCGTGCGCAGGCAGGGAAACGCCGATGAAAGCGATGTCACGGTGGCCCAGTTCAACCAGATGATCGACCACCAGTTTGAGGCCCCATGCCTCGTCCTGCGTGACTTGGAGTACGTCCGGGGGGGCGTGGCCGCTGCCGATGCGCAGCACGCGCACGCGTCGGGCCAGAAAGGGTTTGACCCAGTCGAGCGGGCCGCTGCCCAGCACCAGCAGAGCGGTGAGATCCTGTTGCAGCAACAGCTGGATATCACCCGCTTCCGCCTTGCGCCGTTCGAATCCGGCCAGGCTCAGCGCGTATCCGGCTTGATGACTTTGCCGGATGACCTCGGCCACCGCCGGCCCGAAGAACGGGTCTTCCAGGTCCATGACCACCAGGCCCAGCACCGGTTGCCCGGCGCCGCGCAGTTGACGGGCCGCGGCATTGGGCACATAGCCCAGTTCGAGCGCCATGGCTTGGATGCGTTGCACGGTGTCGGGGTCGGCGCCAATGCGGTGCGCCGTGCCGGCCAGGGCGCGGGAAACCAGGGACGGGGACAGCCCCAATTTCTGCGCCATCTGTTTCTGGGTCACTCGCATGTCAGACACCTGAATAGGCGGAGAAGCCTCCGTCCACCGGCACCACCACCCCGGTGACAAACGCTGAGGCCGGTGAAAGCAGCCACAGGGACGTGCCCACGATATCGTCGGGGTGGCCGAAGCGTCCCATGGGGGTGTGAGCCAGGATCTGCTGGCCCCGCTCGGTGAGCGAACCGTCCTCGGGCTTGGTGAGCAGGAATCGGTTTTGCTCGGTCAGGAAAAAGCCGGGCGCCAAGGCATTGACCCGGATGCGCGGCGAGCAGGTCTGGGCCAGATGCACGGCCAGCCACTGGGTGAAATTATTGATGGCCGCCTTGGCCGCCGAATAGCCCACAATGCGGGTGAGGGGCCGGTAGGCGTTCATGGACGACACGTTCAGGATGACGCCTTCGCCGCGCTCCGCCATCCAGCGACCCACCACCTGGCTGGGAATCACACTGCCCATCAGGTTCAAGTCCATGACCTGGCGCAACGCCTCGGGCGGCAGGTCGAAGAAGGTGCGGGTCGGCCCCGTGGTGGCTTCCGGTTGATTGCCCCCCGCGCCATTCACCAGCATATCCACGCGACCCCAGCACTGGCGGACCTGATCGACCGCCCGCTGCATGCTGGCGCTGTCCAGCACATCGGCGGTCACGGCCATCGCCTCGCCACCATCCTGCTGAATCGCCGCCACCATGGCGGCTGCACGGTCCGGATTGCGGTCGGCCACGACCACCCGGGCACCACGCCGCCCCAGCGCTTGGGCCAGCCCACCGATCAGCACGCCGCCCGCCCCGGTTAGGAAGGCCACCTGGTCTCGAATGTCAAAGGGATCGTGCTGTGTCGTCATAGTTGCTCCTTGGGAAACAGATTAAACCCGCCGCCCCTCTTGTCAATCTCACACGAATGAGATAATGTAACTACATGAATACAACCGAGGGAGCGCGAACCCGGCTGGGACCGGACCAAGTGCGGGCGGTGGTGCGGGAGGCCGTGGCGGGCTGGGCGCTGGCGGGGCGCCGGGTCCTGATGCTGGTGCCGGACCAGACCCGGAGCTGTCCCCTGGGTATGCTTTTTCGAGAGATCCACGACGCGATCGGCGGCGTGGTGCGGCAGCTGGATGTGATGATTGCCCTGGGCACCCATCCGCCGCTGGGCGAGGAGCAGATCAACCGGCGCATGGAGATTACAGCGGAGGAGCGGTGCACCCGGTATGCCGGGGTCCGGTTCCTGAATCACGCCTGGGATGATCCCGCGCAGCTCACCGAGGTGGGCCGGCTCACGCGCCGCGAGGTGGCGGAGTTGACAGAGGGCCGGTTTGAGATGGAGCTGGTCGTGACCTGCAACAAGGCGGTGCGGGAGTACGACGTAATCCTGATTGTGGGCCCGGTGTTTCCCCACGAGGTCATCGGATTTTCCGGCGGTAACAAATACATTTTCCCCGGCATTTCCGGGCCGGAAATCCTGCATTTTTTCCACTGGCTGGGCGCCGTCATCACCAATCCGCGCATCATCGGCAACAAATGGACGCCGGTGCGGCGGGTGGTGGACCGGGCGGCCGCGCTGTTGCCGGCGGAGCGGCGGGCCTTCTGCATGGTGGTGGATGGGACTGAGCTGGCGGGCTTGTTTGCCGGGACGCCCGAGGAGGCGTGGTTGCAGGCAGCCGACTTGTCGGCCCAGCGGCACGTGATCCTGACCGAGCGTTCCTATCACACCGTGTTGTCCTGCGCGCCGGCCATGTACGACGAACTTTGGGTGGGCGGCAAGTGCATGTACAAGCTGGAGCCCGCGCTGGCCGACGGCGCGGAACTTATCATCTATGCGCCGCACATCCGGCACGTTTCCCAGGTTCATGGCGCGTTGATCCGGAGGATCGGCTATCACACCCGCGACTATTTCCTGAAGCAATGGGACGCGTTCAAGGACATCCCCTGGGGCATTCTCGCTCATTCCACCCACGTAAAAGGGATCGGCACGTACGAGGATGGTGTTGAACGGCCGCGCGTAAAGGTGGTTTTGGCCACGGGCATTTCCGAAGATGAATGCCGGGTCATCAACCTGGGCTACCGCGATCCGGCCACCCTCCGAGTTTCAGATTATCAGGGGCGCGAGGCGGAGGGTATCCTTCATGTACCCAAGGCGGGCGAGATGCTGTACCGATGGAAGGATGCGCCGCCGGAACTGGGTGGTCGTTGAGCGAAGACGTATCGGGCTGAAGGACCGGAGTCCACCACTGATCGTCAAACCCCCAGACGTTGTCTGCGCGCGTGATCGTTCAGGGTCTGATTGCTCGCCACCGCATGGCCCTTGAGGGGCAGGATGCGCTCGTGCACGGCATCCACGATCCAGCCGGGCTGTGGGAAGAAGACGTCTTCCATCTCGGCGCACGGGGTGATCCAGTTGCGTGAACCCACCACCACCGGGGGCGCATCGAGGTCGTCGAAGCAAAGCTGGGCCAGATTGGCCGCGATGGTCTGCATGACCGAGCCACGTTCACTGGCGTCGCCAGCCACGAGCACGCGGCCCGTTTTCTTGACGGAATCCATCAGCGGACCGTAATCCAGCGGATTCAAGGTGCGGCAATCCCAGATGTCCGAGGTCAGGCCATGCTGCTTCTCAAGGATGTCGGCCGCCTCCATGGCGCGGTAGAGCGTGGCGCCGATGGTGACCAGGGTCAGGTCCTTCCCCTCGCGCCTGCGCGCCGGTGGACCGAACGGGACCTCATAGTACCCCGCGGGCACTTCCTTCTCAAACAATTCGCCGATGTCGTAAAGGCGCTGGCTCTCGAAGAACACCACGGGATCGCTGCCCGCCAGCGCGGTATTCAGCAGACCTTTGGCGTCGTACGGTGTGGCCGGGAAGACGACCTTCAGGCCGGGGATGTGGTTCACAATGGCGGTCCAGTCCTGCGAATGCTGGGCGCCGTATTTCGAGCCCACGGACACGCGCAACACCACCGGCATCTCCAGTACGCCCGCGGACATGCTCTGCCATTTGGCGAGCTGGTTGAAGATTTCATCACCCGCGCGGCCCATGAAATCGCAGTACATCAGTTCCACCAACGCGCGCCCGCCTTCCAGCGCATAGCCGACGGCGGTGCCGACGATGGCGCCTTCGGAAATGGGCGAATTAAACAGGCGGTGATAGGGCAGGGCCTCGGTCAGGCCGCGATAGCAGGCGAAGGCGCCACCCCAATCGCGGTTCTCCTCGCCGTAGATGACCAGGGTCGGATCGATCTTGGCCCGGTGCAGCACGGCTTCAAAGATGCCGTCGCGCAATTGATAGGCCTTGTTCTTGGGCGTCGGCTTGCCGTCTACAAAACCGCTGCGGATTTTCTTGGCCAGCGCGGTCACACGCGGGTTGTCGTCGCCCGCCTGCAGCAGCTCCGGCTTGCGGTCGTCGTATTTCTCCACCTTGCGGTTGGAAAACATGAAGTCCTCGATGCGCTCGCCCGCCAGTCGCGGGGAGATGGTCAGGTCGGAGGCCAGTTTCAGCGCCTGGGTGATCAAGCCCTTGACGCGGGCCAGCAGGGCCTGCTGCTGCGCATCCGTCAGCACCTTGGCGCGCTTGAGATCTTCGGCGTACCCGACGATGGGATCCACCTTGGCCCACAGATCCGTCTCCTCCTTGGTGCGATACGAGGAGGCGTCGGACGGGGAGTGACCCGAGAAACGATAGGTCAGCGTGTCGAGCAGGATGGGTCCGCGCCCTTCTTCAATGAGCTTGCGCTTGCGTACAATGGCGTCGGCCACGGCCAGCGGGTTGTAGCCGTCCACGCGTTCGGCGTGCATGCCGTCCTTGTTGACGCCCAGGCCGAAGCGGGCCACCACGTCGTAGCCCATGGTCTCGCCGGAGGTCTGACCGCCCATGCCGTAGAAATTGTTCATGATGTTGAAAATGATGGGCAGTCCGCCGCTGTGGGACTTTTCCCAAAGGTTATGGAACTGGCCCATGGAGGCAAAGTTCATGCCTTCCCATACCGGCCCGCAGCCCATGGAAGCGTCACCCACATTGGCGATGACGATGCCCTTGCGAGCGTTCACCTTTTTGAACAGGGCGGCGCCCGCCGCGATGTCGCCCGAACCCCCGACCAGCGCATTGTTGGGATACACGCCGAAGGGGGTGAAGAATGCGTGCATGGAGCCGCCCAGTCCGCGGTTGAAACCGGGCTTGCGGCCGAAAATTTCAGCCAGCGCGCCGTACACTAGGTAATGCGTGGCCAGTTCTTTGACCGTGCCGCCCGGAAAGCCTTTTTCCACGATGCCCAGGCATTCGCCGCCCATGAACTCCTTCATAATCTTCTGCAGGGTCGCGTCGTCCAGTTTGCGGATGGCCGACATGCCTTTGGCCAGGATTTCGCCGTGCGAGCGGTGCGATCCGTAGATGTGGTCGTCCACCGTCAGGTGATAGGCCTGACCCACCGCGGAGGCTTCCTGGCCGATGGAGAGATGCGCGGGTCCCTTGTGGTCGTAGGCGATGCCGTTGTACGAGCCCTCGGTCTTGATCGTGTGCAGCATGGTCTCGAACTCGCGGATGAGCAGCATGTCCTCGTACATGCCCAGCAGAGCGGGCGCACCGAGTTGCTTGATTTCCTTCTCAATGGGCGTGGCGTACTGGCACAGCGGAATTTCCGGAGCGGTCAGCTTGGCGGGACGGCGTTCTTTCGCGGGATCAATGATCAGTTGTTTGGGCATGATAACTCCTTGAAGGGATTCGGGTTCCTTCCCGACACCCGACACCTGAAACCTGGCTAGTGAAGACTGATGACAGCCTCTCGCATAACTTCTGAAACCGTGGGATGCGGGAACACGATGTCCTCTATTTCCTGGGCCCGGAACTCGGATTCGATCATGGCGGCCGCGCCGAAAATCATTTCGGAACAGGCGCCGCCGATCAGGTGCACGCCGAGCAATCTGCGCGTTTCTGCGTGGACGATCACCTTGACCTGCCCTCGCTCGTCGGTGTGCTCGGCCAGATAGCGCCCGCTGATGCCCATGGGCAACTTGGCCACCTTCACCGGCAGGCCCTGCTTCTGGGCTTCGCTTTCGGTCAGGCCGACCGTGGCCACTTCCGGGGTGGTGTAGACCACGCCGGGGATGGCGTTCCAGCGCATGCGGTCCGGTCGCCCGGTGATGTTGTTCACCACCACTTCGCCCATCCGGCTGGCGGTGTGCGCGAGCCAGGCCCGGCCGGTGCAATCGCCGATGGCATAAACGCCAGGCTGATTGGTGGCGCAGCGGTCGTCCACCTTGATGCCGCGCCGGTCGAAATCAATGCGGGCTTCTTCCAGCCCGAGTTCCTGCACGTTGGGTACGCGGCCGGTGGAGACCAGCACCACCTCGCGCGGCACCATGGTCTCCTGGCCATCTTTGCTGAAGCGCACGCCGTCCTTGGTGATTTCCAGCACCTTGGCGCCCAGATGGAAGGTGATGTTTTTCTTGCCCAGTTCCGAGCGCAGCATCTTGGCCAGATCGGCATCCACCTGCGGGCAAATCTCCGGCAGCATTTCGATCACGGTGACGGGCACGCCCACCGAACCGAAGAAGCAGGCGAATTCGCAGCCGATTACGCCGCCGCCGATGATGACCAGCGAGGCGGGCAGACGTTCCAGATTCAGTAGTCCCGTCGAGTCCACCACGCCGGGCAGATCGAGGCCGGGAATGGGCGGGCGGGCGGGGGAGGAGCCGGTGGCGATCAGGATGTTGGCCGCCTCGTAGCTCTGCCCGTTGATCAGCACCGTGCGCCGATCTTTCAGGGTGGCCCGGCCGTTTATCACCTCGACCTTGTGCTTCTTCATCAAGCCGGCCACACCCTTGCGCAGGGTGTCCATGACCTGCCCCTTGCGGGTTTGTGCGGCGTGGAAATCGAATGACACCTTTTCGGTGTGGACGCCATAGGCCGCGCCGTGGCTGGCATACTGGAAGATTTTGGCCGAGTTGAGCAGGGTCTTCGACGGGATGCAGCCTTCGTTCAGGCACACGCCGCCCAGTTGGCGATACTCTGCCAGCAGGACCTTGAGTCCGCGCGCCGCCGCGCGCTCCGCCGCCACGTAACCGCCGGGGCCACCGCCGATGATGATGAGGTCATGCATAATGGGCTCCAGGTGCCGGGTTTCGGGTGTCAGGTTCGTAGAAGGTTGACCATCGGCCCGAACGTGGACGCCTAGTCCTTCAACAGGTTTTCGCAATTCTCCAGCGCTTCACACAGATCCTTGAGGAAGCGCGCTCCGGGCGCTCCATCCACCGCCTGGTGATCAATGGTCAGGCTCAGGGTGATGGCATCCACCAGCGCGATGGCGCCGTCTTTGCGGACCGGTTTGATGCCCAGTCCGCCGACGCCGAGGATGGCCACTTCGGGAGCGTTCAGCACAGGGGTGAACGTTTCCACGCCGAGCGCGCCCAGGTTGGTGATGGTGAAGGTACCGCCGGCGAGCAGGTCGGGATTGATGCTGCCCTTCTGGCAGTCCTCGGCCCGGCTTTTGATGGCGGCGGAAAGTTCGTGGACGGAAAGCCGGTCCGCCCCGGCGATCACGGGGACCATCAGTCCGCGGGGCGTGTCCACCGCGACACCCAGGTTGACGTGCGGATGCTGCACGATGCGGTCGCCCATGAAGTGTGCATTCAGGGCCGGATGCGCGGCCAGGGTGCGCACTGCGGCCAGACAGATCAAATCGTTGATGGTCAGCTTCTCGCTCCGTTCCTTGGCTTTCGCCCGTGCCTTCAGCATGGCGGTGGCATCGAAGCTCATGGTCAGGGTCAACTGGGCGGTGCCGGCCAGCGACTGGCGCATGCGTTCGGCTACGATCTTGCGGATGCCCTTGAGAATAATTTCGGATTTCGGATTTTGGATTTCGGATTTGAGATCGGAGGCCAGCACCATGCCGCCCGGGCCGGAGCCGCGTGCGGGCGCATGGCCGGCGCCTGCGGCACGGGCGGCCACGCTCAAATGCGGTGCGTTGACGTGTGCGGCCAGGACATCTCGTTCAAGGATGCGGCCGCCAGGCCCGCTGCCGGAAAGGGTGGCGGGGTCCAGGCCGGATGCTTGAGCGGTTCGGCGCGCCCGGGGACTGATGCCGGAGGCGGGACCGGAGGGAGGTGTGAATTGAACGACCGGGGGTGCGCTGTCAGGAGTGCCTGCTGGGCTGGGTTGGGTTAGGGTGGGTGCCGCAACAGAAGCGCGGCCCCCCGGTCGTATAGCGGTTATATCTTCGCCGGGTTGGCCCACGGCGGCGATGTGGGTGAGGACGGGAATGTCGTCGCCCTCGCTAAAAAATAGTTCCAGCACCGTGCCTTCGGCCGGGCTTTCCACCTCAAAGGTGGCCTTGTCCGTTTCAATGGATGCCACGGGTTGGCCCGCCTTCACGGTATCGCCGGCGCGAACTTTCCATGCGGTCAGGATGCAACTTTCAACCGACTGACCCTGGCGGGGCATGAGTATGGGTGTAGCCATGATGAGTCCTAAACCGTTACCACTTGCGGCCCGTTTTTCCGGATTTGGCGGGCCAGCACCGGCTTCAGATTCTTATCCGTGATCAGCACATGGATGTCGGTCAGGCGCCCGGCTTGCGCAAACGCGACCTGGCCCACCTTGCCGCTATCGGTCAGCAGGACCACGCGTTGGGCACGCTGCATGGCCAGGCGCTTGGTGAAAGCTTCGGCCGGGTCCGAGGTGGTCAGTCCATCCCTGGCCGTCAGTCCCATGGTGCCCATGAAGGCCAGATTGAAATGAAGTTGTTCCAGCAGGGCGGCGGTGAGCGGGCCCACCACGGTCTGGCTGAGGCGTCGCAGTTCACCACCCAGCAGCAGGAGGCGCGGACCACGTCCCGAAAGTTCCGCGGCAGCTCGCAGGGAGTTGGTGACCACCGTGATGTCGGTGCGCTCGGCTAGCAGGCGGGCCAGTTCAAGGACTGTGCTGCCGCCGTCCAGATAAATGGTGTCGCCTGATTTGATCAGGCTGAACGCATGTTCCGCAATGCGGTGCTTCTCGCGGGCCGCCAGCGCAGCCTTGTCGTCGAAGAGGGGCTCTTCCAGGCGCGATTCCACACTCACGGCGCCGCCATGCACCCGTCGCAACTGGCCGCGCCCTTCCAGCTCCTGCAGGTCCCGTCGCACGGTGGCGGGTGAAATGCCGAGTTGACGGCAGATTTCATCCACGCGCGCCGAGCCGGATTGCCGGACAAAATCGCGCAGACGAGCTTGACGGGCCGGAGCCAGATCTTTGGATGACATAATCATCAAATGAATGAATATGATCATATGTGATTGTAGTCAATCACAAATGATCACGCCAAACGACGTCGCCGTGCGGACGAGAGCGGGGTGGAATTAACGGCGCTGCAGCAGGGCGAATACGCGGGCGGGATCGAGCTGGGCGGGAGTATCCGTCTCGGCGTTGGCCGATCCGCAGGCGATGCCGAAGCGGGCGGCCTCGACCAGGGCGTGGCCCTGGGTGAGGGCGTGGAGCAGGCCGGCGGTGACGCAGTCCCCGCTGCCGATGGGATTGACCACCCGCACCGTCGCCGGGGGGAGCGTCCACGAACGGTTGCCTTCGAACAGGTAGGCGGGCTGTGCGCCGTCGGTGACCAGCACCGCGCCTGCACCTTGCGCCAATAACAGCGTAGCGCCGCGTTGCAGCGAGGCGGGTGAGCGATCGGGCAGGCGGCAAGTTCGCTCCAGTTCCTCGGTGTTCAGCTTCACCAGGGTGGGTTTAGCGACCAGCGTTTGCAGGAGAGGTTCGCCTTGGGAATCCACGCACAGCTTT
>CAYTVN010000073.1:0-12057 GCA_964441655.1 uncultured Verrucomicrobiota bacterium | reverse complement strand
ATTCCCGGGTGGGATGAAATTTGGGATTTCGGATTTCGGATTTCGGATTTCATCTTAATACTCGATCAACTCCACCAGGGCCTGGGCGATTTTCTCCGCGTTGGGGCGGTACGCCGCCTCCAGCTCGGGAGCGAACGGAACCGGCACGTCGGGCGCGGTGACCCGGCTGACCGGCGCGTCCAGCAGATGGAAAGCCTTCTCCGAAATCAAGGCGGCCAGCTCGGCCCCGAAACCATTGGTGCGCCAGCCTTCGTGCACCACCAGGGTGCGGCTGGTGGCCGCCACCGCGGCCAGAATGGATTCCTCGTCCAGCGGCTTCAGGGTGCGCAAGTCGAGGACCAGCACTTCGTAGCCGTACTCGGAGCGGACCCGGTCAGCCGCGTGCATGGCCTCGTGCACCATGGCGCCATAGGTGACCACGGTGGCCTCGCGCCCGGCCTGCACCACCCGCGCCGAACCCAGGGACACCGGCTCCGGGCGGTCCGGCACCAACTCCTTGATGCGGCGATAGAGGTATTTGTTTTCGAGGAACACCACCGGATTGGGATCGTTGATGGAGGCCATCATCAGTCCGCGCGCATCCGAGGGAAACGCGGGATAGACCACCTTGATGCCGGGCATGTGGCAGAACAACGCCTCCAGATCCTCGGAATGAAACGGACCGCCGCCAAACCCGCCGCCGCACGGCGCGCGCACCACCAACGGCACCGGCACGCCCGTGCGATAGTGGAAGGTGCCCGCGTTGTTCAACAACTGGTGCAGGGCGGTGGTGCCGAAGTCGCCGAACTGGAGCTCCACGATGGGACGCAGCCCCTGGGACGCCATGCCGATGGCGACCCCGAAAATGGCCGACTCGCTGATGGGCGTGTCGAAAACCCGGGCCGGGCCGAATTCCTCCAGGAAACCCAACGTCACCTTGAAGGCGCCGCCAAAGCCGGCCACATCCTCGCCAAACAAAATCGTCTCCGGCCGCGCGCGCATGGACTGGCGCAGGCCGTCGCGGATGCCCTCCAGGAACGTCATTTCAACCATCCGCATACACGCCCTCCTCCAGGCTGCGCGGATCGGGGGCCGCATCCTGCAGGGCCCGCTGGTAGGCCTCGTCCACTTCCGCCGCCACCGCCCGATCGAGGTCGTCCACCGCGGCGGGCGTGAGCAGGCCTTGCGCGACCAGATTTTCGCGGGCCAGCTTGAGGGGATCGCGGGCAGCGTATTCCGCCAGCAGATCCCGGGGCACATAGGATGAATCGTCGTGCTCGCCGTGGCCCCGCATGCGCAGGGTATCGCACTCCACCAGCACAGCCCGCGGCCGCGCGCGCACGTCCGCCACCAGGTCGCGGAAAAACAGGAACAGCACCACCACGTCGTTGCCGTCGCGCCGGAAGCCTTCCAGGCCGTAGCCGATGGCCTTGTCCACCAGATGCTCGCAGCGGTACTGATCGCGGGTCGGGGTGGAATAGGCGTACTGGTTGTTTTCGATCACGAAAATGACCGGCGCATCGCGCACGGCGGCAAAGTTGACCGCCTCGTGAAAATCGCCCGTGCTGGTGCCGCCATCGCCGATGAAGCCGAATCCCACCGCGTCTTCGCCCTGAAGGCGCCGCGCCAGCACCCCGCCCACCACCACGGGCAGCATGGCCCCCAGGTGGGAAATCATGGCATATACCCCGTGGTCCGGATTGCCGAAATGCACATTGCCGTCGCGCCCCCGGGTGGGACCATCGGCCCGCGCCAGCCACTGCCGGAACACATTGCGCGGCGTCTCGCCCCGGCCGTAGTGCACGGACAGGTCGCGGATCAGCGGGGCATAAAGATCGCGGGGCCCGCCCGCGTGGGCCGCCGCCGCACCCATCGCCTCCTGCCCGATCCCGGTATACACGCCGCCGTAAATCTTGGCCTGGTGATATAAGCGGATCAGACGCTCCTCGGTCTTGCGACAGCGGAACAGCGTGCGCAGCAACGCATTCCATACGTCGGCAGACACGGAACCTGGATTGGCGGGGGATGCACCCATGGGATTTGGACGAAACAATGCCAGAAGCGATGAAAGGCGGCAAACCGATTTCCCGGCGGGGGAAGTGATCAGTATTCCGTGATCCGTAATCCGCGGGTGCGCTTACGGATGACGGATCACGGAATACGGATCACTGCTTACGCTTGCCCCCTGCGTCAGCGCTGGTACATTGGCCGGACATTTTTCCAATCGTTGGAAGTCGTCCGAAGGCGTTTTTCCAATGGTTGGAAGTTTATCAACCCGGAGAACACGCCATGAGCTACATCACGCAGGACAAACTCGTCATTCTGGGCGCCGCGGGCGCCATCGGTTCCAATCTGACCCAATCCGCCCTCACCCTGGGCCTGACCCCGAACGTCTGCATGTACGACCCGTTCGAGAAGGGGCTCAAGGGCGCGGCCGAGGAGATTTATCACTGCGCGTTCCCGGGCGCCAACGTCACCTGGACCACCGACATCAAGACCGCACTCACCGGGGCCCAGTACATCATTTCCTCCGGCGGCGCGCCCCGCAAAGAGGGCATGACTCGCGAGGACCTGCTCAAGGGTAACTGCGAAATCGCGGCCCAGCTCGGCAAGGACATCCGCGCCTATTGCCCCGGCCTCAAGTTCGCGGCCATCATCTTTAACCCGGCCGACATCACCGGCCTGACCGTGCTGGTCCACAGCGGCCTGCACCCGAGCAAGGTCGGCACCCTGGCCGCGCTCGACAGCACCCGCCTGCAAACCGCGCTGGCCCAGCACTTCAAGGTGGCGCAGGACAAGGTGACCGGCTGCCGCACCTACGGCGGACACGGCGAAATGATGGCCCCCTTCGCGAGCACGGCCAAGGTGGACGGCAAGCCGCTGGCCAGCCTGATCGGCACCCCCGCCTTCACCGAGGAACAGTGGAAGGCCCTCCAGCTTCACGTGAAGCAGGGCGGCAAGAAAATCATCGAACTGCGCGGGCGCAGCTCCTACCAGAGCCCGGCCCACCAGACCCTGCTCTCCATCAAGGCGGTCATGGACGGCCAGGGCTACGCGTGGCCGGTCGGCTGCTACGTGCACCGCCCGCAGGACGGCTTCGAGCACATCATGATGGCCATGGAAACCAAGCTGACCAAGGACGGCGTGACGTACGTGGTGCCGCAGGGCACCGCCGCCGAACTGGCCGAACTCAAGGCCTCCTACGGTCACCTGGTCAAACTGCGCGACGAAGTCATCGCCATGGGCGTGCTGCCTCCGCTGGCGGATTGGTCGAAGGTGAATAAGAATCTGTAGTCAGCAGTTCCATGTTCCAGGTTCCAAGTTCCAAGTCGACTTGGGGCCTGGGCACTTGGAACTTGGGACTAACGAAATGCATTTCCCGGAACACTGGAAAAACCTGAAGGTCGCCTTGTCGCACGACTGGCTGACCGGCATGCGCGGGGGCGAGAAGTGTCTCGACCTGCTCTGCCAGGGTTTTCCCAGTGCGCCGGTGCACACGCTGATCCACAAGCGGGCCGCCGTTTCCGACACCATCAACGCGCACCCCGTCCGCACTTCGTTCCTGCAACACGTGCCGGGCATCTTTTCCACCTACCGCTATTTTCTGCCCGTGTTCCCGCTGGCCGAACGCCTGTTCCCGCCCGTGTCCGCCGACCTCATCATCAGCACCAGCCACTGCGTGGCCAAGGCCCTGCGCGCCGCGCCGGGCACCCGCCACCTCTGCTACTGCTTCACCCCCATGCGCTACGCGTGGACCTTCCACGACGAGTACCTCGGGGCCGGCTCGCTCAAGCAGCAACTGGCCCGCCCGGTGCTGGGGGCGCTGCGCGACTGGGATCGCAAGGTGGCTCAGCGGGTGGACCGCTTCGTGGCCATCAGCCAGCACGTGCGCAAACGTATTGAAAAATTCTACGGGCGCGAGGCCGATGTGGTGTATCCGCCGGTCGATGTGGACTTCTACACCCCGGCCGCCCCCGCGACCGAACGATCCTTCGATCTCATCGTGTCCGCCCTGGTGCCCTATAAGCGGGTGGACCTCGCGGTGCGCGCCTACGCGAAACTCGGGTTCCCGCTCAAGATCGTGGGCGCGGGCACGGATACCGACGCCCTGCGCGCGGTCGCCGGCCCCCAAACCGAATTTCTGGGGTGGCGCTCCAACGAGGAAATCCGCGAACTCTATCGCGCCTGCCGCCTGCTAATTTTCCCCGGCGAGGAAGACTTCGGCATCGTCCCGCTGGAAGCCCAGGCCTGCGGGCGGCCCGTGGTGGCCTATGGCCGCGGCGGCGCGCTGGAAACCATCCGGGATGGACACACCGGTATTTTCTTCCACGAGCAAACCGAGGCCGCCCTGCTGGCCGCCGTGGAGCAGGCCGCGGCCCGGCCCTGGCAGGAGGCGGTGATTCGCGACCATGCGGAGCAGTTCAGTCCCCAGGCCTACCTGGACGGATTGGATAACAGCATCCGCGCTTGTTTGACCTGACGATGGCCAATTTCCAATTGGCAATTGGCAATTAGAAATCATTTCGGTGCATACTAGGCACACCATGGAACTACTGATTCACTTCTGGCCCCATGTTGCCGGCGCGCTGATCCTGCTCGGCGACCTGCTGGCTATCGGGCACGCCGTGCTCTACAAGCGCGACCCCCGGGCCGCCGTGGGCTGGATCGGCATCATCCTGGTTTTCCCGCTGGGCGGGGCCATCATCTATCTGCTGCTAGGCATCAACCGCATCCAACGCCGGGCCGCCCACCTGCGCGGACGCACCACCCCGCCCGAACTGCCGCCCGACCACGCCTCGGACGAATCCGTGCTGGTCCATCTGCTGCCCCCCCACGCGGCCCACTTGGTCACCCTGGCCCGCATCGTCCGCTCCATCACCAGCCGTCCGCTGCTTTCCGGCAACCGCTGGCGCCTGCTGCGCAATGGCGACGCGGCCTATCCCGCCATGCTGCAGGCCATCGCGGAGGCGCGCGCCTCCATAGCCCTATCCAGTTATATTTTCGCCCACGACCAAAGCGGGGTGGCCTTCGTGGAGGCGCTGAGCGCCGCCGTCAATCGCGGGGTGGAGGTGCGGGTGCTGATTGACGACGTGGGCGCGCGCTATTCCTTCCCCACCATCACCGGCCTGCTGCAGCGGCGCGGCGTGCGAACCGCCACCTTCATGCCCACCTTCTTCCACTGGCGCCTGCCCTACGGCAACCTGCGCAACCATCGCAAACTGCTGGTGGTGGACGGACGGCGCGGCTTCACCGGCGGGCTGAACATCCGCCACAGCAATGTGGTGGCCGCGGCCCCGCGCGACGCCACCCAGGACCTGCACGTCGAACTGGAGGGCCCGGTCATCCGTCACCTGCAGGAAACGTTTGCCGAAGATTGGGCCTTCACCACCGGGGAGCGCCTGGAAGGCGAACGCTGGTTCCCAAATCTGACCGGCGTGGGCGGAGTTCCTGCGCGCGGCATCACCGACGGACCCGACGAGGATTTCGACAAGTTCCGCCGCGTCCTGATGGGCGCCCTGGCCTGCGCCCAACACCGGGTCCGCATCGCCACCCCCTACTTCCTGCCCGACAGCGCCCTGGTCAGCCAGATCAACATCACCGCCTTGCGCGGCGTGCACGTCGACATCCTGATCCCGGAACACAGCAACCTGCGCACCGTGGGCTGGGCCTGCATGGCGCAAATCTGGCAGGTGCTGGAACGCGGCTGCCGCGTCTGGCGTACCCCGCGTCCTTTCGATCACAGCAAGATCATGGTGGTGGACGATGCCTGGTGCATGTTCGGCTCGGGGAACTGGGACGCGCGCAGCCTGCGCCTCAATTTTGAATTCAATGTGGAAGCCTACGATCCCGCGTTGGCCGCGGAACTAAATGCCCTGCTCGACCAGAAAATCGCCATCGCCAAAGCCCTCACCCTGGCCGAGGCTGACGGTCGCCCCCTGCCCATCCGCCTGCGCGACGGCGTGGCCCGGCTGTTCACGCCGTATCTGTAGACCGGTCGGCACGTAGGACCGATGCCGACCCTCCCGGGAGGGACCGGATCCGCAGCGCGGTCCGGTCCGTGTTTACCCGCTGCTCAGCCCTCTTCGCTTGGCCTTGCTGCGAAGCTCGAAATCATGGTGGACCTTGCGCAGCGCGCGTTTTTCCAGGATCTGGACCCGGCGATTCTGGAGGACCGTCAGCGCGTCCAGTTCGGCGGCCAACTGGCGATAGTGATCGAGCCGGCGTTCGTCCAGCGTACCCTCCGCGATGGCGGCCTGCACGGCGCACCCGGGTTCGGCATCGTGGCGGCAATCCCGGAACCGGCATTGCGCAGTCAACTCCTCGATGTCAGGAAACACTTCGGCCAGGCTCTCGCCGTCACCCCAGATCTGGATTTCGCGCAAACCAGGCGTGTCAAAAATGAGGGCGCCGCCGGGCAACGGAAGTATTTCCCGGTAGGTGGTAGTGTGCCGTCCGCGCTTGTCATTCTCCCGCACCTCGCCCGTTTCCTTGGCCTCCTCGTCCCCGGCCAGCGCATTCACCAGGGCCGACTTGCCCACGCCGGACGGACCAATGAGCGCGGTGGTGCGGCCCTTTTTGAAATACATTTTGAGCCCGGCCATGCCCTGTCCGGTCAGCGCGCTGACCGCCAGCACCGGCACCTCGCCCGCCACCGTCTTCGCCTCGTCCACCAGGGCCGCCACGTCGTCACACAAATCGCACTTGTTCAGCAGCAGCACCGAGGCCGCCCCGCTTTCCCGCACCAGCGCGAGATAGCGCTCGAAGCGGCGCAGATTAAAATTGCGCCCGCCGTCCAGCGCGCCGACCACGAACACCACGTCAATATTGGCCGCCACCACCTGGGTCTGGGTGAGGCTGCCCGGCGATTTGCGCTCCAACACCGTGCGCCGGGGCAACACCGCATGAATGAGCGCGGGCCCGCCGGCGTTCGGCGGCTGGATCACCACCCAGTCGCCCACCGCGGGAAGATCGGACCGCACCTTGGCCCGATGGCGCAACCGTCCGGAAATAGTGGCCAGCAACTCACCCGTCTCGCCCACCACATGGCAGCGGTCACGGCCCTCGCGCACCACCCGGGCCACCGCCATGCCGTCATGGGGAATGGCTTCCAACTCCTGTTCGAAGAAGGACGTCCACCCGAGGTTTTCCAATTTAATGGCCATGGTGAGCGTGTGTCGAACCCGGCGCGCCGGGCGACGGACGCCCGGAGGGACAGCAATTCGCCGGGCAAACATCGTGATTGGGCGGACGCGTGCCGATGGCGCGTTTGGGCGTGGACGGGTCCACGCGCTCGCGGATCAACTCGCCGATCATCTGGATGAACAGCGGATGCGTTCCCGGCGTTGCGGCACGGACCAGGGTGAGCCCCAGTTCCTGAGCCAGCTCCCTGGCCTCGCGATCCAGGTCATACAGCACTTCCATGTGGTCCGAGATAAACCCGATGGGATCGAGAATAACCGCCTTCACGCCCTGCGCATGCAGCGCGCGGATGGTATCGCACACATCCGGCTCCAGCCAGGGCTGGCTGGGCGGCCCGCTGCGGCTCTGGTACACCAGCTGCCAGTTCGAAATCTGCGCCGCCTGCGCGGTCAGACGCGCGGCCTCCTGAAGCTGGATTTCGTAATCACAGCCCGCGGCCATGGCGCCGGGAATGCTGTGGGCCGTGAAGAGGGTCACCGCCTCCCCGCGCAGGTCAGCCGGCAGCCGCAGATTCGCCTGCTGCCAATGCCTCCGCTGCACGTCAATAAAGAGAGGATGGTTGTAGTAGACGCGAATCTTGTCCGAGCTGATCCCGCACTCGCCGGTTTCACCGATGGCGCGGGCCAGATCCTCCCGGTACTGGCGACAGCCGGAATAGCAACTGAACCCGCTGGTCACAAAGGTCAGGAACTTTCTCACCCCGTCCCGCTGCATCTGGCGGATGGTGTCACCCACATACGGCACCCAATTGCGGTTGCCCATGTAGATGGGCAGGCGCAGGTCCAACCGCTCCAGCTCCGCCTCCAGAGCAACCTGGAGCTGGCGGTTCTGCAAATTGATGGGGCTGACCCCGCCGAACAGCTCGTAGTGATGCGCCACCTCGCGCTTGCGTTCATCGGGAACATTTTTCCCGCGCAGCACATTGTCGAGAAAGGGCATGACATCCGACATGCCCTCGGGACCGCCGAAGGACATGATCAACAGGGCATCGTAGGGACCAGCGCTCATTTATGCAGTCTCAAGTTCCATGTTCCAGATTTCAAGTTTATGCTACCTGCCCATGACTACCAGCTCGAATACCCGCCTGAGCGGCGCCCTCTACATGCTGGCCGCCTCCGTGGTCATGGCCCTGGTGGGCACCTCGGTCAAATGGGCCACCGACGGTCTGCCCGCTCCGGTGGTCGTCTTCTTCCGTAATTTCTTCGGCCTGCTCGTCCTGACCCCCTGGCTCATCACGCCGGGCGGCATCACGCTCAAGACGCCCTACCTGCGCCTGCACGGACTGCGCTGCCTGTTCGGCTTCTGCGCCATGAACTGCTATTTCTACGCCATTTCCCACCTGCATTTGGCGGGCGCGGTGGCCCTCAACTTCACCTCGCCGCTCTGGATTCCCTTCGTGGCCCTGTTCTGGCTCCGCGAAAAAATCACCGCACGTGTCCTGCTCGCCTCCGCCATCGGCCTGCTGGGTGTGTGGTTCATCCGCACCCCCGGCAGCAACGTGGTTTCCTGGCCGGGCCTGGCCGGCTTGCTCTCCGCAATCTTCGCCTCCGCCGCCCTGGTGGGCGTACGCCGGCTCACCATCGCCGGCGAACCGGCGGGCCGCATTGTGTTTTACTTCGCGCTGGGCTCCACCTTGCTTACAGCCCTCGCCCTGCCTTTTTTCTGGAAGACACCCACGCCCCACCAGTGGATGGCCCTGATCCTGACCGGGGCCCTGGCGTCCCTGGCTCAATTCCTGTTGTCGCGCGGCTTCGCCCGGGCGCCCGCCGCCGTCTCCGCCGTGTTCTACTACGGCACCGTACCCGCGGCCGCCTTCTTCGGCTGGCTGTTCTGGGGCGAAACCCTCACCGTCGGCTTCGCCTTCGGAGCCGGCCTCATCTGCACCGCCGGCATCGCCGCCTCCTGGCCGGAGGCCAAAGTTGCAAGTTCCACGTTGCACGTTGGCAAGTAATCGCTCACCTACCTGCACCGCAGAACCTGCAACGTGCAACCTGTAACTTGTAACTTTCGCCCACGCCCCGCACTTGCCAGAAACCGCAACTTGGACAACTATCCACGGCATGAGATCGCTTCCCCAACGTCCTCGCCGCAACCGCCGCACCGAGGCCATCCGCCGGCTGGTGCGCGAAACCGATGTCACCCCGCATCATCTCGTCCTCCCGCTCTTTGTGTGCGAAGGGAAAGGTCGCCGCATCGCCATTGCCTCCATGCCGGGCGTATACCGTCTCAGCCGCGACCTGATCGTGAAGGAAGCGCGGGCCGCTTATAAACTCGGCATTCCCGCAGTGGCCCTGTTTCCCGTCCTGCCCCGGCGCCTCAAGGACTCCACCGCCTCCGCTTCGCTCAAGCCCGACGGACTGCTGCAGCAGACCGTACACGCGCTCAAAAGCGCGGTGCCCGAACTGGCCGTCATCACCGACGTGGCCATGGACCCCTACTCCAGCGACGGACACGACGGTTTCGTTGACCAACACGGACGCATCGACAATGACCGCACCCTGGACATCCTGGCCGAAATGGCGGTGGCCCAAGCCCAGGCGGGCGCCGATCTGGTCGCGCCCAGCGACATGATGGACGGACGGGTGGGCGCCCTGCGCACCGCGCTGGATGCCGCCGGCTTCACCGACACCGGCATCCTCGCCTACGCGGCCAAATACTGCTCAGCTTTTTACGGCCCTTTCCGCGAGGCCCTGGATTCCGCCCCGCGACACGGCGACAAGAAGACCTACCAGATGGACCCGGCCAATGCGCGCGAAGCGGTGCGCGAGGTGCTGCTCGACGTGGCCGAAGGCGCGGACATGGTCATGGTGAAACCGGCCGGCCCCTACCTCGACGTGGTGCGCTCCGTGCGCGATGCGGTCAGCGTCCCGGTGGCGGCCTATCAGGTCAGCGGCGAATACGCCATGATCAAAGCGGCGGCGCGCCAGGGCTGGCTGGACGAGGCGGCCTGCGTGCGGGAAAGTTTGCTGGCCATCCGGCGAGCCGGCGCGGACCTCATCCTGACCTACTTCGCCCGGCAATTCGCGGAGACCGTGTAGGCGTTCCGGCGCGCCCGCCCGCTCATCGGGCCACCTCTTCCGCCACCCGGCGCAGGTGGGCGGCGAAATCCTCATCCTCCCCCTTGAGCAGTTCGGGCAGGGCGGCCCGGAAGTCGGGGCGGGCGCACCATTCGCGCATGTAATCCTCCCAGGACTGCCACATGCGTCGCTGCTGCTTGCTCATCTCTTCCTCGTAGACCAGCAGGTAGGCGCGCTCGAACAGGGAGATGAGCAGGTCATAGATGAGCAGCGTGCGTTCATGCTGCTCGGCGCTCAACGTCACCGGATCGCGCGAGCGCAAGCGCAGGTCGGAGTTCTCCAGGACCAGTTTGATGAAGTCCGCATACTCATCGGAGAGTTGCTGGTAAATCTCCTCGTCCTCGTTGGCCCGCTCCCGCTTCTTCTCCAGAATATACACCAGGATGGCAAACGGCAGGCCCACCACCGTCACCACGTAGCTCAGCAGTTCCCACATTTCCAACGAGATCATGTCCCACTATCACCTGCCCCGGACGGGTGGTCAATGCAGGGCGTACGACCGTCGGCTTGCGGGGTTGACTTGACCCGGGGTTGCAACGACGCTGATGGCCATGATGCGACTACACGTTCGGCGGATATGGACCACCCTGTTTTTGCTGGGCGGGACCGTCACCGCCCTCGCGCAGGGCGGGGCCGCGAAGGGGGTGCGGGGCGAATATGGATTCATTTCAAGCGCGTCCCTCGGGCCGGAACTCCAGACCGAGATCCGCGACCGTGTGGCCGTCATGGCCCGCGAATACGGCATCCGGGAATTTCTTTTTTACGACTGGTTCGCCGATTACTCCACCCCGGTGCGGGGCCGGCAGTGGAAGGACCCCTACTTCCGCAGCCACGACATCAGCCTGCAGACCCTGCGCGCCGCCCTTGATGAAATCCACCGCCGGGGCGGCCGGGCCTGGGCGTATGTGCAGGCCGTGGGCGCGGAGGAAACTGATCTGGAGAATCCCGCGTCCGACCTTTGGAAGCTGCGCACCGACCGGGATGAATGGTACTGGCACCCACCGCAGGAAAACCCCCGCTTCCCCACGTATTTCGCCAACGCCGCCTGGGGCCGCTTCATGGTCCAACGCTGGGCGCCCGCCATCCGGAACCTGGGCTTCGACGGCATTCACTGGGACACCCTGGGCCCTATCGCGGGAAACCGGGACGCGGAACGCAACGGGCTGCACGCCTTTCTGAGAACCACCCACGGTCTGCTGGCGCGCTACGGGCTGCGACAGACCATGAACTTTGTGGAGTTGCACTGGTGGGACGCCGACCTGATCCGCGACACCTGTGAATTTCCCTACGCCGAGATCTGGTTCACCGGCACGGAGCAGCGCTACTACGAATACATCAAGGACTCCCGCCTGGGCGGCGTCCGCGGGGTCATGGCCATGTATCCGCGCGCAGACAAACCGGAGGGTTGGAGCGACACCGACCTCCTGATCGCCCGGCACACCGCCGCCCGGAAAAACAATCTGGTGTATGTGGCCGTGGGTGACGGCGCGCGCCGGGTTAAACATGAATACTGGAGCGACACCGAACCGCTCAACGACCCCGAGCAAAAGTATTTCCGCCAGTTCGGCGCCAATGATCTGAAGTAACCACGGGCTCGCCGGACCAAAGCTCTGCGGTGCGCCCGCCTTCGCGCCGGGGACGTCGCTTCGGCGTGGCAGCCTTCGCCTTCGCTTTCGCAGTTCGTCGTTGGCTGGCTTGCCAAGCCGTAGCCCTGCGGTGCGCCCGCCTTCGCGCCGGGGACGGCGACTTCGGCGTGGCAGCCTTCGCCTTCGCTTTCGCAGTTCGTCGTTGGCTGGCTTGC
>CAYTVN010000072.1:0-12172 GCA_964441655.1 uncultured Verrucomicrobiota bacterium | reverse complement strand
CGTTGGCGTCCGGAACATAGCGGTTGGAATCCTCGCCGCCTTCGCCGGTGTTGCTCTTGCCGCCGATGCGGTTCATGGCGATGGCCAGGGTCTCGTGGGCTTCGATGCTGATGGAGCCGTAGGACATGGCCCCGGTCTTGAAGCGCTTCACAATTTCGGTCCACGGTTCCACCTGGTCCAGCGGGATGGACTGGGTGGAGGGCTTGAAATCCAGCAATCCGCGCAGGGTCAACAGCTCGCGCGTCTGGTCGTTGACCAGCTGGGCGTACTGGTCGTAAGTCTGCACCTTCTTCTCGCGGGTGGCTTCCTGCAGCTTGGCGATGACCATGGGGGTCAGGATGTGACGCTCGCCGGCGCGCCGCCACTGGTAGAGGCCGCCCACGTCGAGTTCCAGATTTTCCGGCACGTGCACCGGCGGATACGCCCGCTCGTGGCGCATCTGCACTTCGCGCGCCAGGGCGTTGATATCCGCCCCTTCGATGCGGGAGGCGGTCCAGGTGAAGTACTTGTCCACCACGGCCTGATTGAGGCCCACGCATTCGAACTGCTGGGCACCCTTGTAGCTTTGCAGGGTGGAGATGCCCATCTTGGACATGACCTTGAGCACGCCCTTGTTGATGGCCTTGATGAAGTTCTTCTTGGCCGTGGGATAATCCAGTTCGACCATCTTCTCGTCGCACATGGCGTGCAACGTGTCGAAGGCCAGGTAGGGATTCACGGCGCTGGCGCCATAGCCGAACAAGGTGGCGAAGTGATGGGTCTCGCGCGGTTCACCGCTTTCCACCACCAGGCCGCAACGCTGACGCAGGCCGGTGCGGATCAGGTGATGGTGTACGCCCGCGCAGGCCAGCAGGGCCGGGATGGGGGCCCGCTCGCGACCGGCCGTGCGGTCGGAGAGAATGATAATTTCGTGGCCGCCCAGGATGGCGCTTTCCGCCGCGTGGCACAGCGCTTCCATGGCGGTTTCCAGGGCCTTGCCGCCGCCGCTGGGATCGAATACCGCGGGCAGGGTGATGGAAGAGATGCCGACATCCTCGATTTCGCGGATGCGCTCCAGGTCCTCGTTGCTGAGGATGGGCTGGGCCAGTTTCAGCTGGTGGCAGTGCTCGGGTGTTTCTTCGAGCAGATTGCGAGCGGCCCCGATGCTAGTGCCCATGGACGTCACCAGTTCCTCGCGGATGGCGTCCAGCGGGGGATTGGTGACCTGGGCGAACAGCTGCTTGAAGTAGGACGGCAGCAGTTGCGAGCGCTCGGAGAGTACGGCGATGGGTGTGTCCACGCCCATGGAGCCGGTGGCTTCGATGCCATTCTTGGCCATGGGGGCGATGACAATGCGCAAGTCTTCCAGGGTGTAGCCGAAGAGATTCTGCAACACCTTCAGATCATCGGACAGCGGGGGCAGCTCCTTGTGCGGTGGCGGCAGCTGGTCCATGGTGACCAGATGCTTGTTGAGCCAGGCGCGATAGGGGCGCTGGCTCGCCATGTCGTGCTTGATTTCCTCGTCGTCCACGATGCGGCCCTTGGCCATGTCCACCAGGAACATACGCCCGGGCTGCAGGCGGCCCTTCTGGGCCACGTTTGCCGGATCCACTTCCAGCACGCCGGTTTCCGAGCCCATGATGACGAAACCGTCCTTGGTCACGGTATAGCGGGAAGGCCGCAGACCGTTGCGGTCGAGCACCGCGCCCACGCAGGTGCCGTCGGAGAACGGGATGGAGGCCGGGCCGTCCCACGGTTCGGAGAGGCAGGCATGGTACTGGTAGAACGCCTTCTTCTCGTCACTCATGGTGGCGTGGTTCTGCCACGCTTCCGGGATCAGCATGGACATGACGTGGGGCAGGGAGCGTCCGCCATGGTAGAGCAGCTCCACCACATTGTCGAGAATGGCGGAATCGCTGGCCCCGGGGGTGGCCACCGGGAACAGCTTGCGCAGATCGTCGCCGAACAGCGGGCTGTGGAACAGGCGCTGGCGGGCGGTGATCCAGTTCACGTTGCCGCGCAGGGTGTTGATTTCGCCGTTGTGACAGATGAAGCGGAAGGGATGCGCCAGTTCCCAGGTGGGGAACGTGTTGGTGCTGTAGCGCTGGTGGACGAGTGCCATGGCGCTCTGCAAATCGGGATCGGTCAGGTCGGGCAGGAACGGCTCGATCTGGTCGGCCAGCATGAGGCCTTTGTAGACCATGGTGCGGCTGGACAGCGTGGGTACGTAGAAGAAGTTTTTCTCCCTCAGCGCGGATTCGCGGATGGCCTTTTCCATGACCTTGCGCAGCACGTAGAGCTTGCGCTCGAAGTGGGCCTGATCCTTGATGCCCTTGCCGCGGCCGACAAACAGCTGATGGATGTCCGGTTCCACGGCGCGGGCCAGGTCGCCCAGCACCTCGTTGTGCTGGGGCACATTGCGCCAGCCCAGAAACTCCTGGCCTTCCTCGCGGATCACCCGCTCGAACAGGTCCATGCAGTGCTTCCGTTCCGCGGGGTCGCGGGGCAGGAACACCAGGCCGGAGGCATAGGCGGTTTCCTCGGGCAGCTTGATCTTGAGGTCGCCCGCCACCTTGCGCAGGAACTTGTCGGGCAACTGCATGAGGATGCCCGCACCGTCGCCCGTGGTTTCGTCACAACCGCAGGCGCCGCGATGGGAGAGATTGGCGAGGATCTGAAGGGCCTTGGAAACCACGTCGTGTGACTTCACCCCTTTCAGGTTGCACACCATGCCCACGCCGCAGGCGTCGTGCTCGAATTGCGGATCGTAAAGGCCCTGCCGCTCCGGCGGCGCGCCAACCTGGTACTTGCTCATCGTGCTCATTCCTCTTCCCTGTTCGCCCTTCTAAAACCTGATCCACCCTTTTCCCGTGGGGCGGAAAACACTAAGCAGCCGCCCGTGGCGGCGCAATATCAAACCGGATTCCCGGACGCCATTTCCAATTCGTTCTTCTGGTGTACGTCCGCGATGGAAATGGGGTATTTGCCCGAGAAACAGCCGGTGCAGAAGTCGCCCGGGTTGTCCACCGCGGACAGCAGCCCGTTCAGGCTCACGTAGCCCAGGCTGTCGGCCCCGATGAACTTGCGGATTTCCTCCACGTCGCGGCTGGCCGCGATCAGCTCCTCGCGGGAGGGAAAATCAATGCCGAAGTGGCAGGGATGCCGCGTGGGCGGACACGAGATGCGCAGGTGTACTTCGGTGGCCCCGGCTTCGCGCAGGGCGGCGACCCGGCGGCGCGATGTGGTGCCGCGGATGAGGGAGTCGTCCACCACCACCACGCGTTTGCCGCGCACCACGCCGGGCACCACGGCCAGCTTCATGTCCACGCTGTCCGAGCGTTCTCCCTGGGTGGGCATGATGAAGGTGCGGCCGACGTAATGGTTGCGGATGAAGCCATAGTCCAGCGGAATGCCGCTGGCATGGGAATAGCCGAGGGCGGCCGCCATGCCGCTGTCGGGAATAGGGGTGACCAGGTCGGCCAGGGCAGGATGTTCCTGGGCCAGGCGCTGGCCCAGCCGCATGCGCACCTCGTGCACGCTCTGGCCGAAGACCATGCTGTCGGGGCGCGCAAAGTATACGTGCTCAAACACGCATTGGCCCAGCGAGCCCGCCACCGGCTCGCAGAAGGAACTGCTGCGGATGCCGCGCGCGTCCGCCACCACCAGTTCACCCGGCAGCACGTCGCGGATGTATTCCGCGCCCACCTGGTCCAGGGCGCAGGTTTCGCTGGCAAACACGTAACCGCTGCCCAGCTTGCCGATGGAGAGGGGGCGGAACCCATAGGGATCGCGGGCCGCCATCACACAGTCCTTGGTCATCAGCAGGAAGGAAAACGCACCCTGCAATTCGGCCAGGGCCCGTTCCACGCGGCGCGGGCGGGTGCGGTACATGGGGTCGGCGATCAGGTGCAGCAGGATTTCGCTGTCCGTGCTGGTCTGGAAAATGGCGCCCGCCTCCTGATAGTTCCGGCGCAGGGTCTTGGCGTTGGTCAGGTTGCCGTTGTGGGCAATGGCCCAAATCCCATCCACGCACTCCACCACCAGCGGTTGCACATTCTGCGGACGGGGCGAACCCGTGGTGGAGTAGCGCACGTGCCCGATGCCCAGCTGCCCCTCCAAACTGCTCAGCGGTTGCGCGCCTTTGGCGAAGACTTCGTTGACCAGGCCCATGCCTTTAATCGATCGAACCTTCTCCCCGTTGCTGACCACGATGCCCGCGCCTTCCTGGCCCCGGTGCTGCAAGGCAAACAAGCCCGTGTAAATGACCTTGGCCGCATCCGGCACCCCGAAAATGCCGAAAACACCGCAGTAATGCCGGGGCTTTTCTGATGCACTCATGAAAAATAAGCTTCCTGTTCCAAGCCGATAGAATCACACGGGTAACCGAAAAATAATGCCTCTATAACGAGTCTGCGTATTGAGTAGAAGCCAGAATCGGGCCAACTTTCATGCGTTGTATAATATGCTAAATATAAATGACTTACGAATCCAGCGGCCGAATTTAATGCTACATTTATGTAGCGTCGTCCGCGTGCATGGTTACGTTAATGTTATGAGAGATGTACAAACAAAACGCCCCGCCGGGATAGCCCGGCGGGGCGTTGAAGAACCTTTTGGGAAGGTCTTAGAACACGTAGCTCAGCTTGACGCTGCCGACCACCTTGTCGGTGTCGCCGAAGTAGAGGGCGTCGCCGCTGGCGTCAACCGCGTCCTTGGCATCGTCCAACAGGCCGACGTACTGGACGCCGGGGGTCAGGGTGACGCTGTCGGTCAGGGTGACCGGCAGGGTGGCGCTGACGCTGTAATCGGTGAGGCCGGAGCTGGTGTCGCCGAAGTAGAAGCTACCCCAGTCGCTGTCCGCTGCGCCGAGGCTGGCGGCCAGGCCGAGGCCGATCTTGTCGGCCAGTTCCAGGCTGTGGCTGACGCTCAGGCTGCCGTAGAAACCGTCGGCTTCCTTGAAGTCGTAGTACACAGACAGGGTAGGGGCCAGAACAACGTCGGAGAAGGCCGCGCTCACAAACGCCTCGCGGGTGTCGTTCACCAGTGAGAGGTTGCCTTCCGCATCGGCCAGGCCGACGTTCGGGAAGTCATAGTTGACCACGCCCACGGTCACGCCCGCGCCGGTCAGGGGGCAGGTGGTGGAGTAGGACAGGGTGATGTCGTGTTCGGAGAACTCGAAATCATCCCCGGTTGCGTTGTCGTCCAGGTTGAAGTTGCCCCACCAGTTGATGGCGAAGCCGCCCTTGCTGACGGTGAACGTCGGCTGTACCACCGGGTCATCCACCAGCACCTGGCCGCGCCAGACGTAGGCCGAAAGAACCGGCACGTCGAGGCTGGCACTGACTGCATCTTCCCCTTCGGCCCGCACCCCGAGCGGCAGAGCCGCGGCGGCGCAGGCGAGCAGGGCCATGATCTTATTCGTTTTGCTCATGCTTCTCTCTTCTCCTGATAGACCGCCGTCGGGCGGTCTTTTGGTTTAGTTCAGGCCCCCCATGGGCCTATCCTACATTCTCGTAATCTAGCTGATCCTTACGGTTTAGGCAACCGTGCAGGCGGTGTAGCCGCCTGCACGGCGCCGGTTGATGATGTTAGCCGATGGCTTCCTTGCCCTTTTCGCCGGTGCGAATGCGGATGCATTCGTTCAGTTCGGTGATGAAAATCTTGCCGTCACCGATCTTGCCCGTGCGGGCGCCCTTGATGATGGCGTCGATCGTGGGCTGAACGAAGTTGTCGTTCACCGCGATCTGCAGCTCCACCTTCTTGAGCAGGTTCACTTCGGTCACCGCGCCGCGATAGGTTTCCTTGAAGCCCATCTGCTGGCCGCACCCGATGACGTTGGTCACGGTCATCTTGTGGATCTCGGCCGCGAACAGGGCGGCTTTGACGTCCGGAAGCTTGTCCGGCTGGATAATGGCTGTAATCATTTTCATTGTATGGTCCTTTCCTTCTTATCCGGTTACTTGGTGAGGAAGCCCTGGAAGTCAGGATACGCTTCCATGCCGTGTTCGCCCACGTCCAGGCCGCCGATTTCCTCTTCACGCTTCACGCGCAGACCGAGGACCGCCTTGATGACCAGCCAGAAGATGGTCGACAGGACGACGGTGAACACGCCCACCAGCAACACGCCCTTGAGCTGCTGCACGAACTGGGCGCCCGGGGTCAGCCCGGTGGCCAGCGCGGCCACGTTGGTGGCAATGTCGTTGTTATAGAACAGGCCGAGGGCCAGGGTGCCCCATACGCCGTTGACCAGGTGCACCGCCAGGGCGCCCACCGGGTCGTCGATTTTCAGCTTGTCGAAGAACAGCACGGCCAGCACGACCAGTATGCCGGCGATGCCGCCGATGATCAGGCCCGAGGTCATGGACACGAAGGCGCAGGGGGCGGTGATCGCCACCAAGCCGGCCAAGCAGCCGTTGAGGGTCATGGACAGGTCGGGCTTCTTCAGGAGCAGCCAGGCTGTGATGGTCGCGGTCAGGGCGCCCGCCGCACCGCCCATGTTGGTGTTGACCAGCACGTGGGCGATGGCGGAGCCGTTGCCGGCCGACATCGTGGACCCGGGGTTAAACCCGAACCAGCCGAGCCACAGGATCAGCACGCCCAAGGCGGCGGACGTCATGCTGTGACCAAAAATCGGATTCACGGAGCCATCCGCGCGGTACTTGCCGAGGCGGGGCCCGAGGATGATGGCGCCCGTCAAGGCTGCCCAACCGCCCACCGAGTGCACCACGGTGGAGCCGGCGAAGTCACGGAAGTTGCCGAAGAAAGCGGTAATGCCGGATTCCGTGGGGGTCATGCCCAGGATGCCGCCGCCCCAGATCCAGTGGCCGGTGACCGGGTATACGAACGCCACCAGCAGGAAGCTGAAGGCCAGGAAGGAGCCGAACTTGATGCGCTCCGCCACCGCACCGGAAACGATGGTGGCCGCGGTGCCCGCGAATACCAGCTGGAAGAAGAACTTCGCCCACAACGGAACCGGGGTCCAGTTGATGGAGGAATAGACACCTTCATAAACCGTCGTGGAGAACGGGTTCATGATGGCGTAGGCCGAGCCCAGGGCCGGCGAATTGTCGGCGCCACCCAGGAACCAAAGCCCTTGCAGGCCGATCCACGGAGTGCCATCGCCAAACATCAGGCCCCAGCCGATCACCCAGAAGGAGATCGTCGAAGCGGCGAAGACGATGAAGTTCTTTGCCAGGATGTTCACCGTGTTCTTGGCCCGGCACAAGCCGCTTTCCACCATGGCGAAGCCGGTGTTCATGAAGAACACCAACATGCCCGCCACCAACACCCACACCGTATCCAACCCGATACGCGCGTCGCTCAGGGCGGGCATAATGTCCGCCAAGGCCGGCGCCGCCGGGGCCGCCGCCGCTGCTTCTTCCTGTGCTGAACCTACGGTTGCCAGCCCGACCAGCGGCAGCGCAACGAGGGCAGCAGCTAGAACTCTCTTCCATGTACGCATGGATAACTCCTTATTGATTGCTACTCTCGACGACGCCCTATGCGCCGTCGCTTGTGAGAGCAATTAGCATGGGGCGTGCCAACCCACGGCAACTATGCGCGCGATGCGATTACAAGATGATGGTATGCAAATAGATATAAATATTTCGACGAAAGTATAAATATGTATTCAGCTTCACGATAAGCTACAATCATGTATGCATGGCAAATGACGAATACACTTACGTATCAACAAGATTGAGTTCAAAAGTATTCGTAATGGGGACGTTCCTTGTAACATGCTGTAGATAAACGAGATAAATGATAATGTACACACGCTGGATCTATTGTGTGCTTATTACGACGTAATATGTTGATATAAAGTTTATTACATAGAACGTCCCCTTTGTTCGTCCCTCTTGTTGCTTTTCGTCTCACGATGGGTGTCGATGTCGTGTCCCAAGAAGGCTGATCAGGTCGCGTATTTCTTCGGATCGATCGCGTATTGATGCACCTTGTAGCCGAAGATCCGCTGGGTGGTTTGCAGGTTGCGAGCGGCGGCGGCCATGTTGCCTCGCGTGGACTTTAGTGCGTCCACGATCAGGTCTCGCTCAAAGGCGTCTACACGTTCCTTGAGGTTACCGCTGGTGACCGCTCCGCTCGCTTCAGCGGTTTGCAGGGTCGGGGGCAGATGGTAGGGATGTATCACATCGCCTTCCGCCACCAGCACCGCACGCTCCAGGCAGTTTTCCAGTTCGCGCACGTTGCCGGGCCAGTGGTAGCTCATCAGCATGTCAATGACCGCGCTGGACAGGCGGCGAACCCGTTTGCCCTGCTCCTTGGCATATTTCTCCAGAAAGAAGTCGGCCAGCAGTACCACGTCGGCCTTGCGGGTGCGCAGAGGCGGCACGTAGATCGGGAAAACGTTGAGCCGGTAGAACAGATCCTCGCGGAATTTGCCCTGAGCCACCATTTCCTGCAGGTTGCGGTTGGTGGCGGCCAGCATGCGCACATTGACCTTGATGGTCTTGGTATCGCCCACCCGCTCGAACTCGCGTTCCTGCAGCACACGCAGCAGCTTGATCTGGATGGCCGGCGGTACGTCGCCGATTTCATCCAGAAACAACGTCCCACCGTGAGCTAATTCGAAGCGGCCCTTGCGGTCCGAAATGGCCCCGGTGAAGGCGCCCTTCACATGGCCGAACAGCTCGCTCTCAATCAGGTTTTCCGGCAGGGCCGCGCAATGGGCTTTCAGGAACGGCTTGTCCGCACGATCGCTGTTGTAATGAATGGCGTGGGCCACCAGCTCCTTGCCGGTCCCGGTTTCGCCCAGGATCAGCACGGTGGCGTTGCTCTTGGATACCTGCGCGATCTGGTCGTACACCAGCTGCATCTCGTGCGAGTTGCCCACGATGTTGGAGGGACGGAAGCGCTCCCGCAGTTCCTGCTTCAGGCGCTCGTTCTCTTCGGCCAGCCGGTCCCGCTCCTCCTGCGCCACCCGTCGCAACTTGACCGCCTGCGCGATGAGGGACGCGATGATGCTCAGCAGGCGGGCGTCGTCTTGCAGGTTGGCTTCCGGGGCAAACGCCTGGTCGACACTCAGCGCGCCCACCACTTCCTGACCCACTTTGATGGGCACGCAGATGAAGGAGGTGTCCGCGCCCTTGCCACGCCGGGTCTTGTCCAGCAGCAGCGGGGATTCACTCTTGCGCGGGATGACCGCGGGCTCGCCGGTCAGAATCACCTGCCCGGTCACGCCTTCGCCCAGTTTGTAGCGACCACGCCGGGCCTGCTGCGGGGACAGACCGTGCGCGGCCTCGATCAGGATGTCGCCCGTCTTGCGATTGAGCAGGGTGAGCGTCCCGTAATTCATGTTCATGTGCTCGGCCAGCGCCTCCAGCACCGGGCTCACGATCTCGCGCAGGTCCAGGCTGGTGTCGAGCAGGCAGCTGATGTGGTACAGCAGCTGCAGGTCGCGCTCCGAGCTGGGTTCGGTCAGGACGGCTGATTTGGCGTGTTCGTTCATGATCGTGCTCCTGCTTATGCAAACCACAGATGGACACCAATGCACACGGATGGAAGAGTCTGCTCACCATCTGTGTTCATCCGTGTGAATCCGTGGTTGAAAATTTTCATGTCGTCGGGAATCGCTCTGCAAACCGGTTCGTGATGGGCAGTCGGCGGTCGCGACCAAAGGACTTGGGCGTGATTTTCACCCCGGGGGCTCCCTGGCGGCGTTTGTATTCGTTGAGGTCCACCAGGCGGATCACCTTGCGCACGGTGGCTTCCTCAAAGCCTGCATCGACGATGGCGCGGGCCGATTCATCGCGCTCCACGTAGCGTTCCAGAATGGCATCCAGCACGTCGTACGGCGGCAGGCTGTCCTGATCCTTCTGGTTGGCCCGCAGTTCGGCCGTGGGCGGACGGTCGATGGTGGAGACCGGGATGACCTCGCGGCCCGCGCTCTGGTTCCGCCAGCGGGCCAGCTCAAACACCAGCGTCTTGGGCACATCCTTGATCACCGCGAACCCGCCCGCCATGTCGCCGTAGAGCGTGCAGTAGCCGGTGGCCAGCTCGCTCTTGTTGCCGGTGGTCAGCACCAGCCAGCCGAACTTGTTGGACAGGGCCATCACAATGTTGCCGCGGATGCGCGCCTGTAGATTTTCCTCGGTGGTGTCCGGCGCCCGGCCCGGCCACAACGGGGACAGCTCGGCCAGATATTGCTCGTGCAGGGTCTTGATTGGCAACTCGACCAGATGAATGCCCAAATTCCGAGCCACGAGGTGGGCGTCGCTCAGGGTCTCCGTTGAGGAAAACTTGGAGGGCATGGTGATGCCGTGTACGTGGTCCGCCCCGAGGGCATCCATGGCCAACGCCGCGACCAGGGCGGAATCAATCCCGCCGCTCAACCCCAACACCACGCCCTTGAATCCGTTCTTGTTGGCGTAGTCGCGCAGCCCCAGGGTCAGCGCGGCGTAGACCTCGGCCAGGTCCGGCAAAACGGGTTCGATACGTGCCGAAGCCGCATTTCCACCCGCCTGCCCCTGATTTTCTCGCGGCGATCGCTGCGCCGCTGCGAGAGGACTCGGAAAAGTTCCAATCGTTGGAAGTCCCGCGGAGGCCGATTTCCAATCGTTGGAACTTTTGGCCAGCGGGAAGGCCAACTGGTCGTCCTGAAACTGCCTGGCCCTGGCCAGTACGCCGTGCGGACCCACCACCAGGCTGCCGCCGTCAAACACCAGTTCGTCCTGGCCGCCCACCAGGTTGCAGTAGAGCAGGGGGGCGCCGATATGGCTGGCGGCCCGGGTCAGGATGCGTTCCCGTACGGCCAGCTTGCCGCGGTGATAGGGCGAAGCGGAAATGTTCAGGACCGCATCCACGCCGGCCTTGGCCAGCAGCTGGCAGGGCGCCTCCTCCACGAACCAGGAATCCTCACAGATGTGCAGGCCGATGCGCAGGCCGCCGACCTGGATGAAGGCGGGCTCCGTACCCGCCACAAATACCCGCTTTTCGTCAAAAACCCCGTAGTTCGGGAGCAGCATCTTGCGGTAGCTCAGGACTTCGCGCCCGCCCTGGAACACCACCGCCGTATTGTAGGTATGTCCATCCAGATGGCGCGGCGCTCCGATCACCACCGTAAGCTGAGGCGGCAGCTCGCGGGCCAATCGCTCCAGCTCGAGGTCGATGTCAGCCAGAAAATGGGGCTTGAGGATGAGATCCTCGGGCGGATAGCCGCATAAGGCCAACTCCGGAAAGGCGACCAAATCCGCGCCACGGGCCGCCGCTTCCTTCGCCACGACAATAATGTGGTCTGCATTGGCCCGCAGGGCACCAACCGTGGAATTGATCTGGGCTAAAACAACATGCACCCCGCCAAGCTACAAAATTGTATGCCCAAGGTCCAGTGATCAGTCATCTAGGCCGGATAACCCACGGATAGACACTGATATACACGGACAGAAAACACCCGTGTCCATCTGTGTTCATCCGTGGTTTTACTGTCCCAAAAAGAAAGGGCGGGCTCTCCGAGAGCCCGCCCGGTTCCGTGCGGCGCACGGCCCCAAACTTTCTTAGCCGATTAGCGGATGAACAGCATTTCCTGATAGGTCGGCAGCGGCCACAGGTCGTCCGCGATGATCAGTTCCAGCTGGTCGGCCACCTTGCGGATGGTCAACATGGCCGGGATTACGCTGTCGCGATAGTGCTTGGCGTGATCCAGCGTGCTCCCGCTGCTCTTGTGGGCCAGCGCGTGTTCGAGGCCGACGATGCCGGCTTCGAGTTCATGCACCAGGCTGCTGAGCTTCTCGAGGGAGGACAGATCTACGCTCTTCACGCCCGCCGCCTTGAGGGAGGAGGCCGTGGCGGCCAGCTCGCCCTGATAGCGGTAAGCGGAGGGCAGGATCATGGACTTGGCGATGTCGTGCACCAACAGCGCTTCGGTGTTTACATCCTTGCAGTAACGCTCGGTGTAGATCTCGTTGCGCGCCGCCAGTTCGCGGGCGGTAAGCACGTTGTACTTCTCGAACAGGGCCGCCGCCGCCTTGTCGCCGGAGACCGCCTCGAGGGCTTCCACCGTATTGCGCAGGTTGGGCAGGCCGCGCTTGGCCGCTTCCTTGTGCCAGGCTTCGGAGTAGCCGTCGCCGTTGAAGATGATGGCCTTGTGTTCCTTGATCACTTCCTGCAGCAGCTTCTGCACCGCGCCGTTCAGCTTGGAGGCGTCACCCTTGGTGGCCTTCTCCAGCTCGGTGGCGAT
>CAYTVN010000071.1:0-12187 GCA_964441655.1 uncultured Verrucomicrobiota bacterium | reverse complement strand
GGTCCGCCTGGATTTCTCCAGAATGATGTCCAGCGACTCCATGCGGCTCACCCCGCGCAGCCGCTCGTTGTCGCGACGGGTGAATGGAATGCTCTCCTCGTCCGCCAGTTTCTTCCAGGCCTGGAAGTGAAATTCATCGGTGGATACAATGACGCCGTCGAGGTCGAATACAACTGCTTGGATGGGTTTCATCTGGTTTCCTTGGTGGTCGCGGTTTAATAGCGGGCTGTGATCACATTGCGGGCGGCCAGCGTGTGCGCGGCGTCGCCAATCTTCACCACGGCCCCCGCCTGGCCGCGGCCCGACACCTCGATGCGGCAGGTCCCGCCGCCCGCGCTGATCTTCAGCGCCCAGCCGCGGTACTGAAGCGGGAAGCGAATCTGCTTCCACGCCTTCGGTAACGCGGGCTGGAAATAGAGGTGATCCTCGCGCACCCGCAGGCCCATGAAGCCCGGAATGGCCATCTGCCACACCGCTCCCAGCGCGGCGGCATGCAGCCCGTCCTTGGTCGCATTGCGCAGGTTGTCCAGGTCCAGTCCGGCCGCGCGGCGGAAATAGTCATAGGCCTCGCGCTCGCGCCCGATGATGGCGGCCACGATGGCGTGGGTGTTGAGACTGAGCGAGGAGACGTGCAGCGTCTTGGGTTCATAGAAGTCATAGCCGCGCTTGATTTCTTCGCGGGTAAACTCGTCTTCGCACAGGTACATGGCCAGCACCACGTCGGCCTGCTTGATGACCTGCACCTCGTTGCGCTTCTTCCAATACTCGGCCACCGTCATGTTCGAAATATCCTCGGCGCGGCGCTTGAGGAAGAAGGCGTCCTGCAACGGAACGCCCGGCTGGCCGGGCACTTCGGGAATGCTGATCTTCCCCGCCACAGTGGCCCAGGTTGCGATCTCCTTTTCGGTGAGCCGGAGCTGGCGCGCGGTTTGCTGCGCGGCGGCGGCCGCTTTATTCCCGGCCAGTTTCCACCACCGGCTGCTGATCTCCAGGCTGCGGCGCGCCATCAGGCTGGTGTAGCCGTTGTACGGCCCGTGCTGCTCCGCCTCGTCCGGCCCCACGGTGTTTTCGAGGTAGTAGAGGCCTTGCGCGTCACGTTTGAGCTTCGACACCCAGAAGCGGGCGGTTTCCGCGAGCACCTCCAGCCCTTCGTGGCACATGAAGGCATCGTCACCGGTGGCCCGTGCGTATTGATCAAAGGCATAGATGATGTCGGCGTTCTGGTGCCAGAGGTACTTGTACAACCCCCACGGCGCCTGCTCTTCGCCAAAATCCGCGTCGCCCTGCCACGGGAAGATGGCCCCCTTGCCCTTGACCAACGCGGCGTTCTTGCGGGCGCCGGGCAACGTCTTGCAGCGGAAGTTCAGCAGATTGCGGGCCACGCCGGGCGTGCAGAACTGATAGAAGGGGAGCAGGAAAATTTCACCGTCCCAGAAATACAGCCCGTTGTAGCGATTGTAGGCGTAGCACCGCGCGGGAATGCTCAGGTTGTCGGCATGGAACGGCGCCACCTGGAGCAGGCTGAAGATGCCGAAGCGGGTGATGACCTGGTCGTGGACGGATCCCTCGATCTCGATGTCCGAATCCTTCCAACGCGCAGCCCAGACCGACTTCTGCTCCGCGGCCAACCGGGCGAACCCGGCCGCCCCGGCGCGATCCAGAATCTTGCGGGCCACCGGGAGAGGATTGACCACACCCGCGTCACGGGTCGTCACGACGGCGGTGGTGCGAATCCAGGTGCTCACCTTGCCCTTCTTCAACTGACCCTTGCCGCTCTGCGCCAACAGGCCGGCCTTGCTGGCGCGGCTCTGCGCGCCCGGTCCGGCCAATCGGCTGGCAAACGCAATGCGGTGCCCGGTGCCGTCGGTTTCGACCACGCCGCTGACCGTGTTCTGGTGCGCCCTGGTTTCAAGCACGGCGAAATGCGAACAAGGCACGTGGTATTTGGCGGGATCGCCGCAGCGGAAATAGGTTTTCTGGGCGAGTTCGTAGTCCCAGAACAACTCCGCCTCACCGGACCAGTTGACCGGCTCGATTTCGATTTTCTGCACGGCGAGATTCGGCGTTTTCGCGGAAAGGAAACGAGTGAAGCGGAGCTTGGTGATGCGGCCGTCGCTCCAGACCACTTCGCGGGTGAGGATGCCGGTGCGCATGTCGAGCGACTGCTCATAGGATTTCAACTCGCCCGCGGTGAGGCAAAAGGCATTGCCGCCAAGCACAATCCAGGTGGAGAACAGTTCCGGCAGCGAAACCATCTGCCGGGAATCCCACTCGAAATCATGGATCACCAGTTCGCGGGCCACCGGCGGCAGTCTGGCGAACACGCCGGCCAGATAGCCTTCCCGCAGCGAGGGCGCCGCCGTGTCCACCTCTTCGCGGTAACCGCGCAAGCCCATGTAGCCGTTGGATTGCGTGAAGATGGTCTCGTAATAGAGACTCTTCTCGGGGTCCCACGCGTTTTGCGTCAACACCCAGGGGTCACCCGCGGCATACCAAGGCTGGCTGGTGGTATCGGACTTCATGTTTGCTTTCTCCTGCGTGTGCTCGTTCATGGAGCGGTTTCTCCGGCAACGGCGCGATACAAGCACGGCGTTTTCGCGCCACCAAACGACCGCGGGCTTTACCTAAAGTGGACGGGACGAAAAACCCGATGCGAAACAGGCGTCTTCGCGGCGCGGTGGTTGGGGGTCGCGCCCGGAGCCGGACTGTTTACGTAAAGCTTGATGAGAGGCCGCGGCCACTGGTTATTTACCGGCCCACGGTGCAGCATGATGGAGCAGGGTGGATTCCATGGAGTTGCGGTCATGACGTTTATCACGCGATGGGGTAGATTAATGAACATGCTGAGTGCTTCTCAAAAAAGTTTACGCGGCAGCCGCTGCTGGCTGGCTGGCGCGATGGCCGGGGTGTTGACCTTGTCGGCCGTGCCGATGGCCGGCGCCCAGATCCAGCAGGTGGCGGGTGGATTTTTGTTCACAGGCGCCCAGCATCGCGTGTTGATCAGCGACACCAACGGCGCCATCCAGGCCATGAATGCGTCGGGTTCGACGATCGCCACGGGCGGCGAGGCGGGGCTGTGGTCCGTTTCGTTCAGCACGAACACCTTCGGCAGCCCGACCGGCTCGATCAATGCCCTTGCGTTTTCCAGCAGCTCCCCGACCAACATCTTTTCGTGGTCTCTGCCCGCGCCCAGCAATGTGCTCTATCTGACCTACAGCAACACTGCGCTCACGGTCTCGGTCACGCTCTCCAATCGCGACGACGGCGTGGACATGACGGCCGCGCTGTCGCCCCGGGCCACCAATGTGCTGATGCTGACCTTCCCCGCGCGCATGCGCTTCAATCCGGCATCGGTGCAACGATTCGTTGCGCCCTCGCACACCAGCGACGGCGTCGGCATGGCGTACACCCCGAACTTTTTCCAGATTCAGAACGAGGACACGCCGGCGAGCTGGAACCGACTCTCCGTCGGTCCGTCCGCCTACATCAACCTCTACGGCGCGGGCTGCAACGCCAACGAAATCTACACGCCCACCTCGCTCACCTTCACGGCGGCGGGCGCGGCCTGGCTGGGGGCCAGCCTGACCAACGAATACGCCGGCGCATCCGCCATCGTCCACCGCCCGCCCGCCGTCGGCCAGTATGATGAGGTGCTGATTGATTCGCCGCGCGGGCCCTTCTTCTCCGGCAGCCATCTGCCCTATATCGGCGGTACGACCAACTCGGGCTGGCTGATGCGGCTTGGCGGCCTGACGGATGCCTCGCGGGTGGAATTCGCCCTGGATGTCGTGGTCGGCGCGGTGGAGCATCTCGCGCAGACCGCGGGTGGCCGCACCAACGTGGCCGTCCTTTCCATGGCGCGCGGTCCCGCCATCGGCGAGAGCTGGCCGTCCGAGGTGCCGATCTACACGTGGGTCAACCGCCTGCAGGCGTCCACCAACCTTGTGGCGCAGGGCATCCGCGTGTCGGAACTGACGAGCTACGCGGACATGACAAACGCGCTGGCCGCCACGAACTACCTCGCGATTTTGAATCCTTATGGCGAGCTGGTGCCAGGCTCCCTGGCCGGAGGCGTGGCCACCACCGTCACCAACATCGGCCGCTACGTCGTTGCCGGCGGAAGCTGGTTCGAGGTGGCGGGCTACTCGTTCTATCAGTGGCTGCAGCCCGAACTCTACTACGCCATCGACCTGTACTACCCGCCGGTCTTCGCCGATTTCCTCCAGCTCGAAACGACGAACGGCAACGCTGCGATCTATGGCGTCCAACCGATCCAGACCACCCCCGCCAATGCCTGGTCCACCAACGCCTCGGAGTTGTTCGTTCCCGGCCAGCTGGTCTGGGGCGCCGACGCGGCGGGTGGCTACTGCCAGCGCGCGTTCGGGACCTACGTGGTCAGCAACCAGACCTGGCAGTCACCGAAGGTCCGGCTCTCGTTCGGACAAACCGCCGCGGGGGCGTTGCAGGCCTACGCCCAGGCCAACCAGCTCACTCGCGGCCTGACCAACAAGGTGGAGGCCACCACCCTGGCCAAGCTCAAGCAGTCCATTCTGATCCACTACGTGCACGGGGGCGAGGAGACGCCGGGCGTCGCGACCCAGCTTACGGCGCAGATTTCCAAAATTCCCTCGCCATCGCTCCTGCACTTTTCGCAATACCTGTGGGGCGGATTCGACAAGCTGTACCCCGACCTGCTGAACCCCGCGGACCTCGCGCCCGCCACCCATTTCGGCACCATCGCCGAGTTCACGAATTTCATCGCGCAGGCCAAACAGGCCGGGCACCTCACCATGCCCTACACGAATCCGACCTTCTGGAGCGAGCCGCCCGGTCCGACCGCGCTGGCCGGCGGCGTCGGCGCGCGCCAGGTCAACCTCGACGGCTCCTATAGCTTCGAAAATTATTTCGGCAATGGCGGCTTCAACGTTACGCCCTGGCATCCCGCCGTGCGGGCCGCGAGCACCAACACGCTGAACGATTTCAGGACCCAGTACCCGGTGGACGTGCTCTTCCAGGATCAGATCGGCGCGAGAACCTGGCAGTACGACTTCAACACCAGCTCGCCTACCCCGTATGCCTATATGGGTGGAACCATCGCGCGCGCCGGGGAGGACAGCGCGATGATGCCGGTGTCCACCGAGAACGGCTACGACCGGCTCGCGAATTACGAAGCCCAGTTCTGCGGGCTCGCGTGGGGCCTGGTGCCCACGCCGAACGCCCCGTCCTGGCGTCGCTTCCTGCGCGACCGCTATGCGACCTGGACCTGGAACGTGTTCCCAGTGGCCCAGTACATCGCGCACGACAAGGTGCTGATGAACTACAACGACCTCAGCGCGTCCGTGGCCACCCACGAAGTCATCGCGTGGACGCTGGGACTCGGCTACGGCACCACCTATCGCCTCGAAGCCACGGACCTCGACAACATCGGCGTCCGCCAGTGGCTGCTCTGGGTTGACCGCATACAGAAATCCGTTATCGCGCGCTACGCCGGCCAGGGCATCAACTCGTTCAACCATAGCTGGGGCACCAACGCGGTGAACCCGGACAACGGCGTGATGGCGGCCAGCTACGGGCCGGTGACCATCATCGGCAATCTGGGCCAGCAGACCTTGAGCACCAACGGCTGGACCCTGCCCGCCTACGGTTACCTCGCCACCGCCACCGGCCTGGTGGCCGGCCACCTCGTCCCGCCGGGCGATACCAACGCCGTGGCCTACGTGGCGGAAACGAACGGCTCCTCGAGCGTCCGCTTCTGGATCTACTCCGCGGGCGGCCAGAACGCGAAGATCGTCCTGCCGTCCGGGTACAACGGAACCGCGACGGTGCAGGTGGACACCAACGCCTCGACCCAGACCCAAACCACGGGCAGCGTCCTCATGGTCTCCCTGCCTGCATCGACCAACACGATGCTGTGGTCGGGGACGGCGAACTTCAGTGTGACCACCACCCAAGCCGTGTACCTGGTGGATTTCGGTCGGCACGACAGCGGGACCAACGGCCTGCCCACCTCCAGCCCGGACTACAACGGCAACTTCTGGAACAACATCGGGCCCGTCATCCAGTTTGTCAGCAACGGCACGAAGGTCGTCAATCTGGTGAACACCACGAACGGGACTTCCAGCCTCGGCGTGGAAATGACTTCCGACTGGGAGGCCAACGGCATCCTGAACGGCGGCCTGCTCACCCCCTCGCCCGCGCTGCTGGGCACACTCGCGATCACAAACGCGACGATGGACTACTTCTTCACCACCACCAGCGACGCCTTCAAGATCAGCGGCCTGGACACCAACCACACCTATAACCTGACCTTCTTCGGCACCCGGGCGACCAATCAGATACGCATCTCCACCTATTCGGTTGGAACCAATGTCGTCAGCTTGACCACCTCCGGCAGCGGCATCGGGGCGGGCGGGGTGAACTACAACAATAACTCCACCGCCGTACTGCGTGCCCTTTCGCCCAACAGTTCGGGCGAAATTCCGGTAACCGTGGCCACCAACGGTGGTGGTTTCGCTTACGTCGGCATTCTCATGCTGGAAGAGATTGTACCGGCCGCCCCGGCCTCCGGGCCCGGCCTCCTGGCCAGCCCCACCACCCTCAGCTTCGCCTCCACCAATGGCGGGGGTAATCCTCCGGCGCAGTCGTTCGGCCTGACCAATGTCGGCTCCGGCACGTTGAATTACACCGTGTCCACCAACGCCGCCTGGCTCTCCGTTTCGCCGGTGACGGGCGCGTTGGCCACGGGTGTCGGCCAGCAGGTCACGGTTTCGGTCAATAACAGCGGCCTGCAGGCCGGCACCTCCAACGCGGTCATCACCATCACGGACGCAGCGGCCTCCAACAGTCCGCAGGTGGTGAATGTCAGCCTGGTCATCAGCAGCGCGCCGCCGTCCGGATCCATCGTCACGCAACAGGTGATCCTGGTGGATTTCGGCAACGACCTTTCCTTCCGGGGCACCAACGTAGCCAACCCGGATGTGAACGGGCGGTACTGGAACAGCGTACACTCAGGAGTCTACTACACCAACCTGGTGGACCAGACGAACACCACCACCACCGTGGACCTCGGGTTCGACTACGCCTTCGGCACCGACAATTTCAATGGGCCCGGCGGCGTTTTTGACGCGGCCGCGCTCGGGCCGCTGGGGATCACCAATGCGGTGAACGACTACTACGTCAACGCCCGCTTCCAGATCCAGAGCCTCGACACCGGCCGCACCTACCGGCTCACCTTCTTCGGCTCGCACAAGTTCAGCGCCAACACCACGACGGTGTATACCCTGCACAACAACGCGAACTACACGCAGGCGCTGCGCAGCGTCAGCCTGAACGTACAGGTGCCGGGTTCCTCTTCGCTGCACAACAGCAACTCCGTCGCGATCCTGACCAATGTCACGCCGCAGGCCAACGGCCGAGTGTATGTGAAATTCGAGGGTGACGCGGGCAGCAACGGCTACCTCAACGCGATGATGATCGAGGCCCTGACCGTGTCCACCAGCGCGCCGCCCCCGGCCACCGCCTCCACCCAGGCCGTGTTCCTGGTTGACTTCGGGCCGAACGACGGAACCAACGGCGACAGCACCCCGAGCCCCGACCACTTGGGCCAGTACTGGAACAATTTCATCGGCACGGGCGGCGGAGGCGCGCTGTCCTCGATCACACTGTCCAACCTGGTCACGACAACGAACGGCGCTTCCACGATCGGCCTGACCTCCGGCGCCAGCGGTTGGATGGCCAACGGAAAACTCAACGGCGGCCTGCTCACGCCGAGTTACGCTCTGCTGGGCAACCTGGCCGTGACCAACGCCACCCAGGACTACTTCTTCAACCGATCCAGCGCGACCCTGACCCTGACCGGCCTGAACACGGCGCGGGTGTACAATCTGTCCTTCTTCGGCACGCGAGCGACCAATGCGATGCGAATCTCCACCTATTCGGTGGGTACCGATGTCATCAGCTTGACCACCTCCGGCAGCGGTATCGGCAGCGGCGGCGCCAACCAGAATAACGACCAGACGGCGACCCTCGGCAGCATCGCGCCCTCCGCGTTGGGCGAGATCCAGATCACGGTTTCCACCCCCACCGCGGATCCGCAGAACTTCGCGTACATCGGCCTGCTCAAGATCGAGCAGGTCGACCTGCCGCCCTCGACCAATCCGGCCGCCTCCATCGCAGTCAGCCCGAGCAGCCTGAACTTCTCGACCACAGCGGGCGGGGCCAATCCGGCCGACCAGAGCTTCGGTCTGACCAATGCGGGTACGGCCGCGCTCAACTACACCATCACCACCAACGCCAGTTGGCTGACGGTTTCCCCGGCGTCGGGCACGCTGGCCACCAACGCGGGCCAGCAAATCACCATCAGCGTAAACAACGCGGGCCTGCAGCCGGGCACCTCGAATGCCGTGATCACGATCACCGATCCCGCCGCCGCCAACAGCCCGCGCACCGTTAGCGTGTCGGTCAGCATTCTGTCCACCAATCCCGTCCTGACCATTTTTGGCTCCTCGGTGGCCAAGGGTTGGGCCAGCAGCGGCATGACCAGCGGCGTCACCACCAATGGCTCGTGGACCAACAGCTACAGCTACTTCATAACCCGGCACCTCACGGAGAACAGCGGATTTTACGTCACCAACGCCTCCACCCCGGGCGACAGCACCAGCATGGGCATCAGCCGCTTCCCCACGTATGTGGTACCCATCGCACCCACGTATGTGCTCCTGGGCTACTCGCTGGGCAACGAGGGTCTGGCCGGCACGACGGATCCGACCTCCTCGACCATCACCTCGAATTTCCTGGTCAACCTGCGTAGCCTCGTCGGACTGTGCCGCAGCAACGGCTACTCTCCGGTCATCAGTTCGGTTTATCCGCGGGGCGATTATACGACCGATAACTATGCCAAGCTGAAGCAAGCGCACCTGGCCATCAACGCGTGGGATGTGCCCAGCCTGAACCTGCTGACACCCGTGGATGACGGCACGGGCCGCTGGATCAGCGGTTACTGGGCGGATGGCTCGCATCCCAACGACGCGGGTTACGCGGAGTTCTACCACGCCTTCGTGCCCACCCTGTTCGACGCGCTGGACGCGGGCAGGACGAATACTCCGCAGTTCGGGTCCGCCACCAACTTCGCACGACTGAGCGTCAGTTCCGGCGTGCATGCGCCCCTGACCTTCACTCCGTCCAACACGGTGCATTCGTTCACCACCGCGTTCCGTCTGCGCACCTCCGCGACCGGCACGGTTGCCGCCGTCCGCTCGGGCACGGACTACGCCACGCTGGAAGTCCGCACCGGGCAACTGGTGTATGTCAGCCGCTCCGGCGCTGAAACGGTCATGGCCACCAACCTCGCCAACGGGGCCTGGCACGACGTGGCCCTTTCTTCGCGCTATGCGCTGTCCAACACAGCTATTTATGTGGACGGCGTGCTGGCCGGCTCTGTCGCCGAGCGCTACGTTCCCGATCAGTTCATTCTGGGTGGACCCGGCACCGCCGGCCGCGCAGCCACACCCGCGTCTGTTGATTTCGACAACTGGTGCGTGTATCGCGCGGGCTGGACGGTGGACGAGGCCCTGGCCCAGAAGAACGGCAGCCTGCAGCAAGCGAGCATGGAAATCGGCGCGATGCTGGATGACGCCGCGTTTACCAACGGCGCACCCGCTTTCAACAGCGCACAGAGTCTCTCGCCCGCGCTGGTCAACACCACCAATCTGCTCCCCTGGCAAGAGGGTATGGTGGATTCCCCCACCCTGCTCATCTTTGGCTCCTCCGTGGCGAAAGGCTTCCACGGCCCGGGCTCACCCGGCTACACGAATGGCTCCTATCTGCTCGGCTACGCCGGACTCATGACGCCGGTCGTGGAGGCCGGAGGTTGGGTGGTTACCAATGGCTCGATCGGCGGCAACGACACCGCCGCCCTCCTGGCGCGGTTCGACACCGACGCCGTGCCGGTGAACCCCGACGTCATCCTCATCGGACTTTCCATGGGCAATGAAGGACTACTGACAAACAACGCCGACGTCGTCTTTGAATCCTTCCGGTCCGGCATGACCAACCTCATCTACCGGAGCCGGACAAACGGTTTCTACCCCGTAGTTACGCTCAACTACCCGAACCAGTTCTACAACACGAATCACTATCACTACATCAAGCGGATGAATCTGCTGCTGAATTCCTGGGACCTGCCCAGCATCAATATTCTCGGCCCGGTCGACGACGGAACCGGGAAATGGGTGGATGGATACTGGAACGATAATGCCCACCCCAATCCCGCGGGCCACGAGGAGATGTTTTACGCGATCGTGCCTTCGCTCTTCGACGCGATCCTCGCGGGGAGGACGAACACGCCTCAACTAACCGGCACACACGGTTACGCGCGTCTGCAGGGGGCGGACAGCCGTCCATTCTCGTTCACCCCGTCCCGCACCATGCACTCGTTCAACTCGGCGTTCCGCGTCCGCGCGGGCTTCACGGGCACGGTTGCGGCGGTCATGACGGCCACAGGCGCTCCGCCGGTCCTATCCCCCGCCACCTTCCTGGTTGATTTTGGCCGCCACGACGGCGGCACGAACGGCACCGCGACCGTGAGCCCGGACGTCAACGGCAATTACTGGAACAACATCTCCCCGGCTGACCCCACAACCAACAACAACGTCGCGGTCGGCACGGCGATCAACAACATGGTCACGGTGAGCAATGTGGCCACGTCGGTGCACCTCGAAATCACGTCCAGCGGCTGGGCCGCCAACGGCAAATTGAACGGCGGCCTTTTGAGTCCGTCGAACACGCTGCTCGGCAAATTCGCCATCGGCACGGCGACGGAGGACTATTTCTTCCACAGCACCACCGGCACCTTCAAGATTGCCGGTTTGAATCCGTCGAGCACCTACAAGCTGCGCTTCTTCGGCACGCGTAGCGACACGAACAGCCGCATCGCCACGTTCACGGTCGGCGCCGCGAGCACGAATCTGCAGACCTCGGGCACAGGGATCGGTACGTACGTGGCTAACCAAAACGATGACGAAATCGCGGAACTGGCGGGCCTTTCGCCGAACGGCAGCGGTGAAATCTCGGTTTCTGTGGCCAAGGCCGCCGCCTCCTTCGCCCACCTCGGCATCCTCGAAATCATCGAGACGCCCGGCGTGAGCACGGCGGCGGGCGGCACGGTTGAGCTGCGCGGAAACGCGCTTGTTTACGTCTCCACCAACGGCACGGAAATCGTGGCGCCGGTGGATGCGGATGACGGCAGTTGGATGGATGTCGCGCTTTCGCACAGCTATGCGCGCGGTCTGACCATGCTCTATGTGGACGGCGTCCTCGCGGGCACCGTGACGGAGCAACTCGTGCCGCAGCAATTCGTGCTGGGCGGAGCTGGTGCACTCACCAACAGACCCGCCGCGCCCACGGTGATGGACCTGCAGGACTGGTGCTTGTACCGGGCTCCGTGGACACCGGACGAAGCCATGGCCCAGCACACCGGCGCGCTGCAACAGGCCAGCATGGAAATTTGCCTGCCGCTGGACGATGCCGCCTTCCCACAGGACGGCTCGGCCTCGAACATCGCCCAGAGTCTCACCCAGGCGATCACAACCTCAACCAACATCTCCGCGGGATCCGTCACCACGCCTCCTTCGCAGCTACAGGCGACCGCCCCCGCGTACAACATGGTGAGTCTGACCTGGTCGGACAACAGCGGCACGGAATCGGGGTATGTCGTGGAACGTCGGCCGGCCGGCGGAAATGACTTCTGGAGCAACCGGACCGTGGTGGCCGCCAATACGACGAACTACACCGAGTACTCCGTGGCCGCCGGAACCTACGAGTACCGCGTGTCCGCTCAGGAGGGCGTGCTTCAGAGCGACTACACGGGGATCGCCACCGTTACGGTCAGCGATCCCCCCTTCGCCAGTGAGGTGCCCATCGCTGCTTTCCAACTCGCCGGTGGCTCGCCCACCATGAGCGACAAGGCCAACTGGGCGCCGCGCGTTGCCCAGGGCCTGGATACCCTGGTCAAGCACGCTACCGAAGGGTTCACCGGCAAGTCGGGCATGATGCCGGCCAAGGGCGGCAATCCTGCGTTGAGCGATGAACAGGTGCACGCCACCGTCGAGTGGATGATCAGCCAGGTCAAGTAATCCTGCGCAGGCTCTTGGCCATGGCCAAAGAACGCCGCCTTCGGGCGGTGTTTTTG
>CAYTVN010000070.1:0-12270 GCA_964441655.1 uncultured Verrucomicrobiota bacterium | reverse complement strand
GGCCCAGTACCAGCGCGTCCTCGTTTGACTCCCTGGGTCTGCGCATCGGCAAGGGGAAATCGTGGCAGGTGTTGTCGGGCTGCAAACTGCTCCGGCGCGAGGCCAACGACGGGGACTCCTTCCACGTCCGGCACGACGGGAAGGAATACATCTTTCGCCTGTATTATGTGGATTGCCCCGAGACCAGTCTCCAGTTCCCTGATCGTGTGCAGGAGCAGGCGGACTACTTCGGCTTCAGCGAGCAGGACGCCATCCGGGTGGGTCTGGAGGCCAAGCATTTTACGGACAAGACCCTGTCCGCGGGGTCCTTCACCGTGGTGACCAAATGGGAGGATGCGCGCGGCAGCAGCCAGCTTCCGCGTTACTATGCCTTTGTCATCACCGAGCAGGGCGACCTGGACGAGTTGCTGACCGCGGAAGGTCTGGTGCGGGTGTACGGCATGCATGTGCCGGACAATCTGGGCGGGCGAAAGCAAGGCGAACTCAAGCAGCTTGAACAGTCGGCCCGTCGAGAAGGCGTGGGCGCATGGGGTATGGACAAACAGGCGAAGGCCAAGCCATGAGAATCCTGCTGCTGGCGCCCCAGCCCTTTTATGTCGAGCGCGGCACGCCCATCGCGGTGAAGTGGGTGGCGGAAAACCTGGCCGCCGCCGGACACGCGGTGGATCTGGTGGTGTTTCCTTTTGGGGAGGAGATCGAAATTCCCGGGGTGCGCATTGTGCGGGCGGAGAAGCCGTGGGGCGTGTCCCGGGTGGGCATCGGGTTTTCGCCGCAGAAAATTTTGTGCGATAGCACGCTGATCCGGACCGCGCGCCGCCTGCTGCGGGAAAACACATACCAGGTGCTGCACGCCTGCGAGGAGGCGGTTTTCCCCGCCCTGTGGCTGGCCCGGCGGCACCGGCTGCCGCTGGTGTACGACATGGACTCCTCCATGGCCGACCAGCTGATGGAAAAATGGGGCTGGTTGAAGTTGCTGCGCTGGCCCCTGGAAGCCTTTGAAAAAGGCGCGGTGCGCGGGGCTGACCTGGTGTTGCCGGTGTGCCGCAGCCTGGCCGACAAGGTACAGCAGTATGCGCCCGGGAAGAACTTTGCCATCCTGCACGACCAGGCCATGCAATTTCCGCCCGTGCCCGCGGCCACCGAAAATTTGCGAACCACCCTGGGCCCCACCGGGCCGGTGGTCTTGTACGTGGGCAATCTCGAGCACTACCAGGGCGTGGATTTGCTGATCGATGGTTTCGCGGTGGCGGCGGCACAGGTTCCGGATGCGTCCCTGGTCATCATCGGCGGTGCACCGCACGATGTGGCCGCCTGTCGCACCCGGGCCGCGGGCCTGGGCCTGGCGACACGCATTCATGTGCTGGGTCCGCGTCCCTTGAACCGATTGCAATATTATCTCGAACAGGCCGATGTGCTGGTGTCGCCGCGTTTGCGCGGAGTCAACACGCCTATGAAGATCTATTCCTATCTGCTGGCCGGGCGGGCCGTGCTGGCCACGCGCATCGAATCGCATACCCAAGTCATGGACGACTCGTTCGCCTGCCTGGTGGAACCCGAACCCGACGCGATGGGTCGCGCATTGGGCGAGTTGCTGCGGGACCCGGCGCGCCGGGTTCGTTTGGGCACGGCGGCCGCGGCAGTGGCGCGCGAGCGTCACAGTGCGGAGGCCTATCGCCGAACCTTGCTGGCCGCCTATGGCACTCTGGAGGTGCGGACATGAACGGCGTGATCCCAAGGCCCGGTGTGCAGGCGCTGACTGGCCAGCGGTTTGATGTACTGGTGGTGGGCGCGGGGATTCATGGTGCGGCGGCGGCGTGGATGACCGCCCGCCTGGGTCTGCGCACCGCTTTGATCGAGATGGGCGATTTCGGCGCGGCCACCTCGGCCAGCAGCCTGAAAGTTTTGCATGGCGGGTTGCGCTATTTGCAGCACGCCAATTTTTCGCGCATGCGGGAATCCATCCAGGCCCGGCGTCGCTTCCTGCAACTGGCTCCGCATCTGTGTCAGCCCCAGGCCTTTATCATGCCCACCCACGGGAGCGGGGTGCGTGGCCGGGCCGCCCTGGCTGTAGCCCTGAAACTCAACGACTGGATCGCGCACGATCGCAACGAAGGGGTGCCGGCGGCGCGTGCGTTGCCCCGCGGGCGTCTGCTGGGCAAGGCGGCGGCCCGTGAAATTCTGCACGGGGTGTCGGACGACGGCTACACCGGGGCCGCGGTGTGGTACGACGGCCTGGCCCACAACACGGAGCGGCTGACCTTGTCGTTTGTGTTGAGCGCGGAACAGGCGGGGGCCGGCGTGGCCAACTACGTGCAGGCGCAAAACCTGCGGGTGGAGAATGGCGCGGTGGTCGGCGTGGACGCGCTGGATCGAATGACTGGCCAGCCCGTGGCGATAAACGCGCGGTGCGTGATCAACGCGGCCGGGCCGTGGCTGGAGCAGCCCTGGCTGGGCGGATCGGCGGGTCGGGCGAAATTTCCGCTGGTCGGGGCGTGGAACGTGGTGGTGCGAAAGCGCTGGTTTGGAGCCTACGGGGTGGCGCTGGAGAGCACGCGGGTCCACCACGATGCGGAGGCCTTGGTACAGCGCGGCAAACGCAATTTGTTTTTCGTGCCGTGGCGCGACAGCACCATGATCGGTACGGTGTACGAAACCTTCCGGGGCGATCCGTCGCACTACCGGCCCAACCGGAAGGCCGTGCAGGATTTCCTGGCTGAAATCAATGCCGTCTATCCGCCGGCACGCGTGAGCCTCGCCGACATCACGTTTCTGCACGTGGGGGTGCAGCCGGGTCCGCCGCAGCCACAGGGCGAATCGGTGGAGCCGGACAAGCACTCGGAAGTGTTGGAGCACGCCCGCCAGGGCGGACCCCGCGGATTGTTCAGCATCAAGGGCGTCAAGTACACCACCGGGCTGGAGGTGGGCGAGCGGGCGGGCCGCATCGTCGCCACGCATCTCGGGGTGCCGGGCACGGACACTTCGGCGGTCTTGTATGGGGGCGCCCGCTGGCCCACCCCGGAGGATATTCTTCAGGCCGCGTCCCGGCATGGCCTGGTGCTTGCGCGCGCGGTGGCGGATCGCTGGGCCGCTCATTACGGAAGCGAAGTGGAGCATGTGGTGCAGGAAGCGCGGGCCGATGGCGCGGCGCTGGTGCCGGGCACCACGGATGTGCTGCGGGCGGAAGTGCGTCATGCCGTGCGCCGCGAGCATGCGGTGCATGCCGCCGATGTGATTCTGCGCCGCACCGATCTCGGCACCCAGGCGCGTCCGGCGGATGAGGCGGTGCAGGCGGTGGCGCAGGAGATGGCGGCCCTGCTGGGCTGGAGTGCGGAACAGGTGGCGCGCGAAGTGGCGCAGGTGCGCGCGGTCTACCCGGATTTCAGCGCATCCGCCTGATGGTCTCGCCCAGGCTGCCGCGGCGTCCGATGGTTTGCAGCGGCACCGCTGGATCACGCAACAGCCGCAGCAGTGAAGAGGCGGGCGCCTGGTCGTCCCACGGACCTTCCACCAACACGCCGTAACGTCCCGCGATGGCTTCCTCGCCGGCCCGGCCCAGAGGATCGGTCCCGGCCAGAATGCGAAAACCGATTTTCTCCGCGCGCCGCAGGGGCGGGGGACGCCGGGTCAGCACGGGCAGCAGGTAGGTGTCGGCCAGCGCAAAGTCGGCGGGCGTGGCGTTCGCGATCAGGTGTTGAATCAGCGTGCCGCGGGAGCCCAGCCATTTGCCGAGGCCCCACGGAAGGACAGGCAGGGCGCGTGCGGCGCGGACCTGGGCCAGTACGTCGCGTACGGGTTGACCATCCGGCCAGCGTTCATCCGTGCCCAGCGCCAGCACCTCGAGGCGCTCCGCGGTGATGATCTGACGCCCGGCCAGCAGCAGCAGGGATGCGCCGTCGACGGAGCGCGCGTTCAATGCGGCGGGCTCCGGCGTGGTGTGAAAGGTCCAGCCGTCGACCGCGCGGGTTCCGCGGGCCAGATCGGCGAAGGCGGTGTGGCCGGCTCGTTCGGTCAAACAGAGGGCCAGCATTTCCGCCGTGGGCGCGCGCTGTTTGAGCTGAGCGAAAGCGTGCTGCAGCAGACGGTCCGCCGCCTGGTCGGGGTAGAGATGAACATGGGTATCAACCGCGATGCGCATGCGCGCATGGTGCCACGTACGGTCCGGTCAATCAATGCTGCGCGCCCAGCACCCGTTGCCGGCAGTCATCGCACAGGCAGGTGGTGGGATCGCGATTCCAGTTGCGGGCCAGGTACTCTTCGGCCTCACGGCGCAGGGCTTCGTCCTGGCGGAACCCCCGGCAACTGGTGCAGAGGGGAAACACTTTTTCCAGCGCGGCCTGCTCGGTGCGATCGTCCATGACCAGCAACCAGGTATCTTCGCCGTTGAAGTTGAAGGGGGTCACCGTGATGCGGAAAACGCGGTCATGCGACTGGCCATCGCGGACCAGCCGCAAGGTGGCCCAGGTGTGAATCTGCCGCTCGCCCTTCCGGGCTGCATTCAGCGAATTTCGCAAACCGCATTTGGCGCAAAAGGGGGTGCGTCCACACCCGTCGACGTGCTTGGCCGCGTTGAGGCAACTCAGGACGTGGCCGCCGCGCTGGCCCGGCTGGCTGCGGGCAGGTGCGATGAGCAGGTCGTTGGCGGCATGGTTGTATTCGAGTACGAACATGTCCGCGTCCACCAGGAAGACCGGGGTCGGCAGCGCATTGAGTATTTGCTGGTACAGATTCAACTCCGGGGCAGCATGCATGGTGTCACCTGCCAAAATTGTATCTGGGAGTATTAGAATCAAATATCGGGGAATGCCTGATTGTAGGGTCAGGGCGAGTACGCTTCCGTATGCCGGTACTCGCCCTGAGGCCGCGCCGGGGTTAAGATGGCTCCGTGCAAAAAAGTGGCCCAGGTTTCGGTCCGGTTTCCCGTGCGGTTTGCCTTGTCGGCCTGTTGGCGCTGGTGCTCGGTAGCGCCGGTTGTCCTGCGTCACGACGCGCCCAGGGGCACGAGCCGCTGCGCGTGGAACTCGTCATGCCGCGTCTGACCAACCAGGCCACCGCGGGATTTGTGGAGCTGGCCCGGCAGGCGTTCCCGGAGGCGCCGGTGTACCCCGCCTTGTCCAGGCTTTCCGAATCCGGGGCCCGCCCCGTTTTGCTGGTGGTGCAGGCGGCCCGACTGGACCCCATCCAATGGCCGGCCCTGCAGCAAAGCCTGGCCGCCGGTACCCCCCTGCTTTTCTGGGGGCGTGATCCCCTGCAATCTTTGGCCGATGCTCCGCCGGATCTGCCGATGATCAGCCCCTCCTTCCGTCATTTTGAAAGTCCGGCCCTGAAACTGCGGTGGCCGGATCGCCCGGAGGCCTCCGCCTTCAAGGCGCTGGTGCAGAGCCCGTGGCCCCAGCCGCCCAGGTATGATGCGAAGACCGGCATCGCCACGCGATGGATTCCCGTGGCCGAAACGGAAGGCCTGGAGGAATCGGTGCGGGCCTGGCCGGCTTCGGTGTGGGTGGAGTCCCTCGCCCATGCGCCGTTGCGCAGCTGGGGCTGGGTGGGTGTGGACGCGCAGGATGCAAAGGCCGAGGCCGCGGTGGAGTTGTTGCGCGCCACGGCGCAGCGTCTGCAGGCGGGAAGTTACGTGCTGCCGTTGGGACCGGATCAAGCGTCCTACGAAGGGGCGCATCGTCTGGAGGTTGCGGTGCGGGTGGTGCGTCGCGATCAGCCCGTTTCGGCGCTGCGGGTGGCCGCGGAACTGACCGAGCAGGAGGGTCGCTCCGTACGGCGCATCACGGCAGCGGCGACGGATGAGGTCCCGCTCGGCCTGGGCGTGCTGCCCCGTCTGGCCCGCGGCCATCGTGACTTTTCGTTGACGCTGCGATTGGAGGATGCCGAGGGTCGGACGTTGGATCACGTTGAGCGTTCCCTGCGTGTTGTGTCTGCCGGCAAGCCTGAACTGGCGGATGTCATCGGCGTGAGCGGCGCAGGCTTCAAACTAGGGCGACGCCCGCTCTATGTGTTCGGGGCCGCACTGACCCTGGGCCGGAGTGAAGGCGTGGCGACGAACGAGCCGGACTACGCTCCACTGGACCCCGAGGTCTTCGATCCGGACGCTGTGCGTCGCGCGTTGCGCCAAGCCCAGCAGGCGGGCATCAACGTGGTGGACCTTGCGCTTGAAGATGAACAGCAGATTCCCGCACTGCGCTGGTTGATGGAAGAAATGCGGCCCCTGTCCATGTGGCTGTACGTGCGGCTGGGCGGCCTGGACCCGCTGGCCCTGGACCTGCCGCGGGCCCGACGCCTCCTGGAAAAATCCCGCCTGATTCAGGATCCCATCCTGTTTGCCCTGGAGGCAGGCTCGCGTTCAGTGTTGGGGGACGAAACCCGGCGGCGCACGTTGGACGAGGCTTGGCGCGATTGGTTGATCGAACAATACGGGTCGCTGGAACACGCCGAAATGCAGGTGGGTGTGTCGTGGTGGATGCGGGACGGCGTGGTCACCGGGCCCCCGGATGCCGTGCTAAACGGAGAGGAATCCGCAGGGGCTGCGCTCGCGGTCTATCGTCGCTTTGTGGATGACTGGATCAGTCGTCGGCTTGGTTGCGTACGTGCGATGCTGGATGACGCGGGCTGCCAGGCCCTGGTGGGTGCGTGTCGCGGTTGGGGCGGGCCGCCTTCGTTATGTCCGCTGGATCCGGGTAGCGGCGCCGTGCATCTGGATTTTATCACGCTGGATGCGGCCGGCCTGGAACGCGATGACGCCGCCCGCGCGGTGGCGGGATTCGTCACCACCTATGCGCGTGGGATGGCGCTGGGCAAGCCGGTGATGTGGCGGAACGTGGGGTACGATGCGGGCCGCGAGCCGGGGGCGGGTGAGCTTGCCCTTCAGGCCCAGCGCGTTCAGGAGTTGATGAACATGGGCTTGCTCAGCCATGCCGCGGGACAAGTGGTGACCCGTTTGAGCGGTGGCTGGTCGCCGCACCAGCAGCGCGATGAAGGCTATGCCTTTCCCGATGGCCGCTGGCGTCCGGCGGGGGATGAGCTGAGGCGCTTTACGCTGCGGGTGCGCCGCGAGGCCACGCCACCTCCGTCCTGGACCGAAGCCACGGTTTCGCGGGACGATCATCCGCGCGGGTTATATGATTGGCTGATCAAGCGGTCGCCGAACGAGCCCCGGTCCGAGGTGCGCCCCGGTGGTTTTGCCCAGTCCAGTTTCGACCTCGCCCCGCTGGCGGTGGGCGGGCGGCCGTACGTAGCGCCCGCCCCCTGGCAAATGTTGAACGCCGAATGGGGTGCGGTGCATACGGCCAGCCAGCGTGTGATGCGCGCGCTCGGAGAAGCGATCACCATGCCGGTGCGCGACACGTTGGAGCTGGACGTGTGGAATACCGGCCCGGCGCGTTGGGTGAATGCGGGGGCGCGTCGCGCGGGCGCCATATGGCTGCGGGCTGCGCATCCCACCGCGAAGGAACAATGGGTGCTCATTCCCGAAACCATGCCGGGCCAGCGTACGCAGATCCGCTGGACGCCCACCGATACCGGTCGCTGGGATCTGCGCATGTGGAATTGGGCGGGTGGTGGTTTCGGTGAGCCCCTGACCGTGGAGGTTAAGTGACCGCTCCTGCGTGGCCCGTATTCGCGTCTGCGTTTTAGCTCAGATTAGAGCAGATTAAATTGATCTGTAGCCGGTGTTTTTCATCTCGCAAAGGCGCCAAGACGCAGAGTTTGGGTGCCAACCCCCTCCAAAACACTGGCGTTCTTGGCGACTTGGTGCGAAAAACAAGATTCGTACTTTATTAGCCTTAGTCCGTGATGGGCAACGCGCGCAGAGCGCGGGCTTTGACCAGAGCGTGCACCGGGGAACCGATGCGCAGGTCGAGGGCGGTGGCGGCGGCGGGGGTGATTTCCGCCCACAGCGTTTGGCCGAGGTCCAGGGTTACCAGCAGGCCGCGACCGAAGGGGCGCAGCTGGGTGACGGTGGCGGACAGCGTATTGCGGGCGCTGGTGCGCGGCGGATCGCCCACGGCGAGCAGAACATCCTGGGCGGACACGGCCACGCGGGCGCGGGAGCCGATGGCCAGGTCTTGTCCCATGGCGGTCAGGCGTTGGGTGTCTAAGCGCAGTTGAACGCAGCCCGGCGGTTCGCAGGATTCCACCGTGCCGGCCAGGTAGGTATCGAGCGGCTCATCCTCGAAGGGCGATTCATCGAGCAGGCGTTCCGGTGCGCCCAGGGTTTGCACCGCGCCGTCGCGGATGAGCAGGGTGTGCTGCACCAGGGCCAGAAAATCAGCCCGGGTATGGCTGACGTAGAACAGCGGGATGTCGAGTTTGCGGGGCAGGTCCATCAGGTAGCTGAGCAGATCGCGGCGCAGGGCGGGTTCGAGTCCGGTCAGCGGTTCATCCAGCAGCAGCAGGCGTGGTGAGGTGAGCAGGGTGCGGCCCAGGGCCACGCGGCGCGCTTCGCCGCCGGATAGATCGGTGATCGGGCGGGCCAGCAGTGGTTGCAGGCGCAGCAGGCCGATGACGTCGTCGGGATGCAGGCGGCGCACATGGCGGGGAATGCGGCGATAGCCGAACTCGAGGTTGGCCTGCACGTTCAAATGCGGGAACAGCCGGTTCTCCTGAAACACCACGCCGATGCGGCGCTGGTGGGGCGGCATCCACCATCCGCCCTTTACGTTGACCAGCGGGGTGTCGGCCAGTTTGATGAAGCCGTCGTGCGGGTGGAGCAGGCCGGCGATGGCGTGCAGCAGGGTGGTCTTGCCGGAGCCGGAGGGGCCGTAGAGGCCGGTGATCTCGGCGTGTGATTCAAAATCCGCGCGCAGCTCGAAGCCGCGGTGGCGCAGGGTGCAGGCCATTTGCAGCAGGGGTCCGCTCATGGGGCGGGCCTCCAGCGGCGAGTCAGGGCGGTGCAGGCCAGCAGGGCAACCGTGGAGAGGGCGAGGGATACCAGGACGAGGCGAAGGAGTGCGGCGTGGTGATCGCCGGGCGTTTCGACCAGTTGATAAATTTCCAGGGCCAGAGTGCGCTGGCCGGGTGTGTTGAGCGAGACCATGCGGGTGGCGCCGAATTCGCCCAGGGCGCGCGCGAAGCAGAGCACAACGCCCGCCAGCAAACCCGGCCAGGCCAGGGGGAGAGTCACGCGGAAAAAAGAAGCGAGGGCCGAGCAACCAAGGGTCCGCGCGGCGGCGGATAATTTTTGGTCCACCGCTTCAAAGGCCGCCTGGGCGGAGCGTACGAGCAGCGGGAATCCCACCACTGCGGCGGCGACCAGCATGGCCTTCCACGTAAACAGAAACGCCCAGCCGCCCAGCAAGCCCCGCTTGCCCAGCACCACCAGCAGCCCGTAGCCGGTTACGGTGGGGGGGATCACCAGCGGCAGCATGACCAGCAGTTCGACCAGGAATTTTCCGGGAAAGGAGCGCCGCGCCAGCAGCCAGCCCAGGGCCAGGCCGGCGGGGAGCACCAGCGCGGTTGCACCCACAGCCAGGGCCAGGGAGAGACGGACGGCGGACCACTCGGCGGGGCTCAGCATGGAAAATTTTCGGAGGGCGGATTTCGAATGATGGATTTATTCACGGCGTGGAAAAGCCGAACTTCGCAAACAGGGCCTTGGCTTCCGGCGTCTCCAGCACCCAGAAAAACTTCAGGGCGGCCACCCGGCGCGGGGCCGATGGGAGGACGGCGGCTTCGTAGGCGATGGGGTCGTGCTGGGAGGCGTCCACGTTGATGGAGATGCGGATGCCGGGCTCCGAAGTCACGGTGCGCGCGTCGGTGGCGAAGACGAAGGCTGCACCCACATCGCCGCGTTCGGCCAGGGCCAGGGCGGCGCGCACGCTGGAAGCGAATATCAGGCGATCCTGCAGCTGCGTCCAGACGCCCTGTTTTTCGAGGTATTGCCGGGCATAGCGGCCGGCCGGCACGGTGGCGGGATCGCCAAGCGCTATATGGTTCAGGCGCAGTAGATCCGCGGGCTCCTGCACAAAGACGTCGTGGGGCGCGGGCTGGACGAGCACCAGTTGATTGGAGGCGATGGTGATCCGGGTGGACGAGTCAAGCAGGTGCTGGTCGGTCAGGCTGTCCATCCATTCCGGGCTGGCCGAAATAAAGACATCGCCCGGCGCGCCCTTTTCAATCTGGCGGGCCAGCACGCCCGATCCATCGAAGCTGAAACGGATGGCTTTCCCGGTTTGCTTTTCGTAGAGCGCGCCCACCTCGGTCAGCACGTCAGTCAGGCTGGAGGCGGCGAAGATGGTGAGGGGAGGATCTTCAGCGCGGACGTGCAGCGCGGTGAGGGCCAGCAGCAGGACGAGCAGTTTTTTCATAGGCGGAACAGGAATCCAATGAGACTGCCCACGTAGCCGGTCAAGCCCACGACCAGGAATCCGAAGGCGATGTGGTATTTCAAGGTGCGCGCGTTGCGGCGGCGAATGAGGTTGGTCAGGGATTCGTCCAGGCTGTCGCCGCGCCACTGGGTGGCCCATCGCAGTTGCAGCGGGCCGGCCAGGGTCAGCACGGATGATATGAGCACGAAGGACAGGCCGTAGCCGATGCAGATTTTGGAGAAGGTGCCGGAGGCGGCGATGGTGGGCCCGGAGAAACCGGTGATGGTCAGCACCACCGCGACCAGACTGAGCAGCAGGGAGGAACGGGCCTGCAGGATGTCGTAGGCCCCGGTGATCCAGTTGAGGATCTTGTCGTCGTTGTTCCCGTAGATTTCCCGCAGGTAAGTGAGTTCCTCCGCGGGGCTGAGTTTGCGCATGCGATTCATGGTGTGACCGTACAAGCGAGGGGGGCTGGGTGTCTAGTGGCCAGTGTTCAGTGTGACTCAACAGTATATCATAGAACGACTGATCACTGATTACGGATCACTGTACTATGCTGATATGCGATTATTTGTGATGTATTTCATGTCGCACGTGTATAAACGGTGCAATTAACATCATAATATGTTGCAGCAGAGCATTCTACCTACAACGTCCCCATTTTCGTCATTTTCCGGATCACGGATTACTGATCACGGATCACTTCTTCCTCCCCTTGCCTGCGACCCAGAATTCCATTCGTTTGCCTAGCATCAGACGCGTCTGTGCGTCGAGGGCCGGCAGGGCGCTGAAGAACAAGGTGATGACCGGGACCAGGGGCCATTCCAAGGCGTGCAGAATACGGCGCAGCAGCGGCCGGCGCGAGGTGGGGCGGGGCAGGAACAACATGCTGAGGGCAATGGTAATGAGCAGAGCCAGACCGGCCAGGTTGAAGATGATGCCGCTGATGCGCGGGGCGCTGAAATACATCACGGTGCTGGAAAATTCGCGTCCCGCCACCAGCGCGGGCAGCCAGTTCAAGATGGTGAGCATAAAGCCCCAGGTGGCCCAGGACAGGTTGGATTCATACATTTTCAGGGTGTGGAATATGCGCTCGCGCCGCGGAATGCCGGGCACGCTCAGAAAACCGCGAACCACAATCGGAAAATTCTCGATGCCCCAGGCCCAGCGCCGCTTCTGCTTGTAGAGGCTTCGCATCGTGTTCCACCAGCCGTCGGCCACCACCACGTCCATGGATAGCGTGGTGTACATGGGCACCACGCGGTACTGGCTGGCGTAGTGCAGGTAGGCCCGCCAGAAAATGGCGGAGTCGTCGGAGATCATGTCCACCGGCCAGTAGTTCACGTCCACCAGCGCCTTGAAGCTCATGCTGTGGCTGGAGAAGGTGACCAGAGTGTCCGGGTTGGTGGCCTCGATAAGCTGGAAATAGGAGGAGCCCAGATCGAGCACGCGGGCGAACCCGGGAGCCTCCCAGATGTTGTTGTGATAAACGGGAATGGGCTGAAAGCTCGCGCGCACACGGTCGGGCGTGGTGAGAAAATGGTAGGTCAGGCAGCTGAAGTAACGGGGACTGACCACGGTGTCGGCGTCGAAGCAGGAGGCGACCACGTTTTCATAGGGAATGTGGCGCGTTTCAAACCAGGCGGCGGCGGTGCGCGCGGCGTAGCTGGCATTGGCGCCTTTGACCCGGGCCTCTCCCGGGAGGCCGTCGGGATGATACGCCACCAGCACTTCCAGAAAATCATCCTGGTAACGCTGGCGCAGGTGTTCGGCGCCCGCCTTGACCTCCACCGTCGCGCGATCTTCCACGGCCAGCACGAGCAGGATGCGTCGGCTGGGATAATCCTGGGCCAGCAGGCTGCGGATGCCGGGCTCCACAATGTCAGGCGTTTCGCGAATCATGGGGAAAATGACCAGGTGATAGACCTCGTCTTGCGCAGGGGCCGGGGTGGGATCAGCC
>CAYTVN010000069.1:0-12363 GCA_964441655.1 uncultured Verrucomicrobiota bacterium | reverse complement strand
CGCTATAGCCCTCCACCGCGGCGAACCCGACATCCAGGATTTCGTAGTACAGGGTATCGATGGTTTCCACGCCCACCGGCAACTGCTGCAGGCCGGGGGCCGCACGCGGATCAAAAACCAGTCGTTCGCCGCGCAGCGGCACCGTGTCGGGATCGACGGCGACCGAGGCGCCCAGCTGCGAATTGGTCAGGGCGCTGTCGCCCACCGCGGGATCCGAGTCCGTGCTGACGTCCACAATCACCTTCCGGTCATTGCCATCGCCATCGAAGTCATTGGCCAGCACCGCCAGCTCGGAAAGGTCATCCTCGGTGACGGTGAAAATATCCGGCACCGCCAGCGGCTCCGCGTTGTCCTGACCGAACGGCGTGCCCAGAATGTCGGTCCCTAGCGAATACTGGTTCACTGCCAGGCTGCGCGACAGGTCGGCCCCGTCAAACGGACCGGGCAGAATCAGGCTGTGAGGAATCAGGGCAAACCCGCGGTACTGAGGCGCCAGGGCGATGGAATTTCCGGTCGTGACCAGCAGGTTGGTGCCGGACGCGGGGTCCAGATAAATGCCCAGGTAGGCCTGCCGGGCCACCGGTTCCGCCGACCCGCCCGCGCCGATCGTAATGAGACCGCGCGCATTCAGGGCCAGGGTGGCATTGGTGACGGAGGGGCGCGCCACCGGCGTGGGATTGCTGTCGCTGGTCACATGGATGGGATTATTCGTGAAGGCCAGCACATAACCAAAACCCGGATTGACCAGGGTGGGCGCCGGACTGCCCGCGGCGTACAGCAGATTGGTGCCGATGATGGTGCCCGTGGCAAAGTCATGCACCTTGACGCCGTCCACAAACAGCGCGTACGGAGCCAGGTCGACCGGGGTGGAGTCGCGCCGCACATACAACTCAATGAAGGCGACCTCGCCCCCGTCGAAAAGAATTTCGTCGATGACCAGCCGGCCCAGCGCATTGAACTCAATCGCACCCGCGTCGGGCACGCCCTGGCGGAGGACGCCGCGCTGATCGAGGGTGTTGGTCGAGTTGACGCCCTTCGCGATGGCGGGGCTGCCAGCCAGCGGTTCCGCGAACGGCGTCGGATCGCCGGCGAGGTTGAGCGGGGCCAGCAGGGGGTCGGTTTCCGTTTCATCCGTCACGTGATTGAGCAGGAACACGTCACCGCTCTGGCCCTGCTGCAGGTTGAGCGTACGGCTGCTGTCGTCGCAGATATTGCCGCCCAGCGAAATAAATTCCGCCGCGCCCGCCACCTCCAGGTTGCGACCGGAGAAATCGCGGAAGATGGAATTAAGGGACTGGATGCGGGTGCCGAAATCCACCCCCAGCACGGCGCTGGCCGCGCCTGCTTCGTCCTCGTTTTCCAAGAAGGTGCAATGGGCGATCCGGGCCCGCATGGGGGTGCTGGGGGTGAGATTCTGTACCACCAGCGCACCACCACCATCGCCCGAGGGGTTGGGCTGGAGATTCCCGGCGAAGGTCGTGTTTACGATTTCGATGTCGCGGTCGGAGTAGATCGACACCCCGGCCCCGCTCATGCCGGTATCGTTGGCCAGCCGGTTGCGTCCGATGAAACACCCGTCCAGGGTGAGCTGGCCGCCGTCGACATCGATCGCGCCGCCATACTGGGCGGCCACGGAGTCCACCACCGCGCAGCGGCGCAGCGTCAGCACACCATTGCTTTCCACCCGCAGGGCTCCACCGAAACCCGCCATACCGTGGGTCAGGGTGACCCCTTCAATGGTGACGCGGGAGCGGATACCGAAGAGCTGCCGGTCCGGAACCGTGTCGCCGTTGCCATCACCGCTGATGGCCAGCAGGTTGGCGCCCGGCCCCTTGATGGTGACATTGCGGATCAGCGTATTCGGCAGAGCCCCCGGCATCCGCACCACGGCGGGATAGGCGGGCAGGGCGAACGTAATCACGTCGTTGTTCCCGGCCTGGGCCAGCGCATACGTGAACGATCCGGGCAGGCCGTCATTTTGCGCGCGCACCACCAGGTGGTTGCGGGGCGCCTCCTGAATTTGAATGTACAACGAGGTCGTGGTGGTGAGCAGGGCGTAATCCCGCGCGCTCAAGGTAAAGGTGGAACCACCGGGATCATCCGGCGGGAAGGCGTAACCGGCATTCAAAACGTAGGCGAGGTTGGTCAGCGAGCCGACGATGGCGGCCACCGTTCCGGTCATCCGGATGGTTCCGGGCGAAGTCTGGGCAAAGGATCCCAGATTGGTCAGGGTGCCTTTGTCGCTATTATCCAAGGAGAGGGTAAACACCACCAGGTTGGTGTCATCATTCCACAGGCCCAGCGCACTAAACGGCCGCAGCGGAGGTGTGGGTTGAATCAGGAGAGGCTGGTCGGCCGACGAAGGCACATTCAAAATCTGGGGCGCCCCGTTCACGCTGGTGATGCGGATCTTCACGCTGGTGTTGGAAGCCGACAGCCCGCTGGAGTCGATGGCCTTCACGCTCAGGATGCTTTCCGCAATGGTGCCCACAGGCCGGGCCCCCGGGGTGGGCGTATAGGTCAGGCCCTGCAGGGCGGTGGACAACTGGGCCGGGGTCATGAAAGGGAAACTGGTGGCGGAGAACGTGCCCAGGGAGGCGTCGGATTGGGTCAGGATGGCCTGGACCGGTTGCAGGCCGCCCTGGTTCGCATCCTGCACAAAGGCGGTGGGATAAACCAAAAAGGCCGGGTCGGAGGACGTCTTATTAACGGTTTGAACGGGAATGCCGGTGATCTGCGGCGGGTTCAGGGCCTGCACGAGGGTCAGTTCATTGGTCTGCACCGTGACGCCCCCGAAGCCATCGGTCAGGGTGAATCGCAACGCCACCCGCTCGGTCAGCGAGGTCAGCGCCGCGGGGGTCGCCTGCACGTTGATGTTGCGGATGGCGGCCAGCAGACCGGCGTTGTTGTCCGACAACACATTGGTCGGCCCCAGGGTGAGCAGGTTGCTTTGGTTGGTGTTCACCAGCGCAATGGCCAGGGTGAATTCATCATCCCCGAGGTCGGGATCATAGATGAAGCTCAAGTAGAAGGGCTGGGAGGAGGCGCCCTCCACCAGCGACGTCGGATTCAGGATCACATTAAAGGTGGGCGGCGTGTCGATGACTTCGATGGCCAGGGTGACCGAACTGGTCACCGTAATGTTGTCAGATACGCCCCGGACCCGGATGGCGGCCCCCACATCGTTGATCGTGCCCGGTATGCTGCGAAACGGCAGCGCCTGCACCCCCACCCCGGCCATGGCGGTGGTGACCTGGGCGGGCGTTCCGGTAAAGGAGTGGGTGATCAGACCGCTGGCGAAGGTGGCAAACTGATCATCCGTCAGCGTGGCCGTGGCCACCAGTTGTTCGGACACCGGCATGTTGTGGTCCACATCGGCAATGGCCACCCCGGCAAACACATTGGTCAGGCCGGCGTTGTCCCCGAAGGCGCGATTCACCAATCCGCTGATGGTGGACGGATCCGCCACCGGCGACACGGTGATAACAAAGGAGCGGGCGTTGGTGAATTCGCCATCCGTCACCGATACGGTGACCGTGCTGGCCCCGTTGATGTTCGCCTTCGGGGTCAGCGAAATGAACCGGTTGGAACCGCTGCCGCCCAGCGACATCTCGCCGGGGCCGATCAACGCCGTGTTGCTGGAGTCGGAATCCAGCACCAAGCTGGCCAGCGGAGTGTCACCATCCGTCACTACGAAGGGCACGTTGGTGGTGCCGTCCTCCAACATGGTGCGGTTGGAAATGGGGGCAATGACGGGCGGATAGGGCCGGAAGACGGTGACAAAGGAAACCGTATCCGTCTGCGAACCCGAAACGCCGCGGACCTGTACCGTGACCTGGCCGGAGGTATTGGTCAGCGGTTCGAGGATGACGTGTACGGTATTCGAATCAACCGACGTGAGGGACAGGTTGGCCAGCGGCACGATGCTGGTGCCGGACAGCACGCTGGCGGTGATCACCGCGCCCGTGGGGGCATAGCTGACCGAACCGGTGAAGGTCGCCCCCGGCGAAGCGTTGGTGGCCGGACTGGAAAAGTCCAACGTGAGGGTGACTTGAGCCAGGCCGGGCAAGGGAGCGGCGCCCGCCCCAAGGGCCAGCCCCAGCACCACCCGTCGAACCATGGGCGCGAAATTCTGCGTGGTCCACATCTTCATTAGGCGTTCACTCTCCATAGGTCATGCTCAGGCACTAGATTCAGCTTCACGGCGTCGCGATCCCCGGTTGGGGACGCCAGTCCTCGGGCTTCCGCAAGTCCGGAGCCGTAGGCGCAGCCGGTACCGGCACGGTCAGGCGCGCCGCTTTTTCCTGGTCCACTTCAATTTTCGCTACGGCCAGCACGTTGCTGACGAAGGTCTGCTCCACCAACTCCTGCTTGGCGCGAATCAACTTGCGTCGCAGCGTGGGTGCGACTTCTTCAAACGACGCGGTCTGGGCCGGTCGCTCGTCCACCTTCATCACCACATACAAACCCTCGCCGGCGGCCAGCACGTCACTCACCGCTCCCACGGCCAGCGCGCGGCCAGCCTGGATCATTTCTGCCGGATAACGTTCGTTCTTCTGGTCAGCCGCCACCCAGCCGAGGTCGCCCCCGCGGTATCGGCTGAGGGCATCCTCCGTATTCGCCGCGGCCACGGTGCCGATGCCGATGGCGCGACCCTGCTGCGTGGCCTGCGCGGGATCGGCCAGATACGCGGCCCGGCCCTTCTCCAGTTCGGCCCGCAGCGCCGCTTCTGCATCCGCGGGGTCGCGGGGATTGACCTGCCGATAAAGGATGGCCAGCCGGAACATTTCCGGGCGGGTGAAGGTGGCGCCATTCGCCTCGTAGTGGGCACGCAATTCCTCGTCGCTGACCGACACCTGATCCCGCGCCACCTGCAAGGAGCGATCCAGCCACTGGCCGAGCTGTTTGTTTTCCAGTTCGCGACGCACCGCCGGATCCTTCAGCACATCGGATTTCGCAGCGGCGTGCAACATGGCCTTGCGCTGGATGAGATCCTGCAGGATGGCTGAAGCCTCCCCGAGCGGACGGTTGGCTTCGGTGCGGCGCTGGATCTCAAATTGCACGTCGGCCTCCGTGATGGACTCACCATCCACGCGGGCCAGCCAGTCCGGGGCGGCGGCCGGCTCCGGCGCCTTGCGGCTACAGGACACCGTGACCCCCAGCAAACCTACGGCACAGCAGGTCAACTTCAGCCAGCGCATGGAACCGAACGTCAAGGCAGCCATTCGACCTCCACCGTGGTGAAGATGGTCCCGGCTGATGCGGCGGACGGATCGACAACGTAGTATACGCGCTGCGGATCCTGGGAGCCGTCGGGCGACGTGGTTTCCTGCAGCGGAACCTGGCTGCCCGACCAGTCGGCCAGATTGGTAGCCGCGGATACGCGATAGGTGATGTCGCGCACACTCAGCGGCTTGCGGAAGGTTACGGCCAGACGCCCCTGGTACACATAGGCTTGCGGCAGGCCGGACGGATCCGACACGTTGGCCCCCACCCCGAAGGCGTAGCGCTCGAGGTTGGGCACGCCTATCGAGCCGGGCGCCGACTGGGCAAACTCGCCCAAGCCACCCGTGCTGCCCGGAACTTCCCGACTGCGCCATGCTTCCAGTGAATCCACGCGTTCGATGATGGCCACCTGTCCGGTCGCGCTGCCGGTCACACGATAAGCGGCGTCGGTCTTGACGGACACAACCACCGTTTCCAAACCACCGGACAAGGTGGCCGTCGCCTTGGGTGTCACCTGGATCAGGGCCACCGTGGTATTGGCCGGCATGAGCAGGAAGGTGGGCAGGGTCGTGTAATCCGTGCCGTTGGCGGCGGTGCCGGCGATATTCAACCGGACCAGCACGTCACGGTTGACGACGTCACGCCGGGTCAGCAGGAAGGTGGCGGGGGTGAGCGTATCCTTGACCGCCACCGGCTCCAGCACCTCAAGTTGCACCAGCATCAGCAGGTCCTCAATGGTGAGCGTGGCACGGTTGGCCGCACCCACCTGGTAACCGCTGCCGGCTTGCACAATGAGCTCCACGGATTCCGCGGGCTCGGCGAGGCTGTCCGCATAGGGCTGGATGGACACCGTCATGGTGGACTGGCCCGCGGGCATAACCACGGTGGGCAACACGCTCGCATAGTCCACACCGTTTTGCGCCACCCCGGCCAGGCTGATGGAGACGGTTAAATCGCCGGCCAGACTGCCCTTCCGGGTCAGGGTGAAGACACCTTCCGAGGGACCATTTTCCGACGCCTGGGCCGACGTGGCGGCCACCGTGACGCGGGGCAGCAGCTTCAGATTCCCCACCACCACGCGACCGGACTCAATCAACGTGTAGAGATCCGCCTCGTCCGCGGTCAGACCCGGCAAGGCCACGCTCATATTGGTGAAGGCCGCACCCAGGCCGGAGGCATCAACCTGCAGGCGGTACACACCGGAGGAGACCGCGAGCCGGAGGTACTGATGCACATAGGCTTCCGGGGCCACCGGAAGGAGCGAAAGGTCGATCACATCCAATTCGGAGACACGGAAATCCTCGATGGTCTTGCGGCCGCCCGCGAACGACTTGAAGATAAACTGGTCGGCTCCCGGACCGCCCGCGAGGGTATCGTCACCCGCGTCCACAAAAAGCACATCATTCGGCTGCCCGCCCCGCAGGGTGTCGTGCCCGGCCCCGTCCACCAGAACATAGGGCCGGTCATTGCCGAAGGAAGCCACATAAGTGCTCAATCCGGTAGTCGACCATCCGGCCGATGGCGTGGCCAGGCTGAGATTTGTCGCGTGCGGACCGCCGTCCATGATGATCAGTCCGTTGAGCGCCAGCTGATGATTGTCAATCCGCTGGACTTCCAGCGCAGGCACTTCTGCGGGCAAAAAGTCCGCCGGTTCATAGGCCAGCAATTGCACCGAACCCGTGCTGGCCGCGGACCCCTCGTCACGCACTTCGACGGTAAACGAGCCCGGTTGGGCCGTCGAACCGTCCTGATCATAGACCAGCCGTCCGCGGAACAGATCGGCCTGGGTAAAGTGGTCGCCCACCGCCAGCACCGTGTCCGGAGCGGCCGGATTCGCCACCGCATTGCGCAGGGTCAGCGTGCCGGCGTTGGGCAGGGCGGTCAGCGTAAACACCAGGTTGCTTGGCGCACTATTGATATCCTTTACGTCCAGCAGGATGGCGGTGGTGCCGGCCGGATAAACCACCAGCTCACGGGTCAGCAAGTCGGGCTGGCGATAGTCGTGGCGCGGATCCAGCCCTTGCAGGTAGGCCTGCAGGGCGGTGATGCCGTCCCCATTCGCATCAATCCCCACGTCGTGCGGATCCTGTTTGTCGAGGCCGTACTGGTCCTCCCACCAGTCCGCGACGCCGTCCCCATCGCTGTCCAGCGCCGTACGACCCAGGGAAAGATCCATTCGATAGGTGGCGGTGCGCAACAATTGCTCGGTGGTAAACGAGCTGCTGGCCGGACCCAGCAGCGTTGCTGTCTCACCATCCACGGTGACCAGTTTATGCACGTGCGTCTGCGGCAACGGCGGCATGGGCACGCCGCCCACCGAGGTCAGGCCCAGGCCCAGCACGGCATGCGGCACTTCCAGACGGTAGGAATACGAACCATCCTGCATGGCATACAGGGTGGTGGTCATGGTGACCTCCGCGCCGTCGGCCCGCTGGATGGTCCACTGCAGGGTGCCTTCGGTGATCGGGAACGGCTGCGGCGAGCCCACGCCCACCACCTTGCCATAGAAAATGGTCGCGGGTTCGCTGAAGGTCTGGGCTTCCGTGGATGACGCCAGGGCCAGCCACGCCAGCAACCCGGCCATCACACCGGCCACGCGCGCTTTATTGGTACAAGTTCTCATTCGAGGTTCCATCCTCTCCATCAATTTCCGGCATGCCCGTAGGTTTGGAAGATCAGCTTGATGTCGCTCACCTGGCCAATGAACCGGTCCAGACCTTCATCCGGGTCGCTGTTCAAGGTGAGGCCGGGGATGATGAGCATCCACTCGGTGTTCCAGACCGAACGGCCCACCAGCCGGGTGTCTGTCACCAGTTCGTCAAAGTCCACATCGGCCTCGGCATTGTGATAAGCCCGGAAGCTGGCGTAGCGACGAGGCGATCCGATGCGTCCGTTCAGGCTGTCCAGCAGGGGCGTGAAATTGCTCTGGTCCAGGGTGGCATTCACCGACGGAATGGGCGTGGGAACCTGCTGGTCCACCAGCTTCCATACCCGCAACTTGTTGGGCGCCGCATTGGGAACGGCCATGATGTCGGAGCCCACGGGGATGAGATAGACGCGGGGCGCCTGGGGCAGGTCGTTCAGCACGTCGTCCGACAGGTAATCCGAGAACCAGACGCCCACGGACTGGATCTTGGTGGAAAACAGCGAGGGGTCGAAGGCGTGGTCGCCGCCGCTCAGCGGCTTGCCGAACACATTCTGCCCGGCGGTGATGGTGGTCCCGAAGCGCAACACCAGGCCCGGCTCCACTGCGGCGTTGCCGTTGGCATCGATATCCGCGGCAAACGGACGGGCCAGATAGCGGTACTCCGGCACATCCCACAGATTTTCCACCCGGGCATTTTCCAGCGTCTGCTGCCACAGCGTGTCGGAATCCTGACCCCCGCCCGGGAACTGACTGTTGCCATCCGGCTGCGTGGAACCGCTGGGCAGGATGCGGAACAGCTCGGTGCGCAGCGAAATCTTGCCCGTTTCAAACTGCGGGTTGTTGATGCCCAACTGGGCCTTCATGGCTTCGTGGTTGATGCGCAACCAGGCCAGGCTGTCGGCCAGGCCGCCCTCCCCGCGCTGCGGAATGCCGTCCGGGATGTAGCCCAGCGTGCGCGCCTTCACGATGTCCGAGTACAACGCACTCGGGGAACCGTCGTGATCCGGCTCGAAATTGGTTTCGTAATCGTAGGCCTTGGCCGCGAGATAGGTGTAGCGCGCCGCGACTTCGAACATTTCATTATAGGTCTGCAGGGCATGATTGCGATGCACCCGGAAGGCCATGTCCTGATAGCGGTTCAGCTGGGTCATGGCGGCCACGCGCTTGTTGAAGGCGGCCCGCTCGTCGATCAGGCGCACGCCCTGGGCCAGCACGGAGCGATAGCGGTCGGACAAGGCGCGCAGGGCCTCGATTTCCTTGAAGATGGCCACGCGCAGGACCGGCTCGTCGCCCATCAGGTCTTCAATGCCCTTGAGCAGTTCGCGCTGGGATTGTTTTCGCTCGGCGTTTTCGTTGGCGAGATTGACCTCCGCCTCCGCGATATCAAAGGCAATCTCCGAGGCCAGCAGGATTCCGCGCGATACCGCCTGGGCCACACTGATGCCGCTCACCACGCCGACGCCGGCGAATCCGAGCCCGCCACGCACCGGGGCCAGGGCATCACCGGGGGATATGGCCAGTCCGCCCGTGGGCAGGTTCTTGGGCAGCGACTCCACCGAACTGTCCAGGAACGTCGTGACCACTTCCTTGGCATCCTCGGTGATTTCAATGACCCCGTTGATGCCCTTGATCAGGTTGCCGATCACATATTTGGCACGGATGAAGGCCTCGTTGCGCTCCCGGATCTCGGCCGTGGTAGCCAGTTGTGCGTTGGAGAGGCGAAGATTGCGGATGATTTCCCCGGTCAGGGCATCCCACGCGCCGATGGCCTGGGCGATGGACGCCTCCTGCTGGATCATCTCGTTGATGATGGTTTGCAACTCGCCCACCGCCGGGCGACTGCCCCAGGCCACGGGCGCCTGGAAGGTGTAGCCCGCCGCCGTCACCGGCATGAGCTGGGTGAAATTATCCAGGCCCACCTTGGGCGAGGTCAGGTCGGTGTAGGCCACGGAATAATAGCCATTGCGGGCCAGCACCGGCGTGGTCCCGGATGAATCCGGGGCAAAGGTAGCCGAGAACAGCGACCGCATATCCGCGCCCAGGGTGGTGATGCTGACCCCACCCGTGCCGTTATACGCGGTGTACAGGTCGCCGCCGTTCAACACCCCGTTGGTGTCAAAAGAGGCGAAGGAAAGACTGGGTCCAGGCACCGTGCTGTTGTTGAGCTCGCGCACATTGACGTACATGTACAGGGCGAGGTCGGGGCCATCGTAGCCTGCCGGATACAGTTTACCCGCCCCCACTGTACCGTCGTAGGGTCGTCCGAAGATGTCGATCAACTGGTTCCGGTAGGACAAGTCCTCCTGGAACACGTCATTGCGGAACTCCGCCTCCGAGGTGGCGATCTGGCGCAACCGGTTCTGCGAGGCATTGGCGTTATCCCACACGGCCTTGGCATTGTTGAGAGCACCCAGCGCGCGGTCGTACATCTGCTCGAAATAGGTGCGGCCGAAGATCAGGTCCTGCAGGGCCGTGGTGTTGATGTCGAAAGGCACCGCCTGTGAGGACAGGCGCAACGGATTCAACCCGCGGTTGGCATCGTCCAGGGTCTGCTGGATGAGGTTGAGGTTGGCCGAGATAACTTTGATGTCGTCGTTGGCCTGGCGATCCACCTTCTGAATGCCTTCCAGCGTCTGGTTCGGGTGCTGGGCCGGCAACAGAGCGTTGGCGGTCACCCAGTCAAAATAAGCGCCCTGCGCCGCCCGCCGACCCCACTCCTGCACACCCCAGGCCCGGTCCTCGTTGACATCGGTGTACCCCTGCCATTGGGCCGTCGGGTCCTCGACATAATGTTCGCGATAGGTACTGGTGACGATCTCCGCGCCGGCCCGGGCCTTGGCGGCCGCGACCTGGGCGAACTTGCGCTCGTCGAGGAAGTCCACCTTCAGCACGATGTCCTGCAGGTTGTAGAACTCGGAACGCGACACCCAGTTGAAATAGGGATGGCGCAGCAGGTCGTATTGCTTGGTCAGCGCGGTCAGGTAATGTCCCCAGGCATCGCCGTGGCCCTGAGGATAAAGCTTCATGGCGTCATCCTCATCCACAAAACCATCGGCATTGATGTCGCTGATGTTGTAGTTGAGCGCGTAGGCCGCCTCTCCCTCGCCCTTGGTGAAATTCCAGAACAGGCGGTTGTAGACCGGGCGCGCGAAGTAATCATCCACCCCACGCAGCAGGCCCAGCTCCTCGTCAATCAAGGAGGCCATCTGGTTCTGGAAGCTGAAAACCACCGGACTCATGGCCCCGAAGTCCACGCTGCCGCTGCCGATGCCGATGGTCGGATCCTTGGCGTCGGTGTACGCGTCGTTGCCCAACAGCGTGTAGAAGTCGGACAGGCGGGTGGAGGCCAGCTGCAGGGCGTTGGCGATGGCCGGCGTGGACACCGGGGTGGACAGGTCGATGCTAAGGTCGCGGCCGCGGTTCAGGATGGTCTCGTAGAGTTCGATCAGGCCGACATTCTCCACCACATCCTTGTCCGGATTCAGGGCGACCGCGCCTTCGAAGCGAGGCCCCAGCTGCTGCAGCATGCTGGACATGGTGGCCGGGCTGTTCCCGGTGAAGTCGCGAATGCGCGCTTCGTAGGGATTCACCGCATCGAGCACCCGTTTGATCCAGCCCATGGAAAGCTGGGCGCGGTAATCCGCAAAGCCATCCAGATCGAAATCATGGAAGGGGTCGTTGTTGCCGGCGCCCGCCCACTCGAACTTCACCTGGTCATCGCCGTTCTGCTGCGGCCGGTACCAGTCGGTGCCCTGGGTGGTGTCGTTCTTGTGCCGGTAGCGCACGAACCACCAGGAATCGGCGATCAGCGTCTCCGGCGTATTGGGGTTGCCTTTCAGCAGGGTTTGCGCGCGGCCCAAGCCCTGGTTGCCGGTGAGATCCGGGAAGAGCAGCCAGGGTCCGGCGGAAGCGCGATTGGCGATGTACGGCGGCGGCACGTTGAGCGAACCGTCGTCGGGGCGGTACCACCACTCAAAGACCAGGTCGTCGGCATTGCCGCCGAACTCGCCGGTGTGCCGCAACACCACGTTCTCATCGAACACGTTGTCGGACAGGACGGTCTTGATGGCGCCGCGATAGCGCTCGCGCCGGTCCACCTTGATGATGTGCAGGGTGACGGGCGATCCGCCCATGCTGGGATCATTGTTTTCCGCCACCGTGATCCAGCTCACATCCGGGTAAGGCGTCGCCGCACCAGTCGGATTGGGAATGACGCCAAAGGGGTCCATAAATCCGGCATTGGGAATCAAGGCCAGGCCGGGCCCGAATTGGCGCGCCGCCTCCGGCGTTTTCGCGTCGGTCTGCGGAACCAGCACGGTGGAGCCCGGCTCAATGGGGGTCAGGAGCGGCAACCCGGTCACCGGATCGCGCTGCACTTTTTGCTGCAGACCGACCAGGTAGTGACCGGTGATGGGATTGCCGCCCGCGTCCTGCAACTCGGCTGGATTGCGGGTTTTTTCGTACAGGGACAACACGGCCCCACGCCACGC
>CAYTVN010000068.1:0-12383 GCA_964441655.1 uncultured Verrucomicrobiota bacterium | reverse complement strand
GTGGGGCCGGGCTTCTTTGCCTCCTTCCGGCGCCAGGGCCTGAAGCTGAACCTGCTGGCCATCGCGATCGTATTGCTGGGCGTTGCCACCGCGGTGGCCATTCACTTCCTGGGCGGGGTGGATATTCCGGTCATCGTGGGTCTGCTCTCGGGTGCGGTTACCAATACGCCCGGCCTCGGCGCCGCCCAGCAGGCGCTGCGGGAACGACTGGCTGACCAGCCCGACATCCTGGCGCTGCCCGGCATGGCCTATGCCGTGGCCTATCCGTTCGGCATCCTGGGCATTATTTTTACCATGCTGCTGGTGCGCTTTGTGTTCCGCATCAATCCGGAAAAGGAAGCCGTCGCGTTTGACGAATCGCAGGGACACAAGAGCGCCCAGCCGGCCAACTACAACATCGCGGTGACCAACAGCCGCCTGGTCGGGCAGCAGGTTCGCACGCTGGCCAGTCTGGTGCAGGCCGAGTTTGTCATTTCGCGCCTGTTGCGCCAGGACCGCGTGGAAGTGCCGAATGCGGAGACCGTTTTGCAGCTGGGCGACGTGTTGCATGTGGTGTGCACGCCGGAAAATGCTGAGAAGCTGTCCGTGGTGGTGGGGGATGTGACCAAGGAGGTGGATGTTCGCAAGGTGGAGAGCCAGCTCACCAGCCGCAACATTCTGGTCACGCAAAATTCCGTGGTGGGCAAATCCATCCGCGAACTCGACCTGATGAGCCGCTACGGCGTGGCCATCACCCGCATCAACCGCGCCGGCCTGGACCTGGTGGCCAAGGCGGGCAGCGAGTTGATGATCGGCGACCGCATCACCGTGGTGGGCGAAGAATCCCAGCTGAAGAAGGTGTCCGTGGAATTGGGCGACTCCCTGAAGTCGCTGAACCATCCCAATATTCTGCCTGTGTTCATCGGCATCATCGTGGGCGTGATTTTGGGCAGCATACCGTTCCAGATTCCAGGCGTGCCCGCGCCGGTGAAACTGGGTCTGGCCGGCGGCCCCCTGCTGGTGTCCATCTTATTGAGCCGGATTGGCCGGATTGGCCCGGTGGTGTGGTATCTGCCCTTGAGCGCCAACCTTGTGCTGCGGGAGGTGGGCATCACGCTCTTCCTGGCCTGCGTAGGCCTGAAGTCCGGCGGCAAATTTCTGGAAACGCTGGTGCATGGCGACGGTCTGTACTGGCTGGGCCTGGGCGCCATCATCACCGCCGTTCCGCTAATGATCGTCGGCCTGACCGCCCGCTATGTGTTCAAGCTGAACTACCTGTCCCTGTGCGGATTGCTGGCCGGCAGCATGACCGATCCGCCGGCCCTGGGCTTTGCCAACCAGATCGCGTCCTCGGACGCGCCCTCCATCACCTACGCGAGCGTCTACGCGACGGTGATGTTCTTGCGCATCCTGACGGCCCAGGCCATCGTGCTGTTGCTGCTGTAGCGGCTTGGTTCCGTGGCGAGGGTGGTGGAAGACGTGGGACTTGAACCCACAACCCGCTGATTAAGAGTCAGCTGCTCTACCATTGAGCTAGTCTTCCAAACGAAGAGGCGACGTACATACCTCCGATGACCTTTTTTGACAAGGACAGACTGCGGGAACCCGCGGTCCGTCAAAGTAGGGTATAGGCAATACGCGGTCCGTTGTGTTACAGAGAAATCACGCAGCCGGTTCATCGAGCAGCACGCAACAGGCCGGTCGTTCCGTTTGCTCCCGTGGTGGAATGGCAGACACGCAAGACTTAGGATCTTGTGCCGTAAGGCGTGGGGGTTCAAGTCCCTCCGGGAGCACCACCCTTCGCTTCGCTGCGAGTGGCAAGCCCACTACGCGCCACCGCTGGCATGCCGTGCCGGAGCCCCGGTATGCGCCCGCCTCCGCGCCGCGGACGTCGCTTCGGCGTGCCGGGCTTCGATCCTCGCGTTGCTCGGATGAGTCAGGCTTGCCCGGGCGTAGTTCCGCGGTAAACGGCCCGGCTACGCGCCAGGCGCTGGCATGCCAAGCCGGAGTCCCGGGATGCGCCCGCCTCCACGCCGCGGACGTCGCTTCGGCGTGGCAGCCTTCGCCTTCGCTGCGCTACGGCGAAGGCTGGCGGAGGGGGTGGGATTCGAACCCACGGACCGCTTTTAGGCGGTCTCCCGATTTCGAGTCGGGTGCCTTTAACCACTCAGCCACCCCTCCATGCAGGAATATCAAAATCCGAAATCGGCAAGGCAAACAGCGGCGTAATCTATGGCTATGCGCGGGATGCGGCAAGCCTTCTCTGTCGCACGGCTTCGTACAGTAAAATGGTGGTGGCACAGGCCACGTTGAGCGAGTCAATCTGGCCCAGCATGGGAATGCGCACCTGAAGGTCCGCCTGTTTCATCCACGAATCGCTCAACCCGACCTGCTCCGTACCCACCACCAGGGCCACCCCCTGGGTCAGGTCCACCTCGGTGTATTCGTGGGTGGCGTGCGGCGTGGCGGCCAGCACGCGTATGCCGCGCGACTTGAGCCAGGCCAGGGTTTCCTCGGATGTGGCTTCCACCACGGGCAGCGAGAACAGCGTGCCGATGCTGGAGCGCACCACGTTTGGGTTGTTGATGTCGGTGGTGCGGTCGCACACGATGACCCCGTGTACGCCCGCCGCGTCCGCCGAGCGCAGCAAGGAGCCCAGATTGCCGGGCTTCTCAATGGATTCAGCCACGATGAGCAGGGGCTGCTCCGGCAGCTTCAGGTCCGCCAGGGTCCCGCGCACCTGATCAGTCAGGGCCAGCAAGCCTTCCGGGCGGTCCCGGTAGGCAATTTTCTGGAACACGTCGGCCGTGCATTCAAACAGTTCGGCGCCCGCTTCGGCGGCTCGCTCCACCAGGGCGGTTTCGTTGCCCCCCCGGAAAAAGGCGGGGGCGTAGAACAACACCTGGGGCTGGCGCCGGTTGTCCAGCATGCGCTTTACCTCGCGGTAGCCCTCCACCAGCAAAACCCCCACCTCATCGCGGTAGGGCCGTTTTTGCAGCTTCACGACTTCCTTGATGCGCGGGTTTTGCAGGCTGGTGATCTGAAGGGCTGGTCGGTTCATGGGGCGTAACCATGGCATAAAGTAGAAGAGATTTCGATGAGTTTAGCGCGGGGTTTCTCCGGGTTCGGGCGGGTCCACGCTATTCCCGACTCGCCCTTGACGCGGGTTTGCTGTAGGGTGTTGGCCAATGAGATGGAGCTGTCTATATGCCGCCGTGGTCGCCGTAGCCAGCGGTGTGGCGCGGGCAGAGCTGCCGGCGGAGATATCGTTTGATCGCTACCAGGTCATTCTGGATCGCAAGCCCTTTGGCGCGGCCCAGGCCCAGGAGCAGATTGTGGCCCCGGTGCCCCAGGCCGAGTCCTTCGCCAAACGGCTGCGGCTCTCCACCATCATCGAAGTCAACGACGGCTCCATGAAGATCGGTTTCATCGATACCGGGACCGGCAAGAATTACATGCTGCAGCCGGGTGAATCGCAGGACGGCATCGAAGTGGTGTCTGGCAGCTGGGCGGACGAGGAAGCCATCCTGCGCCAGGGTTCCGAAATGGCGCTGATCAAGCTGGTGTCCGGCGCCGTGGAGGCCATCAATCCCGCGGACCAGCAGCGTCGCGCAGCGGAACAGGCACGCCCGGATTACACCACGCGCCGCCGCATGCGCACGGCGCCGGAACCGCCGCCCCCCCCGCCTGAACCCAAATACACCGGCGAAGAATTGCAGAAGCACCTGGAAAATTATCAGCTCGAAGTCATTCGCCAGGGCCTGCCCCCGCTGCCCATCCCGTTTACCCCCGAGATGGATCGCAAGCTGGTCGAAGAAGGCATCCTGCCTCCGCAGTAGGTCGCTTTCGCTTCAAACTACTTTTCTCGCCAAGGCGCCAAGCTCGCCAAGGTTGTCCGCTCCATCAATTGATGGTCGTGGATGTTGAACCGCCTGCGGAATCGGAGGCGGTGAGGGTGATGCTGCCCGCCGTGGTCCGTTTGAAGGTGGTGCTGGTCCCGGTTTGCGGGCTGACGGAACCGGATCCCGTGCCGCTGATATTCCACGTGACCGTTCCACTTGAACCGGAAACCGTGAACACCTGGGTGGCGTTGATCGCTATGGTGGGGTTGGAGGGCGAAATGCTCAAGGTCGTACCTCCGTCGTCCGTATCCGTACTGCCCGGGATGGTGGCGGTGGCAAAGAAGGTGGAATAGCGGTCCGATTCGATGAAGGTTCCCTGCATGGTGCCCTGGGCATTGCTGACCGAGCCCGTGCTGCCGCCTCCGCTGCTGCTCAGGGTGCCCGAGAAGGTGCCGTCTCGTCCCGCTGTGGTCTGGCCATTCAGCTCAAAGGAGCTGCTGCCATTCTGCACTTCGCCCAGGTTGCCGCGCCAGATGCGGCCGTTGTTATCCACCGCTTCCAGGCTATCCCCGGTCTGGCGTAGATCGAGGGACGTGATGGAGTTGCCGGAGTTGTTGCTCACAATCTTGCCGTTGTTGCCGGTGTAAAATCCGGAGAAATTAACCGAAACATCGCGATAGAACTCATCCGCCGAATCAATGGTGCAGCCGGTGACCAGGGCCAGGGTGAGCAGGGCTGAGCAGGCAAACATCAGGCGGGACATAGATTTCATAACGCACTCCATGATGGGCCGAATGTAGAGGGTCGCGTGCCGGGGAACAAGGGGGATGTTGAAGGTCCTGAAAAGAGATCCCCGGGAGGGACCGGATCCGTGGCGGTCCGGTCCGTGCGCGGCGTTGAGGTCGTTGCGGACGGGCGAGAGAAGGCGTGCCTTACGGCGGGGGCGGGACGTCGGGGAACAGGGTGCGCTCCAATTCGCCGGACTGGATCATGGGTTCCAGCTTGCGCCAGCCTGCGATGTGGCGGCCGTTGATGAAAATTTGCGGGACAAAGTCCACCGTGCCGCCGCAGCGCTCGTACATGGCGCGTGTGTGCGCGGAATCCACGAAGGCATCGGCTCGTTGATCCCAGTGCACTTCGTAGGTTTGGAAGGCCAGGCCGCGTCCGCGGAAATAGTCCATGGCCTTGTGACAGAGCCCGCAGATGTCGGCGTAAAAAATTTCGATCCGGGGGGCCGGCATCATTGTTTCTTTCCGTTGCGAGCGCGCGGGCGGGCGGCTCGTTTCGTTTTTTTCTTCGCTTGGGTTTTGAGCAGGTCCCGAAGGGTGGCGCGAATCAGGCCGGCGATCCAGGCCCGGTCCTCCAGCTGGTTTTCGATCAGCAGATAAAGCTTTGCGCCCGGATAGGGCGGGGCGGTTGCGATGTCCCCGGCATGGGCCTGACCGGCCTCGGTGGGTTTGACAAAGAGCTGATTGTCACACACCAGGGCGACCACAACGTCGTTGCAGTAAATGGCGTATTCGCCGAACATTTTCCGCAGGGTGATGCGCCCGGCGTCACCGAGTTGGTCCACCACAAATTCCGCGAAAGATGCATCAGAGGCCATGTGGTGATCCGGGGTGCGGGTTCATGCGGGCCAGGTGCGGAAGGGGTGTTGAGCCAGGTAGGCGTTGAAGTACCGGTGATCACCTGTCACTTCCCGGCCGATCCACGGGGGCAGGTCCACGTGGGTGTCCACCGCGGAGAGCTCGACTTCGGCCATGACCAGGCCCTCGTTGTCGCCGTGGAAGACATCCACCTCGAAAGTCAGCCCGCCATGCGGGACGAGATGCCGCGTTTTGTCGATCTGCGGGCGAAGGCAAAGGTGGTCCAGCAGGGCCAAGGCGTCGGCCGGGGGGAGGGGATACTCAAATTCGGCCCGACCCGCGCCATTGCCCAGGCCCTTGATGGTGAGCCACGCCTGCGCGCCGGCCAGACGCACCCGCACCGTGCGCCCCGGCTCCACGCACAGGTAGCCCTGGCGGATGCGGGAGGCGGAGGTGACTGCCGCGCGCCAGGCGTCGTGGGCGACCAGAAATTTACGTTCGATTTCCTGCTTCATGGGTTCGGGCTTGGCGAGGGCGTTCGGTAGGGTATTCTAGAGGGGTTATGAAAAACCGCACGGCCAAACTTGTTCGCACCACCAAAGAGACCGACATCGCCATCGAGCTGAATCTCGACGGGTCGGGCATCTACAAGAATCGCACCGGCATTCCCTTCCTCGACCACATGCTGGATCTGCTGGCCAAACACGCCTTGCTGGATCTGAAGGTGAAGGCCAAGGGCGATCTGGAAGTGGATTATCACCACACGGTGGAGGATGTTGGTCTGGCTCTGGGCGAGGTGTTGAACAAGGCCCTGGGCGATCGCAAGGGCATTAACCGCTACGGCTGGAGCCTGGTGCCCATGGACGAGGCCCTGTGCCAGGTGGCCATGGATCTGGGCGGGCGTCCGTACCTGGTCTATTCGCTGGCCACCAAGAAGCGGAAGATCCGTGATTTTGACGTGGATCTGATGGAGGAGTTTTTCAAGAGCTTCGTGGCCCAGGGCCGGATGAATCTGCACATCCACCAGCAGTACGGCCAGGAGCCGCATCACGCGCTGGAAGCGGTATTCAAGGGCGTGGCCAAGGCGCTGCTCGCCGCCACGGCGCGCAACCCGCGCATCAAGGGCGTTCTTTCGAGCAAGGGTCAGATATAGTTTCAGGTCCCACGTTCCAAGTTCCACGTCCGACTTGGAACCTGGAACCTGCAACGTGGAACTCATTACTTATGATCGGAATCATCGACTACGAAGCCGGGAACCTGGGCAGCGTGACCAACGCCTGTCATTTCCTGGATATTGGGGCAAAGGTGATCAACCAGCCGGGCGAGCTGGCGGGTTGCCACGCCATCATTCTGCCCGGCCAGGGCGCGTTTGGGGACTGCATGACCAACCTGCGCAAGGCGGGTTTTGAGAAGCCGGTGAAGGAATGGATTGCCGCCGGGCGTCCGTTCTTCGGCATTTGCGTGGGCCTGCAGGCGCTGTATGAAGGCAGCGAGGAATCGCCGGGGGTGCCGGGGCTGGCTCTGCTGCCCGGGGTGATCCGTCGCTTCAAGGATCAGCCCGATCTGAAGGTGCCGCAGATGGGCTGGAACCAGGTGCGGCAGCAGCAGAAGGATTGCCCGCTGTTTGCCAACCTGCCCGACGAGGCCTTTGTTTATTTTGTGCACTCTTACTATGCGGAGGCGGGTGGCGAGGCGGTGGCGGGCACCACCACCTACGGCATCGAGTACACCTCCATGGTGTGGCGCGATAACATGATGGCGGTGCAGTTCCACCCCGAGAAGAGCCAGAAGGTCGGGTTGACCATGCTGGAGAATTTTGCCGACTGGGCCTACGAAAGGACGGCCGCGCGATGAGCAGTCCCTTTACCATTTATCCGGCCATCGACCTCAAGGGCGGGCGCTGCGTGCGCTTGCTGCAGGGCCGGGAGGATGCGGCCACGGTGTACGGTTCCGATCCCGTGGCCATGGCCCAGCGCTGGGTGGACGAAGGCGCCACCGCCTTGCATGTGGTGGATTTGGACGGGGCGTTTCAGGGCCGCAGCGTGCAGGCCGACGTGGTGGCCCGCATCATCGCCGCCATCCAAATCCCCGTGCAGTGCGGAGGCGGCCTGCGCACCGACGACGATGTGGCCCGGTTGGTGGATGCCGGCGCGGCCCGGGTCATCCTGGGCACGCGGGCGTGGACCGAGCCGGATCAGGTCAAGAAGCTGGTGGATCGCTTCGGGGCCAAGCTGGCCGTGGGCATTGATGCCCGCGGTGGCCTGGTGCAGGTCAAGGGCTGGACCGAGACCACCAACGTAAAAGCAGTGGACCTGGCCCGCCAGGCGGCGGCCATGGGCGTGTCCACCTTGATTGTCACCGACACGGCCACCGACGGCATGCTGGGCGGCACGAACGCCCAGGCCATGGAGGATGTCTGCATCGCGGTGAAATGCCACGTCATTGCCTCGGGTGGCGTGAGTGCGCCCACCGATATTCAGGCCCTGCGTGCGCTGGGCTGCAAGAACCTGGTGGGCGCCATCGTGGGCAAGGCGCTTTATGAAGGCCACACCACCCTGGCGCAACTGCACGACGCGGCGCGCTGAGCCACGGCGCCGGATCTTTGTATGAAACTGCCGGTCCACCTGACCACGCTTTCCAACGGATTGCGCGTGGCCTTCATTCCCATGCCGCAGGTGGAGAGTATTTCCATCGGGCTGTGGATCGGAGTGGGCGGCCGTCACGAAGCGGCGCGGTATTGCGGCATCAGTCATTTTATCGAGCACCTGACTTTCAAGGGCACGCCCCGCCGGTCGGCCTCCGCCATCGCACGCGCAGTGGAGGGCCGGGGTGGCTATCTCGACGCCTTCACCCAGGAAGAACTGACCTGTTTTCACGCCCGCATCGCAGCCGAACACCTCTCTGATACGCTGGAGTTGCTGGCGGATTTGTATCGGCACCCCCGTTTTTCCGAGTCCGATGTGCGGCGCGAGCGCCAGGTGGTGGCGGAGGAGATCGCCATGTACCGCGATCAGCCGTCGCATCTGGCCGAGGATCTGTTGATGGAGGGCTTGTGGGCCCGGCATCCCCTGGGCCGTCCATTGACCGGAAGCGAAGCCACCCTGGCCCGGCTATCGCCCGCCGTGCTGCGCGCGTTTCATCGCACAAATTATGTGCCCAGCGCCACCGTGCTGGTGCTGGCGGGTGCCGTGGAACCGGCGACGGCCCTCCCGCTGGCACGCCGCCATTTTGGGCGAGGCGCACCAGGGTCGATGCCGTCGCCCATGTCCGCGGGGCGGTCGGTGGCCCGTCGCCCGGTGATCCTGCGCGCCCATTCGTCGGAGCAGACGCAGCTGGCCCTGGGCTTCCGCACCTTCGGGCGACGTGATCCCCGCCGCACGGCGTTGAAGCTGGCCAGCATCCTGCTGGGTGAAAACATGAGCTCGCGCTTGTTCCGCCGGGTACGCGAGCAACGCGGGTGGGCGTATTCCATCAGCTCCAGCTCCGTGCTTTTTTCCGATACCGGTTTTTTTGCCGTGGATGCCGGGCTGGATGGACGCCGCACCCGGTCGGGATTGGAATTGATTATGCAGGAGCTGGGCCGGCTGGCGCGTGAGGCGCCGTCCCGCTCCGAATGGCGGGCCGCGCGTGACTACGCCATCGGCCAGTTGCGCCTGGGCCTGGAAAGTCCCTCCAGCCAGATGAACTGGGTGGGCGAACCCCTGTTGCTGTCGGGCCGGTTCTGGCAGCCGGATGAGGTGGAAAGCCGGTTGGCCGCGGTGACGCCGGAAGCGATCCGCGATGTGATGAAAGCGATTCTTCGCCCGGAGCGCGCCGCGCTGGTGCTGGTGGGGCAGGCGGCCCCGTCCTTCAAGGCGCTGGACTGGCCGGGGCTGTTGCGTCGTCACGCGGCGGGCTGACCGCGGCGGCCAGCGGGATGACGCTCCAGCCGAGGTCGGGATGGAGGTTCAGTTGCCGGGCGAAGCCCTCGGTGCGCCATACTTCCACGGGCTGGTGATCGGGCAGGATGAGCGCCTCGCATTTGGGAAAACGCGCCAACAATTCATCCGCCCGCTCCGTACCCACCACAATCAAGGCCTGGGCCAGCGCGCTGGCCATGGTGGCGCTGGGGGCCAGTACGGCGGCTAGCGCGGTGCCGGTGGCGGGCCGGCCGGTTTGGGGATTGATGATGTGCCCGTAGGTGTTGGTCCCGATCGTCACTACTTCGTCGCGGAGTTGCACCACCACGAGGGCGGGATGAGGGGCGGACAATTGCACCGTGCCCGCGTTGGTGTCGGCGGCAAAGGGATTCGGCAGCACCACCTGCCACGGCTGGTTGCGATCCTGCTGGCCGAGTACGCGCTGGGCCCCCGCCAACTGCACGCGCACATCCGTATAGGTGAGGCGGCGCAGTTCCAGCACGGCCAGATCCACCGCATAAGCCTGGCCAATGAGATCCAGCCCGATCTGGGTGCCGGACGAGGTGTAGGCCACGGCGCCCTGGTCGAACAACTCCACGTGGGCATGCCCGATGCCCTGCAATACGCCGGCGATCAATTCCTCCACCGGCTCCTCGCCCGGAACTTCGGCGCCGCGAAGTCCCCACAGATTGTCCAGGGGTGCGCTGGTGAGATCGTAGGCCCCGTCGGTGCGCTCGCTGTAATGGTGGGCCAGATCCACCAGGCGGAAGGTGTTGCGGGAGACCTGGAGGCGGATGGAGCTGGCCGTGCGATTCAATTTGTTCAAGTCGCTGCCCGGCCTCAGCGCGTCGAGATCCGCCATGGTTTCGCTCATGGAATGAAACGTCTGGCTGGCGATTGGGCCCAACTGGTCCTTGCGCGTGGTCGACACTTCCACGGCCGCTTTTTTCCCGGCCACCCGCGATTCCATCACGCGGGGCGGGGGCGGGCGGCAACCGTGGGTCACGAGCAGCAGGGTCAGCACGATCGCGAAACGGCCGAGGTGATGGGTCAGCTTAGTCATCCAGGCGGTAATAATAGGCTTCTGTGAATACATTGGCGAGCGGGATGCCGCGTTCCTGCAACAGGTCGCGCATTTCATAAAACATCTCGTTGGCGCCGCACAGGTAAAAATGGGCATCTGCCGGAAACGTCAGGGTGGCCGATCGCGCCGTGACCCGGCCGGCAAAGCAGCCGGGCGCGGATTCGCCGGACACGCAGGCATGGTAACGGGCGCCCGCCTCGAGCTCCGCGCGATGGAACAGGTCGGCGGCGGTGCGCACGCCGTGCAGGATGGTCAGGTCGAGCCGGGGATGGGTTCGCCGGTAGGCCACACAGGGGGCGATGCCGGTTCCGGTGGCGATGAAGACGATGGGTCGCGCGGGGTCGCGCAGTACAAACTCGCCATAGGGCGCGGAGACGGTGATCGGATCGCCCGGCTTGAGCGCGGCCAGCCGCGGGGTCAGCACGCCGCCCGGCATCAGGCGATACAGCACGTTCAGGGTGTCTTCGTTCTCGCCGCTGGCGATGGTGTAGGTGCGATCCGCCAGCACATCCGGCCCGTGCACCGTCAGCAGTTGCCCGGCCCGGAAAAAGGCGCCATCCCGGCTGATCTGCAATTCGAATCCGGTGGGCGAGAGCTGGCGATGGGCCACCACGCGGGCGGTCCACGGCTGCGGGGTGGCGTTGTTTTCAGCGGGCATGGTGAAGGGTGAGCCGGAACATCCGGTCGATTCAGCGCGGAGGTGGCGGACCGCCGCCGCGGAATCCGCCGCGCATCACCGGGCGCAGGTCGCGCCAGACTTCGGGTTCGACGAAGGTCATCAGGTTGAAATTGGTGCCGGCGGCATCGCGCCACCCGGCGGGCATGTTGCGATCCAGTTCGTCGTACGTCATCACCATGGCCTCGCTGATTTCCGCCATGGCGCGCGCTCGTACCTCCGCCCGCGTGATGGTTTGGTCTTCCAGCGCCTGCTGCCACTTGGTGGACTGCTCTTTGAGGCGCAGGTTCAGGGCGGTCATCAGCACGGCGAAGCGCACCGCTTCCGGCTCGGAAAGCTTGGCATGGGCCACAAAGTTGGTGCGTAGTTCGGTGGCCCGCTCCCGGCGGCGCTGGTCCATCCAGTTCATCATGGCTTCGCGGTTGGTGCGGACTTCGGGCGGTGGGCCCTGTCCGTCGCGATCATCCCACCAGGGCGGGCGACCCCCGTCCGGTCCATTCGACATCCGGGCCATTTCGCGATCCGGTCCGGCGGGGTCTGCGGGCCGGGGCTCGCTTTCGGACGCGGGCTCGGCGAAATGCGGCGCCGGTTCCAGGTCCTGATAGACGGGCTGGATCGGTGCGGCTTCACGCACCACGGGCTCGATCACGGTTGAGGGTTCAGGCGCGAGCAGGATGGAAGCCAGAAGTCCCACCCCCAGGCCGGCTGCGAAGGCCGTACCGCCGACGATGTAGAGGATGCGCATAAGGGAAAGCGTAGCATAAACATCGCGGGTTTGCATCCGGTGGTTTATTTTAGGGTCAGCGTGAACGCCACGGCGGATTGGGCTGACTAAGATGGCACGTCAGGAGTTAACGTATGAATACAGGTTGCGGGTGGAAGCGGTGGACGCGGTGCGGGCTGGCGGCGCTGATGCTGGGGTGGGGTGCGGGTTCGGCGCAGGCGGACGATATGAAGGACGCGATCGTGAAGATTTTCACCATCGTGAACACGCCGGATTATTACAATCCCTGGAGCATGCGCGGGACGGGCGGCGGCACCGGTTCGGGCGCCATCCTGAAAGGACGCAAAATCCTGACCAACGCCCACGTGGTCGGAAACCAGACCTTCATCCAGGTGCGGCGCTACGGGGAGGCCCAGCGCTACACCGCCCGCGTGCTCAACGTGTCGCACGAAGCCGATCTGGCCCTGCTCACCGTGGATGACCCGGGCTTCTTCGAACGGGGCTCCACGCTGGAGCTGGGCGACCTGCCGGAGCCGCAACAGGAGGTGCTGGTGTATGGATTTCCCCTGGGCGGCGACACCCTCAGCATCACC
>CAYTVN010000067.1:0-12512 GCA_964441655.1 uncultured Verrucomicrobiota bacterium | reverse complement strand
GTCGGGTGTCAGGTGTCAGTATTTCCTGAAACCCGCCCGCACAAAGGCGGGTCCGCCTCGGGCGGAAAACCTGCTATATTCTCCCCATGCCCGTCACCGACCAGGTCAAAGCCAAGCTGTCCCAACTGCCGGACAAGCCGGGGGTCTATCTGATGCGCGACCGCTCGGGGCGCATCATCTATGTGGGCAAGGCGGCGTCGTTGCGCAGCCGGGTGCGGCACTATTTCCAGCCCGCCACCCTGCGCGGGGCCGAGCCCAAACTGCGCGGCCTCATCAACAGCATTGTGGATCTGGATTTCCTGGTGGTGCGCACGGAGGCGGAAGCCATCCTGACCGAAGGGCGCATGATCAAGGAGTACCGGCCCCGCTACAACATCGCGTTCCGGGACGACAAGCGCTTCCCCATGCTGCGCATCGATCTGCAGGAGCCATGGCCGCGGGTGGAGACCTGCCGAATGGATCGGCGGGATGGCGCGCTCTATTTTGGACCCTACAGCAATTCCATCGCGGCCCGAGTGGCCCGGGAATTTCTGGACCAGCATTTTGGCCTGCGGGTGTGTCGGCCCCGGCTGCCCGATGCGGAGGATCACCGTCACTGCCACGCGGATGTGGTCAGTTTTTGCAGCGCGCCCTGTGTGGGACGAATTTCTCCGGAGGACTATCGCGCCCGGGTGGAGGAGGCGGCCGCCTTTCTGCGCGGCGAACGGCCGGCGGTGCTGGAGGAACTGGCGGCGGCCATGGATCGGGAGGCCGCGGCCCTGAATTTTGAAAAAGCGGCGGCGTTGCGTGACACCCTGTTGCACTTGCGTTGGGTCATCAAGGAACGGCACAAGGGAACGCGCACGCTGGAGATGCGGGCGGAGGAGGCCCGGCAGGGCGTGGTTGAATTGCAGCAGGCGCTGGGGCTGGCCGCGCCGCCCCAGGTGATCGAGTGCTTTGACATCTCCAACATTTCCGGCACCCACGCCGTGGCCAGCATGGTGGTGGCGGTGGACGGCATGCCCGCGCGCCAGCGCTACCGTCGGTTTCGCATCAAGACCGTGGAGGGCAGCGATGACCCGCGCATGATGGCGGAGGTGATTCGCCGCCGCTACGCGCGCGTACTGGCGGAAAACCAGGAGCGGCCCGGGCTGGTCCTGGTGGACGGCGGCCTCACACAGTTGGGCGCGGCCCGGGCCGAGTTGCGCGCGCTGGGACTGGGCGATCAGCCGTCGGCCGGGCTGGCCAAGAAATTCGAGGAGGTCTATCACGCGGAAGCGCCGGGGGCGGAACCGCTGCGGCTGCCCCGCGACAGCGCCGCCCTGAAGATGATCCAGCAGCTGCGCGACGAGGCGCACCGGGTGGCCCTGGACTATCACCGCACCCTGCGCAACCGGCTCATGCGCGATTCGTTGCTCGACCAGGTGGAGGGGATTGGAGATAAACGAAAGGCGCTACTGCTGAAAACCTTTGGCTCGGTGCGGCGCATGAGCCGGGCCAGCGAACAGGAGCTCGCGGCCGTGCCCGGGGTCGGGCCGGTCATGGCGAAAACCATCCGCGAAACCCTGGCCGTATATGTCACGCGTGCGACACGAGGCGATGCATGATTACAAAATGGTTGGCCATCTGCTGGCTGGCTGTGGTGGTGGCCGTTTCCGCCGCGCCACCGGGCCGGGAACGCGACGAAATGCAGGACATCGCCACGGAGCAGATGGACCAGGTCCTGATGACTCCGCTGGCCCGCCGGCTTCTGCCCGCGCCGGAATTCAAGTGGCGGCACGCGCAGACGGCGCACTTCGTGGTGCATTACGAAAACGGCATCTTCGCGGCCAAGGTCGCGCGCATGGCGGAGTTTTTCTACACCTACATTGCCGCGGACCTGAATGGGGCGTCCGATCTCCGGAAGGATCGTTCCCATATTTTCATTTTCCGCAACGAGAAGGATTGGCGGACCTTTCAGCAGGTGTACTGGGAGCGCGCGCTGGAGTGGTCCTTCTCCATGGTGCAGGGGCCGGTCATGTATCTGCAGCAGGCGGACAACCTGTCCTCCAGCGCCGAGGTGCTTGGCCACGAAATGACCCATCTGGTGCTGAACCGATTTTTTACCGGCGAGATTCCGGTCTGGTTGAACGAGGGCATGGCGGAGTGGTACGGCGAGTTTGCCTACGCCGCCTTCAAGGGCATCAAGAAGAGCAAGCGCGCCCAATTCCAGGGACTGCACTCCACTATCCCGGTGCTGCAGTTGATCGGGATGAGCAGCTATCCGGCCGACCCCGAGGCGGTGCGGCTCTTTTATGACACCTCCAAACACGTGGTGGGTTTCCTTCAGTTGGAGCGGCCGCCCGAAAAATTTGTACCGTTTGTGAACCGGATGATGGAGGGTGGTGACGCGGGCGCGGCCCTGGTGGATATTTACGGTTTTTCCAGCGCGACTGATTTTGCCACCCAGTTTGAAAAGTTCCGGCGCTAAGCCCCCCGCGCATGTCTGCCTCTTCCGATTCCACCTCAACGTCCGGGTATCCGCTGCGCGCGGAAGCCCCGGCGGACCGTCATCGGAAAGTGCGCGACACCCTTTGGATTTCCGTCGTGGAAGGCATGTTCACGGTCGTTTTCCTGAGTTGGACCAGTGGCGCGGTGCTGACCGGCTACCTGATTTATCTCGGGGCCGGCCCCCGCATCCTGGCCGCCGCGGCCAGCCTGCCCATGCTGGTGCAGGTGTTCAATCCGCTGCAGGCCTGGGTGGCCAGCCGGGTTTCCAATCGCCTGTTCTACCTGAGCGCCACCGCCACCATCGGGCGCGGGGCCTGGCTGCTGGCGGTGGTTTTGCCCCTGTTGGGTCTGCCTGCGGATTGGCTGCCGTGGATTCTGTTGGCCCTGCTGGCCTTCTCGAGCCTGGTGCAATCCGGGGCCGGGCTGACCTGGGTGAACCTGATCAGCGATGTGGTACCGGAGGAAATTCGGGGCCAGTACTTCGGGCGACGCAATGCCTTGTGCGGAATGGTCATCACCCTGGCCGGGTTGGCTGCCGGCTGGTACCTCGATCGCATGCCCGCGCCCGGCAGCTTCCAGATGGTTCTGACCGTGGGGCTGCTGTTCGCGGCCGTGGGCATCTTCCTCTATCTTCAGCATTATGTGCCGCCCGCCACCACCGTCCGCCTGTCGCTGGGCGACACATTGCGTGTGCCGTTGCGCGACGCCAATTTCCGGCGCTTCCTGATCTTCGCCGTTTACTGGTCGGCCGCCGTGATGCTGGCCTCGCCGTTTGTGATTCCTTATTTTCTGAACCACTTGCGCATGAGCTTCACCCAGGTGGCGATATGGGCCGCCATCGCCTCCCTGTGCGGCCTGGTCCTCAGTCCGTGGTGGGGCCGGCTGGCCGATCGCGTGGGACATAAAACCGTGCTGATCATCACCACCTTTGTGGCCGGCTCGTTTCACCCCCTGTGCTGGATGCTGGCCGCCCCGAATTTTCTTTTCTTCATCTGGTTGAGCGGGCTGATGGACGCGCTGTCGTGGGGTGGCATCAACACCGCCATGTTCAATCTATCGCTGGCCAGCGCGCCGCCGCGGCATCGCATGGCCTATATTGCGGTGCTCGGCATGGCCACCGGCCTGTCCGGGTGCGTGGCCGGGATGCTATCCGGCCCGCTGCTGGAATTCCTGCTCCGCTGGTCATGGTCCTACGAGGGCTACACCTGGACGGGCTATCACAGCCTGTTCCTGATCGCCGGTCTGCTGCGCACCCAGGCGTGGCGCCTGCTGCGTCCCGTTCACGAACCGTTGTCCCAACCCGCGGCCTACCTGTTGCGCGATATGTGGAGCCGCACGCTGGATCGGCTGTCGTGGCGCGGATAGCGCCGAGCCTGGGCTTGAGGGCGGGCGGGCCATCTGCCATCTTTTGGCGTTGTGCCTAAAACTGCCCTTCACCGCGCAGCGTGGATGCTGCTGATCGTGCTGACCCTGGCGGTCCCTTCCAGCCCGGCGCTCACCGTGACCGGGACCGAGTGGGCCGTGCATTTCAATCTGCCGGACCAGTCCACCAGCTTTGGTACGGCCACGCCGGAGGAGTTCACGTTGCGCGACGTTCTGGTCAGCCGCCTGAACGCGCTGCGAACCAACCAGATGGCCACCCTGGCCACCTATACCTTCTCCGGATCGAACACCACGGTGGGTGCGGCGGGACCGATTCTCAATGCGATGGAAGCCGCGCTGAACACGGGCGCTCTCGTGCGCATGGTGGTGGATGGCGGCATCACCATCTCCACGCGGAACGGTGGCAGCAATTCGCTGGCCGGACTGGCCGCGCGGGCGGTGAATCCGCTGATCCTGGTCGCGGGGCCGGCCAGCGGTGGCATCATGCACCACAAGCTGGGCCTGTTTGATTACGGCCCCACCAACCGCGTGGTGTTGTTTGGCTCGTGGAACTTCACCGCCGCGGCCTGTTCCCAGCAATGGAACATCATGCTGGAGGCGCGCAACCCCGAGCTGTATGCCGCCTATTCCAACGAGGTGGCGGAATTGCTGGCGGGCCGCTTTTTCAGCAACACCAACAAGAGCCACGCCCATGATCGAAGTCCCTTCACGATCTCCGGTTCCTGGCAGCCGGGCTGGGTGCGCTTCTCGCCCTACACCAACAGCAGCCCATCCGGCGGGAATGCGCTGACCGATATCACCAACCTGATCCGGCAGGCGGAATCGCAGATTGTCTTCGCGCTGAACAGCCTGACCCGCATGCAGGTGGCCACCCAGCTGGTGCAGGCGTGTGATCGCGGGGTGCGGGTGGAAGGCGTCTTTCCGCTGGGCGAAATCACCCCATCCACGCTGAATACCTATCCCGCCTACAGCTACCTCACGAATGCGGCCAACTATGCCACCACCAACCGGGCCGTGATGCGCACTGCTTGGGCCAAGGCGGATTTTGCCACCGCCGAAACCGGGCAGCCCGACGTGGTGCATGCCAAATGGATGGTCCTGGATCCCTTCGGGGCGCGTCCAGTGGTGATGGCGGGCTCGGCGAATTGGACTTCGGCGGCATTGCAGGACACCGGTTCCAACGACGAGAATCTCGCGTTCATCTTCCACGCTGAAATCGCGCGCGCCTTCTACCTGCACTACCGTTGGCTGACCGCGCCCCAGTTGATGATGCCCTGGCCCGATGTATGGATGACCCGTGGCGATGCCGTTTGGCTGACCCTGACCAGCACGCCCGTGCTGGCCTGGTCGCCCGCCGTAACCGGGACGTGGTCCACCCTGCACCCCTTCACCAATGGTTGGGCCACCGAGCAGCGCGATCCCACCCAGCCGGTCGGCTTCTACCGTCTGCTGGCGCCGTAGACTGGCCGAGGCTACGTTCCAGGGCCCAAGTTCCGAGTTTCAAGTCGAGGCCCGACGTGGGACTTGGAACGTGGAACTTGGAACCCGCAAAGTAGCTCCATTGCGCATTCGGACATTGCGTCCGCCTGCGTGCTTCGCTACCTTCGACACTCACTATCGTGGAGTTGGATGACGCCTCTGGGGTGTTGCGGTGGGAATTCCATTTACGCAGAAAATTCTGATGGATTGGGCGGGTCCCTCGGTTTTCCGGGATGCCCAGACCCTCTTTGAACGCGGCGCGGTGCAGGAGGTTTCGTTCGAGGCCCCCATCATCAGCGGCGTCCTGTCCTTCGGCAACCGCTCCATCAACAGCCGGGCCCGCGTGCTGGCCGACGGCACGTGTGACAACAAATGCCCCTGCCGCGACAGCGTGGAGCGGGGCATCATCTGCGCGCACGTGATCGCCCTGGGGTTGGCCCTGATCCGCCGCCATACCGATCCGGATGCGGATCGCAAGCGCCAGGAGGAGGCGCGCAAGGCGGCCCGCCTGGCCCGGGTCGACGAATCGAGTTTCATCAAGCGAGTCACGGTTCCCCAGGCCGGGTCCCAGCCCGCCCGCCTGGTCATCCAACTGGCCGACGGCTGGATGGCCGCCATACAGGCCGCCATGGGTGGCGCCACCGGGGTTCGTATACCGCTGGATTGCGGATTTGAATTCAAAGGCCAGCGGTTGCGCCTGGATGACGTGCCGCGCGCGCCCACCTATTTTCTGGCCAAGAAGGACGAATCGCTCCTGTTTGTGCTGGAGGATATCTGCGAGGGCACGGCGCGATCGCGGGTGGACGTGCAGCCGTCCGATTTCATCAACATTCTGAACCTGCACACCGGGAAACCCATGCCCGCGCTGGGGCGCGACGAGCCGATCACGGTCAACGGCGCGCCCATGTCGTCGCAGCTCAAGCTGGAGCTGGACAATCAGAGTGGCGAACTGCTGTTGACCCTGCACACCGAGCTCCCGTTTCAGGACGCGCAGGCTCCGTTGTATGTGGTGTCGGGCAAGGCGGGCTGGGTTTACGCGGCGGGTCACTTCTGGCCGCTGGCCCAGTTGCTGCCCGGTCCGCTGCGCATGGTGTACCAGGGTCCGGTGCGGGTGCCGCGCGCGGCGGTGCCGCGGTTTCTGCAAACCGAACTTCCACTGCTGAGCCAGCATTTGACGGTGGTGTCGGACGTTACGCTGGACTTGTTCACCATTGAACCCGGCACACCGAAGTTCCGGCTGGCGGTGAAGGGCAGCCCGGCTTCCCTGGCCGTGATCCTGTACGCGGAGTATGGCGAGGTCTCTCTGGTGGCCGCCAAGCAGGATGCGGCCGGCCATTTTTCACATCCCGATCCGGATGACCTGTTGCGCTTCCATGTGCGGCATCCGGTGGCGGAGGCCCACGCCCTGGCGCGCCTGGCCGGCATCGGGCTCAAGGGCCCGACGGGTGACCAGCTGGCGCCGCTGGTGGGGTGCCGCGAGGTGTTGAATTTTCTGGGCCGCGACATGCCGGCCCTGCGGCGGGCGGGCTGGAAGATTGACCTGGAAGGCAAGATCAGCGGCCTGCTGGAGACCACGGATTTCGTGACCCCGGTGGTGCACGTGAACGACACCGCGGGCAGCAACTGGTTTGATGTGAGCTTCGATTTTGATGACGGCCAGGGGGGCAGCCTGAGCCCGGCTGAAGTGCAACGCGCGCTGCTGAAGGGTGAGTCCTACCTGGAGCGGAACGGGCGCACCATCCTGCTCGATTCCGGCGCGATCCAGTCCATGAACGAAGTGTTCTCGGATTGCGCGGCGGGCGAGGGTGGGAAGGCGGGCAGCTTCCGGCTGGCCGGCATTTATTCCTCGTACGTGAAGTCCTCGCTGGATGCGCTGGACGGGGTGGACGTGGAGGCGGCGCCGGCCTGGATGCAGGCCGCGCGTCAGCAGAACCGCGAGCTGAGCGTGCCCGCCATCCCGACCCACGAACTGCCGGGCACCACCCTGCGCGCCTATCAGCGCGACGGCGTGCAATGGCTGCGCTTTCTCGAGCAGAACGGATTTGCCGGCATCCTGGCCGACGAAATGGGGCTGGGCAAAACCCTGCAAACCCTGCTCTGGCTGAGCATGCCCCGGGTGCGCGAAGAGGCCAGGGGCAAGCCGGCGTTGATCGTGTGCCCGACCAGCCTGGTGGAAAACTGGGGCGAAGAAGTGGCCAAATTCACGCCCCAGCTCAAGGTGCTTGCGGTGTCCGGCAGCACCCGCCACGAAAAATGGAGCGAGGTGGAGCATGCCGACCTGGTGGTTACTTCGTACGCGTTGATGCGGCGCGATATCGAGCAGTATGTGGCCCGCGAATTTTCCTGCATCGTGCTGGACGAAGCGCAGCACATCAAAAACCGTTCCACCCAGAACGCGATTGCGGCCAAGCGGCTGCGCGCCCAGCACCGGCTGGTGCTGACCGGCACGCCCATGGAGAACAGCGTGTCCGACCTGTGGTCCATCATGGACTTCCTGATGCCCGGCTACATGGGCTCGCATGAGACCTTCAAGGCCAACTACGAGCTGCCCATTGCCCACGGGGACACCGCGGGTGACCAGGCCCAGGCCCGCCTGCGGCGCAAGCTGCACCCCTTCCTGCTGCGCCGGTTGAAACGCGAGGTGGCCACCGACCTGCCGCCCAAGATCGAGAAGCTGGCCCACTGCACGCTCAGCCCGGACCAGCAGACCGTCTACAAGGAGCTGCTGGAGGCCTCGCGGCGCAAGGTGTTCGACATGGTTATGAAGCAGGGCTTCCAGAAGTCGCGCATGGAAATCCTGAAGACCCTGCTGCGCCTGCGTCAGGTGTGCTGCCATCTGGAATTGCTGAAGCTGGAAGGGCTGGAGGCCAAGCAGCCGTCCGCGAAAATGGATCTCTTCTTCGAGTTGATCAACGAGGCCCTGGACGGCGGGCACCGGGTGCTGGTGTTCAGCCAGTTCACCTCCATGCTGGCCATTTTGAAGCGCGAACTGGAACAGCGTCAGGTCAACTATTGCTATCTCGACGGCGCGACGCAGGAGCGTTTGAAGGTGGTGCACGAGTTCAACACCAACCGCAAGATCCCGATTTTCCTGATCAGCCTGAAGGCTGGCGGGACGGGCTTGAATTTGACCGGGGCCGATATCGTGATCCACTACGACCCGTGGTGGAATCCCGCGGTGGAGGACCAGGCCACCGACCGCGCCTACCGCATCGGCCAGAAACGAACGGTCTACAGCATGAAGCTCATCACCAAGGGCACGGTGGAGGAAAAAGTGCTGGAGCTGCAGAAGCGCAAGAAAGCCATCATCGACGCCACCCTCGAAACCGACGAACAAGTCATGGGCACCATGACTTGGGAAGATGTGCAGGAATTGCTGAGTTTGTAAGTTCGTACGACCCACCCCTGTGGTCCCCTCCAGGGAGGGGACTCAAACAAAAGCCATCCCCTCCTCGGAGGGGTCCGCGAAGCGGGAACGAACGCCGATTTACAATCGCACATCCACGCGCAGGTTCCAGTCGAGGCGGACCTCGATGTCGCCGCCGCCATAGGTGCCGCTTACGGGGGCGGCGCCTTCGGGGGTGGGTGCGAAGGCCACGGCAATATGATCGTCGGCCACGGCCAGGCCGCTGCTGGGATCGAACCCGCGCCAGCCCGCGCCCGGCAGATAGACCTCCACCCACGCATGCAGATAGCGCCGTTCGCTGGCGCGTGAACCGCGCCAATAGCCGCTGACAAAGCGCGCGGCCAGGCCCTGGCAGCGGCACAGCTCCATCAGTAGCACGGCCAGGTCCCGGCAGGCGCCGGTCTGATCGGCCAGGGTTTCCGACGGCTTTTTGGGGGCTCCGGTTTCCCGTACCACCTTGTTGAACGTGGCGAGTTGTTCGGTGGCCCGGCAAACGAAGGGCAGGGTGGCGCCATTGACTTCGCGCGCGAGTTTTGTGGCGAGGCGCAGCACGCTGGCGGCGCGCTCGCTGGGTTTCAGATAGGGCGTCAACAGGGCGGGGTCCTGGTAGGCCGCGGGCAGGACCTGGACTGCGGGATCGGTGACCACATAACCGAACGGATTCAGGCAGGTCGACTGGGCTTCGAAGCTGGTCAGCAGCGTCAGGTCGGTGGTGGCGCCCGCGAACCAGACGACATGAACCAGATTGCCGGCATCATCCAGAATTTCCGCGCTGCCGGTGGGATGTGGTTGAACCTGCAGGGACCAGCGGGTGACCTTCAGCCCCGGCGCCGCTTGCGGGCGCAGGCGAATGGTGTGCGGACCCAAAGTCGCGGGCGCGCTGAATCGGTAGTGCGTCGTGTGTCGGATATGAAAGTGCATGACGCTACTCTATTGCTGGGCATGGGGCAGGGGCGGCGTTTCCGGCGCACCGGTCAGGGGGCGGGGCGCGAAGTATGCTTCGTAAATCCCGCGGTCGACGTCGTTGAGGCTGCCCAGCAGGTCGTCCAGCATTTCGTGGAGGCCGGACAGAATGATGTCCTCCGCACGGGCGTAGGAAAGGCGCGCGTGGACCTGGCCTACGCGCTGCTCTGGTTTGGTGCGGAAGGCCCCGGGTGGCGTGCCTGAAATGGCGTGCAGGCAGGCTTGTGCGCGTTCGAGGCAGAATTGGACCGAGCGCGGAAAGTGTCGATCGAGCAACAGGAATTCGATGATGCGATCCGGCACCACGCGGCCAAAGCGCTTGCGGTACATCTCGAGCGCGCTGGCCGAACGAAGCACCGCGCACCACAGCAATTCGTCCCACGGCTTGCCCACTTCATCCACCGTGGGGAGCAGGATGAAATACTTCACGTCCAGCAGGCGCGCCGTTTTGTCCGCGCGCTCCACCATGCGACCCAGCCGCAGGAACTGCCAGGTCTCGCCGTGGGACATGGTGTCTTCGGCGATGCCGTGGATCAGATGGCTGGCATTGCGGGCCTGGGCGAAAAACTCGTAGGGGATCATGCCGCCCGAATGGAGGCGCGCCGCGTCCTGTACGAGTTGATGGAAACGATGGATCTGCTCCCACGTCTCCAGCGTGATCGCGTCGCGCACGTTGCGGGCGTTTTCGCGGGCCATGCGTACGCACGAGGCAATGGAGTTGGGATAGTTGGTGTCGAAGGCCAGGAATTGCAGCACCCCCTCGCGGGTGGCCTCGCCGTGGGTGGCGTGGTACAGCGCGCTGTCGCCGGTGATGTCCACCAGCGGCTCCCACTGTTCGCCTGCGCCGGGCGGCAGGTCGAGGGTGAGGTATTGGTTGACCTCGGCGAAGCGAGCGACATTCTCGGCTCGTTCGAGGTAGCGGCCGATCCAATAGACGGATTGGGCGACGCGGCTCAGCACGGCGTATCCTCCGCCAGCACCCAGGTGTCCTTGCTGCCGCCGCCCTGGGAGGAGTTGACCACCAGCGAGCCCTTGCGCAGCGCCACGCGGGTCAGTCCGCCCGGCAACACACGGATGGAGCGTCCGTACAGCACGTAGGGGCGGAGGTCCACGTGGCGGCCCTCAAAATGGTCGTCCACGATTACCGGGGCCCGCGACAGCATGACCACGGGTTGCGCGATGAAGTTGCGCGGCTTGGCTTCGATCTTGGCTTTAAACTCCGCGCGCTCGGCTGCGCTGGCGTGGGGACCAATCAGCATGCCGTAGCCGCCGGCTTCGTTGGCGGACTTCACCACCAGTTGATCCAGATGGTCCACCACGTAGGCGCGGTCCTTGTCCCGCCAGCACAGATAGGTCGGGACGTTCGGCAGGATCGGCTCCTGATCGAGATAGAAGCGAATCATGTCCGGGACAAACGCATAGACCACCTTGTCGTCCGCCACGCCGGTGCCGGGCGCGTTGGCCAGGGCCACCCCGCCGTTGCGGTAGACCTCCATGAGGCCGGGCACGCCCAGCGTGGAGTCGGGCCGGAACGCCTGCGGGTCCAGAAAGTCATCGTCCAGGCGGCGATAAATCACATCAATGGGCTCAAAGCCGGAGGTGGTGCGCAGCAGGATGCGTCCCTTGTAGGCCACCAGGTCCTGGCCTTCCACCAGCGGTACGCCCATGGTGCGGGCCAGCAGGGCGTGTTCGAAGTAGGCGGAGTTCAGGGGGCCCGGGGTGAGCACCACCACGCCGGGTTTGGCGACGGCGCGCGGTGCGATGGCTTGCAGCGTGTCCAGCAGTCGATCGGGATAATCCTCCACCGGACGCACCCCGAGGGAGCGGAACAGCTCCGGGAATATGCGCTTCATCACGCGCCGGTTTTCCAGCACATAGGAAACCCCGGACGGGCAGCGCATGTTGTCTTCCAGCACGTAAAACTGGCCGTTGGCATCGCGGATCAAATCCGAACCCGTGATGTGACACCACACGCCGAGCGGCGGTTTCATGCCCGCGCAGAGCGGTCGATAGTGGGCCGCCGTGCGGATGACATCCTCGGGAATTTTTCCCTCCTTCAGGATTTTCTGGTCCCCGTAGATGTCCTGAAGAAAAAGATTCAACGCCTCCACGCGCTGGATCAGCCCGCGCTCAATGGTGTTCCAGTCGTCCGCGGTCACCAGCCTCGGCACGATGTCGAAGGGCAGAATTTTTTCCGTGCCCTCCGTGTTGCCGTACACCGTGAACGTCGCCCCCAGGTCGCGCATCATGCGCTCTGCCGACACCTGATGGCGGGCCAGAGTGGACCACGGCGTGTCCTGCAGAATTCGCCCGATCACCTCCGCGTGCGGACGCATCCCACCCCCCACAATCATTTCATCGTAGAAGTCCGCGTGGTCGTAATGCGTAATCGAGTTTAAAACCTTGGCAATCACGCATCTACAGATAGCAGGGCATGTGCCAAACGGGCGCAATTGTCATAACAATATGCGCCACAACTGAATGTAAAAACGTGCGCTTTGCGCCGCTCGGGAATATAATTCAATAATGTAATCAGTTGTTAACAATATTACATTATTGTATTTAATTGCAGGTAGCGGCTAACGCCGACGCGAGCGGGGTGCTAGGCAACCGGCATTTTAATCCGTTTTAGTCTTCGCCGGCCATGCGCTGGTTTTCGCGTTTGCGCTTGGTGGGGTCCAGGATCTTTTTGCGCAGGCGCAGGCTTTTGGGCGTGGCCTCTACGAATTCGTCCTGGGCGATGTATTCGATGGCGTGTTCGAGGGAGAACACGATGGGCGGCTCCAGCATGATGCCTTTGCCGTCGCCCTGG
>CAYTVN010000066.1:0-12636 GCA_964441655.1 uncultured Verrucomicrobiota bacterium | reverse complement strand
AGCACGCGGCGAAATACCAGTGCGAAGGTGATCACCAGGGCGAGCAGGACGACGACGGCAGCAACGCGCCGCAGCTGCCGCTCGCGCGCGGGCACGATGCCCATCATCACTTCGTTGGCGCGGTCCTCGGCCTGGTTCAGGAGGTCTTCCATCACGGCCAGCCGCGCCTGGGGATCGTCCGGCAATTGATCGCGGATGGCCAGTTGCTCGGCCTGCTCCAGGGGCGCCGTCATGAGGTCGTAAGCCACGTTGCTGTTGCGGCCATAGGGTTCGGGGCGGCCGGTGGCGATGGCGATGTCAAACGTCTCCACCCAGCCGGGCGGGGACAGGCGTTCGATTTCCGGATAGCCGAATTGGCGCAGGTATTTCGGGTTTATGAAGGGACCGAATCCGCCCTCCACCATCACCCGCGTCTTGATGCGCACCGCCTCTTCGCTGTCGTAGAAGCGCATGTATTCCCACGCCGCGTCGCGCACCGCGGGGTCCCGGATGCCCGCATACAGGCCCATCATGCGGCTATTGAGTTCGCCGCCGCGCTGGCCGCCCGGACCCAGCGGAACCGGGACCATGCCGGTGAGCTCGGGGTTGATGGTGGAAAACAGGCGCTCGTCCACATAGGACAACGCCATGCCGATTTCGCCGCGCTCCCACTTGGTGAAGGTTTCGCCCGCGTCCTTGGTGCAGTAGCCGCGCCGGATCACCCCGTCGGCATCCACCCACTTTTCCGCGCCCAGCCGGGTATAAAAATCCAGCGCCTGGGCCGCCGCGGGCGAGCCGAACACGCAGCGCCAGCTATCGGAGGCCGCGTCGTATTCCATGACCTCGCCGCCCGCGCTCCACAGGAAGGACACCCAGTAGTACGACTCCTGTTTGCTGCGGGTGAGCAGGAAGCCGTACACGCCGCGCTTGGGATCGGTCAGCTTGCGCGCCGCCGAGAGCAGGTCGTCCCACGTCCACTGCGCGGTGGGATGCGGAATACCTTTGGCATCGAACAGGTCCTTGCGGAACAGCAGCACCTTGCCCAGCGCGCCGCCCCACGGGATGGCCCACACGTGTTCCGCGCCCGCCGGGCCTTTGCGTTTGATGACCGGCCACAGCTTCGGGTTGATGCGAAAATCGATTTCCGCCGGCGTCATGGCCGCGAGGTAGCCGTCCTCCGGTTTATCCAGCGGATAGAGAAAATTATTGCGGATGTAGTTATCCGACTTGCGGAAATTAATATAGAGAACGTCCGGCGCCACCCCGCCCGCGATGGCCAGCAGGTCCACCTCCGCGCCTTCCACCTTGAGGCCCGAAAAGCGCTCCAGTTCCACCACCACGTTGGACCAGTTGTGACGTCCATAGGTTTCCGGGTCCGCCTCGTAGCGGGCGCGGTATTTTTCGGCAAAGATGCGCGGGAACTGGCGCTTGAATTCCGCCACCCCGGCCGCCTCCGCCTGCGCGGCGGTGGAGGGATCGCTGGGGTCGGGAAGGACATCGGAACGGATGCGGATGACGGTCTGGCCGTCACGATCTTCGACCCCACCCGCCACGGCGCACCGCGCGCCCAGGCCGGCGAGCAGGCATGCGAGTAGCACGAAGCGCATCATCACGCGGGCTTCCTCGATTTGTTTTTCGGCGCATTGTCCAGCAGTCGGGTCATCAGCGCCAGTGCGGCGGTCGCCCACGTTTCCGCCGGAGCGAATGCACCCGGCGGTACGGTTACGCGATCGGCCACGACCAGGGTGCGGACGGCGCGGAGGGCTGCGGGCAGCGCCTTGCGTCCGGGCTCGATTGGATGCAACCAGAATACGCCATCCAATCCGCCGGCCAGGAATTCGGCCAGTTCCCGGCCCTCGGAAGCCTGACCCAACACCAGGCGAAATCCACCGGCCCGGGCGGCCTGCTCCAGAGCGGCCAGCCGGGCCACATTTGCGGCCGGATCATCGAGTTTCAGCAACACGCCGAGCAGACCGCTGCGCCCGCTCCGCAACTGGCGTGCCGCGGGGCTGGGCTGATAATGCAACCGGCGGGCCGCCGCCTGCACCCGCTTGCACGTCGTGGGCTGGTACCCCGGCTTGCCGCGCAGGATTTCCGACACGCTCGAAACAGAAAGCCCGCTTGCCTTGGCCACTTGCTGCAGGGTGCTCATAAATTAATCGTGACGTTACGACAACGCCCATCAAGTTCCAAGTTCCACATTGCAAGAAGGCACGGGGTCGAGTCTTGACATTTGACAATTCGGGTCAACATCTTATGCGGCAAAATGTTCCAACGATTGGAAAAACGTATTTATTCGATTTCAAACGATTGGAACTTTTTAGGCCAGGAAATGTTGCAGTACGGCGAGGGTGCCTTCGGGGGCGGGGTCGGTCGCGATGTAGCCCGCCTTTTTCCGCACCACCGCCTGCACTTCGGGGATGGCATTGCCGGGGCAGCCGACGTGTCCCGCGGCGTCGCCATCGAGCATGTTGAGATCGTTGAACTGGTCGCCCACGGCGAGGATATGATGAGGTTGGAGACCGCGATGGGCCGCGTAGGCCGCCAGCGCGTTGCCCTTCCCCAGCTTCTCGTGCAGTACGGCCACCCAGCCACCGTTGCGGGTCAGCATCCAGTCGGGCACGCCGTGCAGCAGGGACTCCAGTTCGGCGGCAAACTGATCCGGGCGTCCGTCCACATCGTCCAGCATGTAGGCGGTGAAGGCTTCGCCCACGTAGGCGAGGCGGGGTTGGTAGCGCGCCTCCAGGGCGGAGCGGACGGGGGCCAGGCGGGCTTGCACATGGACATGCAGGTCTTCCAGCCAGCGGAAGGCTTCGCTGTTCCAGGGTTCCAAGGGCCGGAAGTTTGCGCCGTCCCGGAGGTACACCATGCTTTCGGAGCACACCAAGGCATCCGGCTCGTGCCGCAGGCCGCGTTCCCGGCAGGCCTCCAGCACGCGCAGTTGGTCGGACCGGTCGCGTCCACTGTTACTGCACCAGCGAATACCGCGAGGCTCGAGGTCGTTCAGCAACTGAATGACGGCGGGATGAAAGAAGCCGGGGCCGTCGTCGTAGACCATCACGGTGCCGTCGAAATCGAGGCAGACCAGGCGCACCCCGGTGGGTGAGGCTTTGCCTGGCGGCCGGGGTGTGGTAGCATGTGGCATGGGTTGAACCCTACCCAGTGCTTGGGCAACGTCAAATGATAACCGCCAGCGAAACGAACACTCCCCTGTCAGCCCGCATCACGTCAGTCTGGGCCGCCGCCATCCTCGGCATCGTCCTGGTGGGAGCGGGTCTTTTTTTCCTGCGCCTGGAGCTGATCATTCGCGCGCCTGGCACGGTGAATGCGCGGGACGAAATCCGGGTTTTTTCGCCCATGGACGGGGTGATCGCGCAGCACAGGGTCCAGTTGGGGCAGGCGGTGACCAACGGCGAGTTGCTGCTGGCCCTGGATGACACCGAGCTGAATCTGCGTGCTCTGGCCATTGATCGCGAATTGGCGGAGACCGAGGCGGCCCTGGAACAGAACCGCATCGCGCAGGCCGAGTTGCGGGTCAAACCGGGCCCCGCGGAACTGGTCACGGCGGACGAGCGGCGCGACCGGCTGGCCCGCATTGCCAGCATCCAGCAGGACATTGAAAAGAACTACACCGAAGGGCGCGACCTGCAGATCATTTCGGAACTCGAGGTGCGCAAGCAGGAGATTGAGCGCCTGCGCTCGGAGCTGGACCTGTTGCAGGCCTCGCTGATGGCGGAGTGGCAGAAAGCCGGAGTGCCCGCCTTTGAAGGCGAACGCCTGGCTGCGGAACAGAAGCGCCTGGCCGCGCGGGCCGAGCTGGCCCAGCGGGAGCGCGAGCTGGTCCTGGCCCAGCGCACTGCCACCCGTATCGTTGCGCCTGCAGCGGGGACCGTGATCGCCTTGTCGCCACGCTTCCCCGGCATGGCGGTGGCGCGCGGGACCGAACTGCTGAAGCTGGCCGCCACCGGGGGACCCTACCGCGTGCGCACCTATATCCCGGAGCGCAACGTGGACCTGGTGCGCATCGGCACGCCCGCCCGCATGGAGTCGGGCGTATTCGATTCCATGCTGGAAGGATATGTGGAAGGCACCGTGGTACGGGTGGCTCCCGAGGGCGCCTCGGCCGGCGAGACTTCCCCGGCGCGCTACGAAGTGGATATTGATGTGCAAAAATCACCCTACCCACTGGTGCTGGGCTCCGGGGTGGACGTCCGTCTCATGATGGGCCGGCGTCCCCTCAGCGACCTGGTGATGCACAGCGGCGGCAAGCTGCGCCAGACAACCAAGACTACCCATGAATGAAAACCTGCATTTGACCGACCCCTCCCTGATCCGCTTTATGTGGCATCAGCGGGGGCGTTTCTCCCACGGGGTTTTTCTGGCCATCCTGCGCTGCGCCATCCTCGCCCCCTGCCCCTGGTTGTTCCAGATCATCATTGATGACCATGTCAAGACCGGCAATGTCATGGGTATTGCCATGGTGTCCGTGATCTTCGTGGGACTGCTTTTCCTGCACTACGCCTTTGCCGTGCAGGGCACCATGGAGATCGCGCGCGAATTGACCAACCTGATGACGGGAGTGCGCAGCGAAATTTTCAACAAGCTGCACTTCCTGAACTTCGGCTACCTGGACCGGCAGAAAAGCGGGCGCCTGCTCTCCAAATACGCCTTCGACACCCAGAAGGTGGAAGGCGCCATGACGCAACTGCTCAATCAGATCCTGCCCAACACGCTGTACAGCGTGACCCTGTCCTTCATTCTGGTCGCCCTGCACTGGCAGCTCTCCATCGTCCTCCTGCTCATGGTGCCCATTCTCATCGTCATTCGCTATACCTTCCACGAGCGCATCCGCGTTTCCAACGAAGAGAACCGGCTGGCCCAGGAAAAGCTGACCGGCACGGCCAGCGAAGTCATCACCGCCCTGCGCCTCGTGCGCAGCCTGGGCGAGGAAAAACAGGTCACCGCCCACGTGCACGAACACAGCACCGACTTCGCGCGCACCCGCCTCGAACTCACCGGCATCGGGGCCCGCTTCGGCACCTTCACCTACGCCTCCACCCAGTTCCTGTCCCTGCTCACCATCGCGGGCGGCGCCTTCTTTGTCATCCAGGGCACCATGACGATGGGCACCATGCTCGCCTTCATGGCCGGCCTGCCCATCATCATGATGCCCGTCCATCTGTTCGCCAACATCGGCGAACAATATTACATGGGCCAGGAAAGCTACCGCAGCATCAAGGAGCTGCTGGATTCCACCTACGTCGAAGAATGGAAGGGCACCCAGCAGCCCGCCACCTTGCAGGGTCGCATCGAATTCCGCCACGCGGATTTTGCCTATCCCGGCAGCGCGCGCAAGGTGTTCTCCGATTTCAACCTGACCATCCGGCCCGGCGAACACGTGGCCCTGGTCGGCCAATCCGGCGCGGGCAAGAGCACCGTGACCTATATGATTCTCGGCCTCTACAAAACGGAGGCGGGCGAAGTGCTGGTGGACGACCTCCCGCAGTCCGTCCTCGACATGCGCTGGTTGCGCCGGCAGTGCGCGGTGGTGCTGCAGGAGAACCTGCTGCTCTCCGGCACCGTGGCGGACAACATCCGGTTCGCCTGTCCCGAAGCCACCGACGAGCAAGTCTGCGAGGCGGCCCGCCAGGCCAACGCGGAGGAGTTCATCCTGCGCATGCCGGAGGGCTATCAGACCAAGGTGGGCGAACGCGGGGTCATGCTGTCCGGCGGCCAGCGCCAGCGCCTTTCCATCGCGCGCGCCATCCTGCGCAATCCGCGCATCCTGATTCTGGACGAAGCCACCTCCGCCCTGGACTACGAAAGCGAGAAGCTGGTGCAAGAGGCCCTGGAACGGGTGGCCCGCGGGCGCACCGTCATCACCATCGCCCACCGGCTCAGCACCATCCGCAAGGCCGACCGCGTGATCGTGCTGCACGAGGGCAAGATTCTCGAGCAGGGCACCTTCAGCGAACTCAGCAAGAACAACGGCTACTTCAGCCACCTGCTCAACGCCCAAGGCGTCGGCCCCAACGGCGAACTGGTGGTATAAGCCCGCCCTGCCGGGAAATCCGCACCTAGTCTGAATCGAAATTAAGGTGTGCCCCGATGTCGCTTCGGACATCGTACCGCTCCCTGAATGAAACGGTCCACCTTCATCCGCAGCTCGCTGACCCTCCTCATCGCCTGGGGACTGGCCGTTCCGACGCAGGCCTCGCACCACACCGCGGCCGCCCTGGGACGCACCACGCACTATCCCTTGGACCGATTGAGCACAGGGGAAACGGGGCCGTGGGGACAACTCAGTCTGACCACGCTGATTCTGCAGCCCTCGCCCGACAGTTTCCCGGCCTCGCGCCTGACCAGCCAAACCCCACGCTGGCATTTTGCCCGCCGGAGGGTCGGTGAACTGGAAATCACCTTGCAACAGGCCGGGTTGAACGCGGAACAGGTCGCCCAACTCATGGCCACGCACTCCACCACCGGAGGCGACACCACCCTGGTGTTGTACCCACCAGAGCAGATGTTGTTGGGGTTGGAAACGGGCACACGCAGCCGGATTTACGCACTGATGGCGCACGGCAACGACAGCCAGCTCTACCAATATCCCCTCCACTTCCCTGCCGAATATGAGTCCGCCTGGTACCGCAAGGCCCCCCTGGGCGAGGACACCCTCGCCCTGCTGGACCGTCTGGTCTATCCGCGAGGAGAAATGCTGTATTTCTCGGACCTGCGCTTCCTCTATTCAAAAATAAACTCCGCCTCCGAACGTCGCCAACTCGCCGCCACCCTGCTGCGCCAGCCCACCCTGCTGGTCCGGGTCACCGTGACCACCGCCGCCGAGGCAGAGGCCGCCATCGCCTATTGGGGGCAAGGCCGCCGCGATGATCAGGTCCGTCCGCTGCTGGAAGCGCTGTCTCGCGCAGACGTCAATCAGGGCGTCGACCTCGCCCAGTTGCTGCCTCCCCTGGCCCGGATGAATCTCTATACCTACCAGCACGATAAGAGTGAAAAGTTCCTGGACTGCCGGTGGACCGCCCTGAACTTTCTGGCGGATGAACCGGATGACCGTTTTTTGCAGGACGCCGAAATATTCCGCACCTTGCAGGAAGACTACGTGAGCGTCCTGGAGCACTTTGCCCTGGGCGACGTCATCCTGCTGCGCAACCGCGACGGGCAGATCATTCACATGTGCAACTACGTGGCTGACAACATTGTCTTCACCAAGAACGGCGGCGATCTCAGCCAGCCCTGGATGCTCAGCACGCTGCACGACGTGATCAACTTCTACACCATCAACGGCGACACGCCCGCCTACCTGGTCCTGCGGCGCAAGGACTAGAGTCCCCCGCGTTCCCGCTCGACGCCAGCGGTCCACCCCCGCTAACCTGAAGGCATGATGCGACTGCGCTTGCTGCTTTCCGTGATCGCCCTCGTCGCGGGCTGCGCCCTGCTCTGGGAAGCGGAGTCCCTGAAGGCGGAGGTGGAAACATTCGCCACTCAAGAAACCAAGGTTACGCCCGTGCAACTACCCGCGCGGTTTCCCCGCGTGACCCGCATCTTTGAAAAACGCGGGCTTTATCCGGTGTGGCCCAAGGGGCTCTCGCCGCTGGACACCAAAAACCTCATCCCCCAGCTCATGCACGATGCGCAGCTGCGCCATGGTCAACTCATCGCGACCGGGTGGAGCCTGTTGGCGGTGGGCGGTTTTGGCTTGTGGCTGCACTACCGATGTCCGCTCTGTCACAAACGAACCACGAAGGAAATACCATCATGCTGACGGGAACCTGTCACTGCGGTGCCATCCACTTCGAACTGCCCGGGCGCATCCTGCGCTTCTCCCGCTGCCACTGCGACGACTGCCGGAAGATCAGCGGGGCCGATTACAACTCCGCGCTGGTGGCCGAATCCGCCGGCTTCCGCATCACCCGCGGCGAGGACCAGTTGACCGCCTACGAATCGTCGCCCGGCAAACACCGTTGCTTCTGCAAAAAATGCGGCGCCCCCATCGTGGCCCGCATGCAGGCCAAACCCGACATCGTGATCGTGCGCGCGGGCATCATCGACGGCGCCCCCGGCCTGCACCCCCAGATGCACATCTGGGTCAAAGCCAGGGTGCCCTGGTGTGAAATCCACGACGACCTCCCGCAATTCGCGGAAGGCTATGTGGCACCCGCATCGCGTCCATGAAGCAACATGGCCAGCCCTTTTTGACAGCGGAATGGCGCCATCTAGCCATGCTGAATTACCTTGTAGATCCAGCCCTCCTGCAACCCCTGGTCCCCGCGGGAACCGAACTGGATGACTGGCACGGGAATACCTACGTCAGCCTGGTAGGGTTTCTTTTTCTTCAGACACGCGTCTGCGGTATCCGTATTCCGTTTCACCGCAACTTCGAAGAGATCAACTTGCGTTTCTACGTGCGCCGCCGTGAGGGCCACGAAATACGGCGGGGGGTGGTTTTTATCAAGGAAATCGTGCCCCGCCCAGCTATTGCACTTACAGCACGCTTATTCTACGGCGAACACTATGTATCCACCCACATGGCCCACCGGTTGTATCCCGAACCGACCGGCGAAACACTGGCCACGTCGTATTCATGGTGGATGCGCGGGCGGGAGAACAAAGTGAGTGTGACCGCAATCGGACCGGTCGCAGTCGCCGCGCCCGGCAGCGAAGCCGAATACATCACGGAGCACTATTGGGGCTACGTGCAACGGACGAACGGAACTACGACCGAATATCAAGTCCATCATCCGCGCTGGCGCATGCGCGACGCCACATCACCAAGCGTAGAAGGCGATATGACCGGAACTTATGGACCGGCCTGGGGAATCATTCTTCACGCTCCTCCGGTTTCCGCCTTTTTGGTGGAAGGATCTTCAGTAGAAGTATCCTGGGGAACTACGCTGTGAACGCGAAGGCCTATCAGGAAAAGATCGGCTGGGTTTTATACGACGATGACTGCGGATTCTGCCGCCGCTGGATTCCATTCTGGTCGGACACCCTGCGCCAACAGGGACTGGATACCGCCCCGCTACAAAGTAGGTGGGTACAGGCACAATTAGCTCTACCACCTGACCAAGCGCTCTACGACCTGCGCCTGTTGCTGTCGGACGGAACGTTGATCTCTGGTGCCGATGTGTATCGTTTCGTCCTGCAGCGGATTTGGTGGGCCTACCCGATTTATCTGTTCTCCGTGACCCCCTTTTTCCGAAATCTATTCGATGCCACCTATCGCGCTTTTGCCCGACATCGCGTGAGTTTATCGCGCGCCTGCCGTCTGGCTCCAGGCCCAACTGGCGGCACTATGCGACGGAACAACGCTGGACCTAAAAAAGATGCAGTATGTAAAATTTAAAATCTGGTGGTGCCGGGCAATCTCCGCGCTCAGCCTGCTCTTCGCAGTGTTCTTCTTCGTTTATCCCGCGCTCACCTGCGCCTGGGTGCTGCTGGATCCCGCCGTGCGCACCACCGGTCAGAGCCGGTTGATCACGTTCTGGTTCCGGCAGACCGCCGGCCGCTACGAACGCTGGGCCGACCGATTCCTCGCCGAACAACGCGCCGCCCATTTGAACCCCGAGCATGTGGCGGCCACGGAATGGCCCATGTTCGGCTCCGTCTTTTTTCTGCTCACCGCCGAGCAACTCCACGCGGACGGCCGGGTGGATGCACGCTCCGGGGCGATCCGGCGCGCGGTGGACCGGGCCCGCGACATCGTCGTGAGCCGGGACACCGCGACCTGGGTGCGCCACAAGTGGGGCGACTCCTACCTGGACCGCGAGAATGTGTTCTACCGCATGCTGCTCATGATGGGGCTGACCGCCCACGCCCGCATCACCGGCGCCGACACCGATCGCGAACTGCTCCATGCCCAATGGACCGGACTGGCCCGCGAGCTGATGACCTCGCCCTACCACGTTCTCAATGATTACCCTGGTGAGTGCTATCCCGTGGATGTGGTGTGGTCGGTGGCCGCCATCCAGCGCGCGGCCGCCCTCGAAGGCACCAACGCCAACGAACTGGCCGCGGCCCTGATCCGATCCCTGGAGGGTCCGCTCAAGTCGTCCAATGGCTTGCCGGCTTATCAGGCGGAAGTGACCAGTGGTTATTGTGTGCAAGCCTCACGCGGCTGCGGCAATTCCGGCCTGTTGCTCTTCGCTCCCGATCTGGATGCCGAACAAGCCCTGGCCTGGTACCAGCTCTATGCCAGCAACTTCTGGAACTCGACAGACTGGCTGGCCGGGTTCACCGAAATTGCGCGGGGCCAGACCACGCAGGTGATGGATGTGGATTCCGGCCCGATCATAGCGGGCTTCGGCACGGTGGCTTCCGCCTTCGGCATCGGGGCCGCCAGACGGGCCGGCGACCTGGATCGGGCCGCTCAATTGACCTGGCAGGCGGTGGCGTGCTCGTGGCCCACTCCAGCCGGCTTCCTGGTCCCGGGCCTCATGGGCAAACTGGCCATAGATGGCTGGTGCCTGGGTGAAGTCGCCCTGCTCTTCTCGATGACGAGGCCGCTGCCCGCAGGCGAATCGGCCGCATCCACCCACCACGCCCCCGGAATTGTCTGGGCACTCTTCCTTTTCTACGCCATCACCGGCACGTGGTTTATCTGCCGGGAAGTAAGAAGTTTAGCCAACGCTCGAGCTGATTGCGCAAACGATAACCGCGGCGACTGAACATCCAGCCCGGCGCTCAGGGACCCGGGGGCAGCGGCTTCAATTCCACCTGTCGAATTTCATCCGTCGCACCGGGCCGGACCAGGTGGATGTCGAGGGTGTGCGGCTCGTAGCCTTCCGCCAGCACAGTCAATTGCTGGGGCACAAAAGCGTCCAGGGTCAGCGGTTCGCCGGTTTTGCCGATGGGTATATCGCGGCCGAAAACAAACTTTCGCCATCCCTGGGCCGTCTGCCCGGCACGCAAACGATAGATATCCGCAGGCACGTTGGCGTTGACGGTCAACTTCACAAACAGTGGCAGCATGCGGAACAACACGGTCTGTTCCTGACCATCGCGCAACCGGACCACTTCGGGTTTGAGCGGATCGTAGCCTTCCACGCTCAATTCGATGGGCAGGTCCTGATTGAGCATCCGCGTTTCCCCGCGCCAGGGCAATTCGACCTGCTGCGCCTCATTGGTGCCCACCCGCAAGATGCCTAATTTCGGCTGATACTCCGCCGGTACGGTCCGTCCGCGCACCTCCATCTGTACGATCAGGGTGGCAAACTCCGCCACCAGCGGGTCCGGCGTCACTTCGCGCTCGCCATTGGGCGGAATATCCACAGTCAACCGCGCCTCGCGATAGCCGGGCCGCCGCACCTGGATTTCCATCGAGCCCGCCGGCAATTTGCGAATCCACTCCCCCGTGTCGCCCAGGCGACGCGTACCCTGCCAGAGTTCTGCGGGCTGTTCGCTGCGCACGAGCAGGGAGCCCGGTAGCGGCAACAGGTCCACCTTTACCTCGCTCGGTACATCCTCCACGATCTGCACCTTGCGCGACACCGCTTCGTAGTCCGGCTTGGTCACCATCAGCTCGTAGGCTCCGACCGGCAGCTTGAAAATGCGCAGGCTGCCCTGCACTTCCGGCTCAATGCCGGTCACCGGTTGCCCGGCTTCGTTCAAGATGGAGATTTGCTGGCCGTCGGCATCGGCCACGCGCAAATAGCCCAGCGACTCCGTCATGGCCACGGTCCATTTCCGGGGCTGGTCCGGTCCCACCGGAACATTCTGGACCAACTTGCGGTAGCCTGCTGCGTTCAGCTCAAAGGTGTAGACGCCTGGCTTCAATTCCACCGTGGTGGATTTGGCGGACAGCGTTCGCTCCGCCACCAGCGCGCCATTGCGCTCGATTTTAAGGCTGGCCCCCACGGGCTTCACTTCCAGCACATAGGGAATCACAAGCCCCTCGGGCGCGGCGGCCACCGGGCCGGACGATGGCCGTTCATCCGGAGAGGTCGCAGGTCGACGCAAGGCCAGCCCGCCCAGAAAGGCCAGCACCAGCAGCAACACCGCCGCCCCCGCGAACAAACGGTACTGGCTCAGGCGCGGCTGTTTCATGGCCAGCAGATCTTTTTTCAGGGCGGCGGCCGAGGCATAGCGCTCTTCCAGCTCGCGCTTGAGACAGCGGGCCATGATGGCGTCCCAGCGGCGGCTCACGCCGGCCTTGGAGGGCGGATCGTAGCTGCCTTCGGGTTTGTGCCCGGTGAGCATGCGATAGAGGATCAAGCCCAGCGAATACACATCGCTGCGGGCATCCACCTGCGAGCCCACTTTCTGCTCCGGACTCATGTAGTCATAGGTGCCCAGCAGCGACACCGTGCTGCCCGCGCCGGTATTGATCTCGGTGGCCTGCGCATCGCCCGAGGTGGGCCGCAGGGGCATGACGGTGAGATGGGTGGAACGGTCAATGACCGCTTTGATGTAATCGGTGCCCACAATGCGGGCCAGACCGAAGTCGGCGATCTTCACCCGCAGCTCAGGCTCGGGCGAGGTCGGCGCGGGCACGGGGGCCGGCCCCGACTTCTGGTCGGTCTTTTGCAGCAGGATGTTGCCGGGCTTGAGGTCGCGATGGATGATGGCGCCCGCGGGGAACGTGTGGGCGTACTCCAGGGCATCACACAACTGGAGGGCGAAATTCAGCACCACGTGCTCGGG